>CALJAP010000026.1 GCA_938027655.1 uncultured bacterium | reverse complement strand
AGACAGATTACACGTCCTGCAGCGAACCGGACAGGTACGCCTCGTACGCGGTGAGGTCCAGCAGTCCGTGCCCGGACAGGTTGAACAAGATAACCTTCTTTTCGCCTGCCTCGCGCGCCCGGATGGCTTCGTCTATCACGGCGCGTACCGCATGAGCCGATTCGGGCGCGGGGATAACCCCCTCTGTGCGGGCAAAGGTCACCGCCGCCTCGAACACCTTCGTTTGCGGGTAGGCAACCGCCTCAATCAGCCCCAGCTTGTACAGGTGGCTCACCAGCGGCGCCATGCCGTGATAACGCAATCCGCCGGCGTGAATCTTGGGCGGCATGAAGTCATGCCCCAGCGTGTACATCCAGAGCAGGGGGGTGGTCATTGCGGTGTCGCCGAAGTCGTAGCGCAGTTCGCCCTTTGTCATCGATGGACATGCGCTCGGCTCAACTGCTACCACGCGATACTTCTTGCCCTCGGTGATTTTCTGGCGCACGAAGGGGAACGCCAGACCGGCGAAATTGCTTCCACCGCCTACACAGCCGACAATCACGTCCGGCTCTTCACCTGCCATCTCCATCTGCCTGATGGACTCCAGTCCGATGACGGTCTGATGCATGCAGACGTGGTTCAGCACGCTACCGAGTGAGTATTTCGTGTTCTTTGAGCGCACCGTGTCCTCTATCGCTTCGCTGATGGCGATGCCCAGGCTACCCGGGCAGTCGGGGTCTTCCTTCAGCAGTTTGCGTCCGTATTCGGTGTTTTCGCTGGGGCTGGGATAGACGGTCGCGCCCCATGTCTCCATCATCATCTTGCGGTAGGGCTTCTGGTAGTAGCTCACCTTCACCATATACACGGTGCACTCCAGCCCAAACAATCGGCACGCCAGTGATAGCGCGGAACCCCATTGCCCTGCACCAGTTTCTGTTGCCAACCGTTCGATGCCAGCTATCTTGTTATAGTATGCCTGCGCGACGGCGGTGTTCGGTTTGTGGCTACCAGCGGGGCTCACGCCCTCGTACTTGTAGTAGATGTGCGCCGGGGTCTGCAACGCTTTCTCCAATCTTACCGCACGCAGGAGAGGGGTTGGGCGCCACAGGGCATACACCTCCCGAACCGGTTCCGGTATCTCCACCCATCGGTCGGGGCTGAACTCCTGCATCACCAGGTTCTCGGGGAAGATGGCAAGCATATCGTCCGGCTTGATGGGTTGCTGAGTAGCCGGATGCAGAGGTGGTGGCAGCGGCTCCGGTAAGTCGGTAAGGATGTTATACCAGTGTGTCGGGATGTCCGCCTGGCTCAAAGTAAAATGCGTCGTTGTACTCACGTGCATTCCTCCTTGCTTCTCACTTGCGCATCATTATATTGGGTTTACGCGATTTCGTCAAATGGCGAAAATAGCAGGAAGCGCAGGCTACGGAGACGGCTTTTGTTCCTCCTTTGGAGGTGTTGTCGGTTTCTCGGGTTCGCCCTGCAGGATTTGCCGGAGCTTTTGCTGTTGCTCTGGCGTCAGGATTTTATTCACCTTCTCATCCATCTGTTTGCGCAGTTCCGCCAGCTTTTGCTTCTTTTGCTGCTCGCTCCAGCCGTTCTCCTGTGCCTGTTTTTCAATGGCGCGGATACCGGCGCTCTGCTCGCGCATGACCTCCAGCAGCTGGGTGGTTTGCTCGTCCGTGAGCTTTAAGGCTATAGTAAGCCTGTCTACCAGCATCGCCTCCGGGTCTAGATGGCGCAATTTCTGTAGCTGCTGTGGCGTCAACACGGACTCCAGCTTCTTCTGCAGGCTCTTGCGCAGCTCGCGCAGTTTCTGCTGCCGCTCCTTCGGCTGCAGCTTTTGCTGAAGTATCTCGCCATAGCTCTTGTTGTGTTCGGCAAAGAGCTGGCGTACTTTCTGCTCCTGCTCCGGGGTTAGCACCAGGAGCCTTGCCAGCATCGCCACGGGCGGGAGCGCAGGGTCCGGCGCCGCAGTACGGGTGAACGGTTGCGCCCCTTTCGCACCAGCAGGCTGTTTTGGTGGTTCTTGTGCAGACGATGCCAGGCTAAGCACGGTGATACCGACGATAACAGACCATCTCCATCGTGACACTCTCATGAGTAACCTCCTTCCGAAAGGGAAACCAACCTCACAAGGCTAAGTGTATCATACAACAGGTATCGTGACAACGGCAAGAGATACGGGGAAATGGGATGCGCGTGGCTTATTTTGACTGCTTTTCAGGCATATCGGGCGATATGGCTCTGGGGGCACTGCTCGGCGCAGGGGCATCGCAGCAGGCTTTGCAAGAGGCGTGGCATAGTCTGCCCCTGCAGGGCTGGAGCTATCGTATCGAGAGAATGACCGTCAACGGGATAGAGGCGGTAGACGTCAGTATCCACTCCGGTAAGGAACAACCTCACCGCCATTTGTCCGACGTGCTGGCGATTATCGAACAAAGCTCCGCATCAACGCGGGCGAAAGAGTGGGCAGGTGAAGTGTTCCGTCGGCTGGCGGAGGCAGAAGCGCGCGTACACGGCACGACGGTCGAGCAGGTGCATTTTCACGAGGTAGGCGCGGTGGATGCCATTGCGGATATTCTCGGCGTGTGCGTGCTGCTGGACGCGCTCCATGTGGATATCATCGAGTGTTCGCCTCTGCCGATGTCGCGCGGGTTCGTGAAGGCAGCGCACGGGATGATACCGGTCCCTGCGCCGGCGGTGCTGGAGCTGCTCAAAGGCGCGGAGGTTGTCCCTGACGATACCGTGCAGGGCGAGACGGTTACGCCCACAGGCGCGGCTCTCATGGTCGCTCTGGCGAGACGCTTCGGCGGATTTGCTCGCATGAGGATAGAGCAGGTGGGCTACGGCGCAGGCAAAAAGCGGTTCGAAGCGCGTCCCAACCTGTTGCGGGTAGTTATTGGCGAGATGATGCCGGATTTGCCCGCGCAGGATACCGTGCTGATTGAGGTCAATCTGGACGACATGAACCCGGAATGGTACACCCCGGTGCAACAGAAGCTGTTCGAGGCGGGTGCGCTGGATGTGTATTATAGCCCTATCACCATGAAGCGAGGACGTCC
Source organism: uncultured bacterium (assembly GCA_938027655.1). Lineage (GTDB taxonomy): Bacteria > Armatimonadota > HRBIN16 > HRBIN16 > HRBIN16 > HRBIN16. Next base: position 37,076 of record CALJAP010000026.1, on the reverse strand, counting down.
TGCCACACAGCTGAGCGTGCTGTGCGAGCCGGGCAGGGAGATAGCCCTACTGGAGACCCTTTTCCGGGAGACCACTACCTTCGGGGCGCGCTTCAGCCGCTGGCAAAGGCTGTGTCTGGAGCGACGCTGGGAAACGGTGCACACGCACTACGGAGAGGTGCGCATTAAGGTGGGTATCTGGAACGGCAGGGAGATGACCGCTTCGCCCGAGTACGCCGACTGCGCGGCACGCGCAGAGGAGCATCGCGTGCCCATCAAGGAAGTCTACGCGGAGGCGGAACGCGCGTATCGGAACAGGTTATCATGAAGGAAGCCAATCGGCTACAGGGTATCGTCATCCGCGCCAGCGCGGGCAACTATACGGTGTTTCACAAGGGGCGCGAGGTGCTCTGCACCCTGCGCGGCAACCTGAAGAAGGAGCTGGTAGTGACCGAAAGCGCCAGCCGGGCCCCGCGCGTCATCCAGGCAAAACGCAAACGGCTGACCAACCCTGTGGCAGTGGGCGATACCGTGTGGTTCCACTATACCACGCCGCATCAGGGGGTCATTACCGAGGTGGAACCCCGTCGCTCCGCGGTGGTGCGTTTTATCCCCCGAACGAAAGAGGTTCAGGTTATCGTTGCCAATATCGACCTGCTGCTGATTGTCTTCTCGGTGCTAGAGCCTCGCTTGGACCCCTGGCAGCTGGACCGCTTCCTTGTGGCGGCGTATGCGAACGGACTGCACCCCCTCATCGTCGCTAACAAGTGCGACCTGCCCATCGAGCCGCAGACCGAAAACCACCTGCAGGTATATAGCCGGTGCGGCTATGAAGTGATTCGGGTCAGCGCGACACGAGGCGATAATATCGAGTGTCTGCGCGAGCGACTACGCGGACAAATCGCAGCGGTGTGTGGACCCTCCGGGGTAGGGAAGAGCAGCATTCTGAACGCCCTGCAACCCGGTCTGGGGTTGAAAGTGGGACAGGTCAGCGAAACGACGCACAAGGGCAGGCACACCACCACCCTCGCGCAGCTGATAAGCATGGGCGAAGGGAGCTGGATTGCCGATACGCCCGGAATGCGCAATTTGGAGCTGTGGGCTGTGGACGCCCAAACGGTGTGGGAAGCCTTCCCGGAGATACGCCCGTATCTGGGAAAGTGCTATTTTCCCGACTGTCAGCACGACACCGAACCCGATTGTGCGGTCAAAGAGGCAGTGGAGGAAGGGAAGATAGACCAGCGCCGTTATGAGAGCGCACTGTCGCTGGCGAAAGAATCTGCAGAATCCGGGTAGAACCATCGCGCCTCGCGCTCGATGCGTCGGGCAAAGTGTCCTTGCGAGAGCATCTTCTGCCACTCGGCTTCCGTGTACACCAGCAGGTCTGTGGAAAGGGGCAAGTCGGAGGTGTCCCAGTGGCGAGCCCTTTCAATGAACGGTATCGTTGTCTCCCGCAAGATAATCACGAGGTCGATATCACTGCCGACCCCCCAATCACCACGCGCATACGAGCCAAACAGCCCTATCCTCACCACAGCAGGGTACCGGGCGAAGACGTGCTCAGCCCACGCTTGTACCGCCAGATGAACGGTCTCGGCATCGAGCCATTTGAGCACGGGCGAATTCAAGGATCTCACGGGCATAGCGTATCGCCTCTTCGCTTTGTTTTCGGGTGTAATACTCATAGGGAGCACCCTCAGAGAACCCATTGGGGTAACGCGGAGGGATGTAGTAAGCATCCAGAACACTAGCTATTTCCTCCAGCTCGCGCGGCACTTCGATCTCATCGGGAAGTTGCTTCAGCAGCTTTACGACAGAATGTCCCCACGCATCCTGCCCCAGCTGCAGATGCAGCGCCTTGACCGCTTTCTCAGCCGCTTGCTGCGCCGCGAAACACGCCCACTCGTGCACCCCGTTCTCATGGCTGATGTGCGCCTGTTGCAGGTCGCGCTCCGCTTGACGCAACCAGTCCCCAGCACGATTCATCTTGTCTCGCCTCCGGTCACCATTATAACACGACGTGGGAGCGAATAACCATTTGTCCCTACCGGAAACCCCACTGGACAAACATTCGCTTGACTCTCACGTCTCCCGTAATCTCCGCCAGCGCGTCGATAATCCGGGCGTCCTTCTGGCGGTCGGGAAGTTCTTTCAGCTCCAGCGTGCCCTCGCGGTTTCGGCGAAAGAGTTCTGCCCACACGCGGTTGCCGTAGCGACGGGCAATAGAATGCAGTATCTCGTGCGCCATCGCCTCGCCGAGCATTCGCTGCGATGCCGGTTGCTGGCGAAACTCGCTATCCGACCATTGCAGAGGGGTGGGCGGTTTGGGGAATCGTTTGCGAAAGCTCTGTGCGCCCACACGCAGCGCGCGCCGATACCACACGTCGGGGAAAGCGGTGTTGCCCGCCAGCTTGCCCTGTTCCTCGATGTAGATAACCGCGCCGGTCTGCAGCCAGTGCGGCAACCCTTCGCCGACACCGTGCAGGAACACCCACTTCAGCTCGTGTGCTTCTACGCCGTCGCCGCCCGCCTCATAACGCAGATTATAGGGTCCCACGCGACCGGTGCAGGCAATCCACGTCTCCGAACGCGGTCCGCCCCAGGTTGCCCCGCCATAGCCCGACAGCTGGGCAGGGGCAGTGAGAGAGACGAACAGCGCATCTTCGGGTTCATAGCCACCTACCACTCGTTGCTCGCGGTCGTAGATGCGCATGAGCAGAGCGAGATACTCGGGTAGCCAGCGGCGATAGAAGGGGGTGTCCGGGATATAGACGTTCATCCGACGATAGGTTGCGGACAGCCAGTGGGTATCCATCTGAGGGTGCTTGGCGTTGACCACAACCACACGCTCCTGCGGCAGGCGGAAGTGCAGAGTGGAACCCTCACGGGATTGCGGTTCCGGTACCAGGGTGACGATCTCGCCCGTGCCTTCCGGCAGATGGACGACCACATCCATTTCGCCCTGTGCCTTGCCCAGCCCGGCGAGCGAGCGGAAGTAGAAGTGCTCTTTGCGATCGGGGGCGTAACGGGTCATGGGCACGTTGTACGCGGCATCCAGCCAGCGGAAGCGCACGGTAGCCTGCTCGCCTGTCGGTTGGAGCAACAGCACCTGCGCATGGCGTAACTCCAGACGGGAAAGATACTCGTATACCGGTGGCAGTAGTGAGTATCGCGCCTCTTCCACCTGAAGCCCCTCCGCAGTGAGGGGGATGGGCAGGGCTATGGCTCCTGACACGACCGCTTCCACCTCGGCGGAGCCGTCGGTGCGCAGACGGTACGTCCACTGCTGGGAAGGAGATGCGGGCTTCTCCCGGCAGAGCAGCAAACCGAGCGCAACGTGGAATGCGCCTTCTACATTATCGCGCGTGCTATCATGCTGTATCCGCAGACGGTACTCGCCAGGCGACAGCTGATACTCTAGCAGAGGAAACTGCTGCGGGTCAGAATCCGACACACGCCAGACAGGGCGCCAGAGGTTTCCCTGCCTGCGTTCCAGCGAAGCGGACAGGGCCAGTCCGCGCGTGTCGATGCAGCCCTGCAGCCACCAGCCGGAGCGATCACGCGGCACTGTAAAGCGCAATTCGCCCGTTTGGGTGTCATCGGCAACAGAAGAGGGCTTTATCTGCAATCGCCAGATACCCTGCACCAGCGCGCCGATGTCGGCACTGGGGGGAGGAGCAGGCGGCAAGCGAAACTCCCATTCGGGTCGGTTGCCGTCCAACAGGCGGTACAGTTCGGCGATGCGCTCTTTTGCCTGCCGTCGCAACGGCAGGTCGGCACGGGAGATTTCCACCAAACGCTTCCATGCTTGCAGTTCGAGGTCGTTTCTGCCCACCGCTTTCGCCATCTGCACGCGCAGGCGATAGACCTGCGGGTTGCCTTCGTCCAGCCCCTGAGCGACGGATAGCCTTTCGGCAGCATCAGATACCTTGCCCGCTTTCCATAGAGATTGCGCTTCACGCACCAGCCTGGCGCAGCGGTACAGCCGTTCTATCGCCGCACCGTAGCCTTCCAGCACTATTTGAGCAGGAGCCTGCACCCGAAACGCCGACCTAAGCGAGGTGGACAGAGACGCTGCGCTCCTGCGCATTTCGGACGTGGGGAAGTGGAATACCTGAACCGCCTCCTGCGGGACTTCCTCCAGCAGATAGGGCAGGCTGGTTATCGGGCTGGAACGGCGGTTTGCGCGGTCCACCAGCACGCCGTCGATGTACACCTCGTCGTCCAGATTGCCGTCGCCCGCATCGTCGACCACGATTCGGAGCGGAGCGTTGCCGTGCAGAGGAACGTCAGGCAGGCTTTGCGCTTCGCCTGTGCTGAGTAAGCGCGTGCGTGCTCGCAGGGTTTGTCCTTCGTAGATGGCAACGCTTAAAGTGGCATGATGCGCAGAAGAGGTGCGCACAGCACACCACATCTGCAGGGTATAGCGCGCTTTTGCCCGCACGGGGAGCAGAGCCGCGGCGGTTTGCCGGAAAGGATAGCGATAGGTTAACTGCGCCTCGCCCCCGACGCCGGATGCGCCCGGATACGCCGCGCCGTTGAGAACAGGCAAATCCACCCCCCAAGCCGGAGAGAGCAGCTGGATGTTCTCGGGATGCCACAGGCGAAGGGGCACGGAACCCTGCTTAGACCGTACCCATAAGCTCTCAAAGACGGGATGATGCCAGAGGGGTCGCTCCGTGTTCAGGGGGAGTTTCATCTGTACTACAGCACCGGGCGGGATTTGTAGCGGCAGTGCGATGACAGCGCGACCGTTTACCAGCAGTTGCGCTCCGCGTAAATTGCCTTCCAGACGCAGGAACTGTAACTCCCGCACCGCTGTCTGCTCTTCTTGCCGGAGGCGACGTTCTCGCTCTTGCCACTGCGCGTACCAGCCGATGTACCTCATGCGGGAGCCGGAGATGGTACCCAGTCCCTTGCGATAGATACGCCCACGCAGCTTCAGCGGCTGCCCGACGATATTGCGGTCCTTGCGCGTGCTTATCCATTCCTGCAGAACCTGCTCGTGCAGGTCGCTGAGCCAGATGGTGGTCTTTCCCGAATCGTCCTGGATACGGGCGTCGCACCAGTTGCCCCAGTCGCCCCCGTGACCGTCTCCGGTATCCGCTACCTCCAGGGTGAGTGTGTCGGTGCTACGTAGCGGGATATGGAGGGTGATGGGATTATCACCCGCCTTCAGCGCAGGGCTTTCGTACACCTTCTCCTCGCCGACAAACACGCGGAAGATGGCTGCGCCGGGTCGCCCCAGCACGCCGTCGTCTACGCCGATGGTGGCGCGAAAGTGCCAGCGGGTGTCTGCGTGGGCGAGGGTGGTGCAGAGAAGCAGGGAGAGTAACAGCAATGTGCACAGGAAAGACCTAACCCCCTTGCCCCCTTGCCTACGAGGGAAGGGGGAACCGCTTTCCGCTGTATCGGTAACCACCGCCGACCGGTCAACCCCCTTGCCCCTGCCCAAAAGAACGGAAGGGGGGCAAACTCTCCCCTCTCCCTGTGGGAGAGGGGTCGGGGGTGAGGTGTTGGTCCGGCCTACTCCACAAACACCGGTTGCGTCCATGCGCGAGCCTCTCTTTCGCCAATCGCCTCCACGCGAGCGTACACGCTCGCTTTGTTCAGGGAGAAGGTTGCCTTACTACCGCTGACGCGCTCTATGACCTGCCCGTGTAAGGAGATAAGCCGTAGTTCGCGAGCGTTTACCGTGTGCACGCGGTAATACCCATCTTCCACCACAATGTCCTCTATCACCACGCCGGTGGAGGCATAGAACCGTCCCTCCTTCAGCGCGTCCAGCACCGCCTCTTTGCTTCGCTCCCTCACATTGACCGCGTTCCACGCGGAACCTATCTGGAGAGTACGGTGGGTATCTTCGTTTGCGTAGCCCCATATCTGCCTGCCATCCGATAACAACCTGTCCCAACGGTCCAGGGCATAAGGGCTACCTTCCAGGTACTCTATCACGTTGTTGTAGATTTCGATGCCGTGATACCGCTGCAGGTGAAGGAGCTGCGAGTCGCGCCAGTGGTCGAGGTTCTCTCCCCAGTTCGGGTGGTTCAGGATAACCAGTCCTCCCTCTTGCAGAGTAAGGTCTATCACCGACTGATAGCTGAGGTCGCGGGGCAGGGTACTGGCGACGTTCACGCGCAAGATATGTTGTTGTGCGCTGTGCTCCACGCCCGCGAAGACCAGAATCTGCGGGAAGCGCGCCTCATTAGGGTTGGCAACAACGTCGTGGTCGGTAAGCGCGATGTAATCGTAGCCATGCCGAATGAAGGCATCTATCGTATCGTCAGGGGAAAGCTCGCCATCGCTAAGGGTGGTATGCGCGTGCAGATTGCCTTTGAGCCAGAGCGGATGGCGTTGCGCGTATGGGTTGTGCCGTATCGGCATGAGTTCTCCTGGGTTTCTAGTATCTGTCATGTGTCCCCTCGTCGTTCCGAGCGAAGCGAAAAATCTCGTTGTATCGCCACAACGAGATGCTTCGCTAACGCTCAGCATGACAAAAAGTGCACCAACCCTGTCATTTTGAGCGAAGCGAAGAATCCCGCTTTAACGACATACAGGGATGCTTCGCTGACGCTCAGCATAACAGGTCGGAACTTCCCTACCAACCTCTGCACCGCTCGGTAGAGGGCGAGGCTGCGCCCGAGCCGTTAAACCGGAGTGGTCACGACGGAACGCGACTCTCCAGAAAAGAGATTTGCACGCTGTCAGGAACTATTTCAGCCTTGCCTGCTGCTTGATGGCTGCCAGCTCCTTCTCGCTAACCACCTTCACCGAACCGTCGGCAAAGCCCACCGCATAACGCTTATCCTTGTGCGGTATGGCGTCGTAGAGCACCACCACCTCGTTCAACTTGGGATACATGCTCTTCGGTCGCCAGGTGATGTGTGGATTGGTCTTGTACGGCTTGCCTGTGACGGGGCAAGTCAGGACATTCTTATCCCCCTTCACATAAGGTTGCAGGGCTTCGCTCAGTTTCTGGGCAGTGGTGGCGGGTGGGAACATGTTATCCCAATCCTGCAGATACATCTGCACCGCTGTCAGAGCCTTCTTCATGTGGGCCGTGCACTTCTGGCTATCGGGCGAAACCTGCGCCCACGCCAGCGTGAAAACGATGACGGTTGCCGCCAACACAACCGCGACCTGTCGCCAGTTCATCGTGTGCTACCTCCTGAGTAAGCGTTCCATCCGGTATAGACGGGACAAGCATACCCCTTGTTTCGCCAGGCGGTTCCAGAGCGCGTGACAGTGCCAAACGGCGAACGCAACCTGCCCTTGCTTGCCGTCTTCCCCAGCAGGGATTGTATCACAGGGAGGCAGAAGCTTTCAAATGGCTGCCCGCAGTTGCTTGCGGGCAGGAGGATAGACTATAATAGGAATGCTATGGCGAAAGGGAAAGCGCAGCAGACAAAGCAATCGGGCGACCGCATGGTGCTGGTCAACCGCCGCGCCTACCACGATTACGAGATACTGGAGACCTTTGAGGCAGGGATCGCGCTGGCAGGCACGGAGGTGAAGTCCGTTCGCGCGGGCAGGGTGAACCTGCAGGATGCCTATTGCAAGGTAGAGAACGGCGAGGTGTGGCTGTACAATATGCACATCAGCCCCTATTCGCACGGCAACCGCTACAATCCCGACCCTGTGCGTCCGCGCAAGCTGTTACTGCACAAGTGGGAAATCCATCGCCTAATGGGCAAAGCGGAGATGAAAGGGTTGACCATCGTTCCTTTGAAGATATACTTCAAGCGCGGTTATGCAAAGGTGGAAATCGCCATTGTGCGGGGGAAGAAACTGTACGACAAGCGCGAAGCCATCGCGGAACGGGACCGCCAGCGTGAAGAAGAACGCATGATGACGAACCGACAATGGGAGTAGAGGCTTAGCGAAAGTGGTGAGGTTTCCGTGATAGGCACACACATTGGCAAGTACCGGATTGTGCGCCAGCTGGGGGTAGGAGGCATGGCGCATGTGTATGAGGCGCAGGATGAGCTTATCGGGCGTACCGTTGCGCTGAAGGTGCTGGTGCTGCCCTCCATCATCAGCGAAAGCGAGCGACTGGACATGGTACGCCGATTCGAGCGGGAAGCGCGTTCGGCAGGCAAACTCTCGCATCCCAACATCGTGACCATCTACGAAGTGGGCAGTGCGAACGGGATGCACTACATCGCGATGGAGTTCATGCAGGGCAAGACCGCGCGTGAGGTGCTGAACGAAGAGGGCAGAATCCCGCCGGACCGCGTGTTGAACATCGTCAAGCAGGTCGCTGGCGCGCTGGACTATGCACACGCACGAGGTGTTATCCATCGCGACGTGAAACCCGACAACATCGCCCTGCTGGAAGATGGTATCGTGAAGCTAACCGACTTCGGCATCGCCCGTCTGGCAAACGACCTCGTGCGCACGCAGGCAGGGATTATGGTAGGCTCCCCAGCCTACATGTCGCCGGAGCAGATTGTGGGCGATGAGATAGACGGGCGTTCGGATGTGTTTTCGCTGGGAGTCACCACCTACGAACTGCTGACCGGCTCCAAGCCCTTCGACGCCAGTACCATCACGGCGGTCATGCACAAGATTATCTACGAACAGCCTACCCCTACGGAAGAGCTCTCGCCCGCTGTGGAGCGCGTGCTGCGCAAAGCCATGGAAAAAGAACCGGCGAAGCGTTACCAGTCCGCCCGAGCCTTTGCGGAGGACCTGGGATTGGCGATGCTCACCTCAGGGGTACGGGGTGAGGCGGACATCTTCCATGCACACCCACATCACCCCAAGCCGGAGGTGGAAAAGACGGTCATTACCACTCCACCCGAGGAGGTTATTCCCGCTACGCGCAAGCGCCGGTGGGGCTGGGTGGCGGGCTTGGCTTCCGTTGCGGTTATCCTTGTGGCGGCAGGAACGTGGGCTGTACTAAGCGGCAACGACGGGCAGTGGCGGCGGTATCTGGCAGAGTGGGGAATCCTTCCCCGACCACAAGCCGCGCCGGTGAGCGCAGCCGAATCGGCCCCGGTGAGCGCGAAGCCGGTAGGGCCCACCTTCGTGCTCAGTGACTTTGAAATCGCTGCGGGGGGCTGGCGAGGCGATAAGAACACCACCGTCCTCCAACGCATTCGTGGTGGCGCGAGCCAGGGAGCATACTGGCTGAAGGTAATGAGCCGCTCGCTGGAGTACGAACCTGCGCTGAGTGTCCGGCTGTCCCCTGAATCCAGCGACTGGTCACGCTTCGGAGACACCTTGGCACTGGATATCTTCTTGCCAGCACAGGTGAATGCGACCTGCCGTGCTACGGTGGTGCTGGTAGATAGCGGGGGACACGAGAACTACCTTCCCCAGCCGTTCACGTTGAGCCCCGGCTTGTGGGTGAACATAGAATGGCGAGCAGGGGATTTGCTACGCGACGTCAAAGAGTTGCGTGTGGAGGTGGAAAACCTGCCGGTCGGCGATACAGGCTGGTTCGGCATCGATCATCTGCGGGTGTACCGCAAGCAATAGGAGGCAAGGATGGCGGAGTTTTTTAACCTGCCCATGCTGGGGCAGACGATGGAGGAAGGCACAATCACCAAATGGCTGAAGGCAGAAGGGGACTATATTCGCCGCGGCGACATCATCGCCGAGGTCATGACCGATAAAGCCAATCTGGAGGTCGATTCCACCTTTGAAGGCTACCTGCGCAAGATTCTGGTGGCAGAGGGTGAGACCGTTCCCGTCAACGCGCCTATCGCGATTGTCAGCAAGACCCCCGATGAAGACATCTCCTCTTTGCTGGGCACCGGAGCAAAGGCTGAGCCTGCATCCGCTGCCGCTCAGGTGGAGGCGCGAGAGCCCGTCCGGACCGCGCCTGTTGCCCAGCCGACTGCCGCAGCCACTGCGGAAGAACGCCTGTTTATCAGCCCTCGCGCGCGGCGACTGGCGCAGGAGAAGGGCGTTCCGCTGCAAGCGCTTTCCGGGCGAGGCACGGGTCCGCAAGGGCGCATTCTAGAGCGCGATGTGGAAAGCGTGTGGCAGGAGCTGATGTCTGCCAAACCGCGCGTGACCCCTCTGGCAGAGAAGGTGGCGGCAGAAGTGGGCGTAGACGTGACTGCAGTGGCGGGCACTGGGGTCGGCGGACGGGTGACCAAGGAGGACGTGCTTCGCGTGACCGCACCTCCCGTAGCGCCATCCGCTCCTCCAGCCGGGGCGCAAGTGGTGAAGCTGGCCGGACTGCGTAAGCTGGTGGCGGAGAACGTGGTGAAGGGCTTCTTCTCTGCGCCGCCGGTGACGCTGGTGGCAGAGGTGGATATGACCGAGTGCGTGCGCTTGCGCGAGCAGCTGCTCCCTGAGGTGGAGAAGGCATACGGTACCCGCCTGACCTATACCGACTTCATCGTGAAGGCAACGGCGCGTGCGCTGCGCGAGTTCCCTATGATGAACGCCACCTTGCGCGACGATCAGATACTTCTGCACCCGGAGGTCAACGTGGGGGTAGCGGTAGCGGTAGAGGACGGATTGCTGGTTCCTGTGGTGAAAAATGCAGACCGCAAGACGCTGGGCGAGATTTCACGCGAGCTGCGAGAGCTGGCAGAGCGCGCCCGTGCCGGTAAAAGCACCCCCGATGACCTGTCGGGCGGCACATTCACCATCACCAACCTGGGCGCTTATGAGGTGGACCTGTTCAACCCCGTGCTCGTGCCGGGGCAAACGGGCATCCTGGGGGTGGGACGAATCGCGGAGAAGCCGGTCATCCGCGAGGGGCAGGTGGTGGCACGACACCTGATGAACCTCTGCCTGACCTTCGACCATCGCGTGCTGGACGGAGCCCCCGCCGCGCGCTTCCTGCAGAGGGTGAAAGGACTGCTGGAATCGCCGATGCTGTTGCTGATTTAGAGTTTGCTTACCACAGAGTACACAGAGAGGGCAGAGAGAAAAACTCCGTGTTCTCTGTGTGCTCCGTGCTGAGTTAGCAAGAACCAGACTCTGCCACCACAAACATCAGGGAGGCATCTCTATGACCTTTCGCGAGATGAACTTGTGTGTGTTTCGGGGTGAGCCGCTGCCACATGTGTTCTTCCAACCCCGTATCGAGCCGTGGTATGCCTGGCACAAGCAGTTTGGCAAACTCCCTCTGCGCTATCGGCAAATGAGCCTGCTGGAGCTGTTTGACGATCTGAAAGTCTCCATGCGCTATGTGCACTACTACACCGGAATGCCCGACCCGGTGGTTCGGCAGTTCTCGCCAGAGGTGAAGGTGCGCCACCACTGGGGTGAAGAGGAAGGCTATGTCGCCTATGAGACGCCGTACGGCGATCTGGTGGAGCGCTACGCCCGCACCGTAGACGGTCCGTGGCGCACGGTGCAGTTCGCGGTCAAAACGGTAGACGACCTGCGCGCCCTGCGCTGGTTGTATCAGCATACCACTTACACCTTCTCACGCGAAAACTTCCAGCAAGGCAGCGACTTCATGGGCGAACGGGGTGAACCGCAGTTCTGGGTTCCCAAAAGCCCCTATCAGGCTCTGGCACAGATATGGATGCGACTGGAAGACCTCATCTACGCGCTGGCAGACAACCGGCGCGAGGTAGAGGAGACCATGCGCGCCATTGACGAATCGTACGACGCCCTCTACGAGCAGATTATCGCCAGCGGGGTGGTGCACATCGTGAACTTCGGGGAGAACATCCACGATAGCCTGCTCTCGCCGCGCTACTTCGAGCGCTACCTCATCCCCTTTTGGGAGAAGAGGTCAGGGCAACTGCGTCGGGCAAGTATCTTCACGCATGTGCACATCGACGGCTATTTCCGCTCCCTGCTGCCTTATCTGAAAGACCTGCCATTTGACGGTCTGGAAGCATTGACTCCGCTGCCACAGGGCGACGTCACGCCGGAAGAAATCAAAGAACACATCGGCGATAAGGTGTTGCTGGACGGCATCCCGGCTATCTTGTTCCTGCCGCCTTTTACGCGCGAGCGCCTGATGGAGATGGTGGAGACACTGGTGGAGTTATTTCACCCGCGCCTGGTGCTGGGTGTCTCCGACGAGCTTCCCGAAGGCGGCGGCGAGGAACCCATCGAGCGCGTGCGCATAATCGCGGAGTGGTGCTTGCGTCACTAACTGGCATTCTGCTACAATCGGAATGAGGTGATGCTTTGATGAGCCAGCAAGCGATGCTGCTGGAAAGGGAGTGGACACTGGAAGAGTGGTTGTCTCTGCCAGAGGGACCACCCTATTACGAGCTGGAAAGGGGAAAGCTTGTTCCGATGCCCTCGCCGCGCCGAGAACATCAGCAGATTGCCGGTCTGTTGTTCGCTCGTCTGCATGACTACTGCCGCCAAAGCGGAGCGGGCACGGTGGTGATGGAAGTGGATGTTGCTCTGCCCAACAGGCGAGGCTATATTGCTGATATTGCTTTCATTGCGCGGGAGCGAGAAGGGCAACTGCTTGCCGCCGATGGCAAGATACACGGTGCACCCGACCTAGTGGTAGAGGTGTTGTCGCCTTCCACACGCTTGCGCGACCTGTTCACCAAACTGGAGGGTTATCAAGAGGCGGGCGTGCGATTTTACTGGGTGATTGACTCGGAGAACCTGCTTATCGCTGAATACGAGCTGACAGAGCAAGGCTACGTGCTGCGCACTCACGTGCAGGGAGATACTCCCTTCCGTCCGAGGCTGTTTCCCGAATGGGAGATAAAGCTATCGGAACTGGCTCCGGTGTAGCAGATCGGCACACGTTGCGCTATATGCCCGCACATGCGGTGCGTAACCACACCAGCGGCAGGCATCGCATCTACCTGTTGAGAGGCAAAGACCGTTGGCGGAGTTTTACGATTGGCTGGCTCCCTCTGCCACGCGCCGTACAATCTCCAGCACCCAGAGGGTGGTCTTCTCTAGGTCGGAGATGCGACAGCACTCGTTATGGGTATGCACCTGGTCCATGCCCGTGCTCAGCACCGCGGTGGGGATGCCCTTTGCGTTGTACACATTCGCGTCGCTGCCACCGCCAGCCAGCTTTGACTCATACGGCAAGCCCAGCGCAAGCGCGCTTTCACGAGCAACCTGCACCACAGGGGCGTTTTCGGAGAGGCGATACGCTTCGTAGTGGCGGGCGGTTTCTACCTCTACCTGCGCTCCCATCGCCTCCGCCTCTTCGCGGAAGCAGGCTATCATGTGAGCTATCTGCGCCTCCAGCTTCTGGGTGCTGTGACTGCGCGCCTCCGCGCGGATTTCCACCTCCGGGCACACCACGTTGGTTGCCTGCCCGCCATGCAACGAGCCAATGTTGGCAGTCGTCTCCTCGTCGATACGTCCCAGCTTCATGCGGGCAATCGCGCGCGACGCCGCCACAATCGCACTGATGCCCTGCTCGGGGGCGGCTCCGGCATGTGCGGCACGACCGATCACCCGTACCGTTAGGTGGTCATGCGTGGGTGCGCCCACCACCACTTTACCCACGGGCGGACCCGTATCCAGCACGAAGCCCATGGCGGCGGGGATGCGCTCCAGCGGCAGGTGCTTTGCTCCCAGCAAGCCAATCTCTTCGGCGACGCTTAGCAGGAGCCATATCTCGCCGTGCGGCAGTCCGTTCTCCACGATACACTCTATCGCCTCCAGCAGAGACGCCAGCCCAGCCTTATCATCCGCGCCGAGGATGGAGCTTCCGTCGGTGCGAATCAGGTCATCCTCTACGATAATCTGCACATTGGGGTTGGGTTCTACCGTGTCGAAATGCGCACTGAAGAAGATGGGCGGTGCGCCTGTGACGATCGCAGGCAGACGAGCGATGACGTTATCCGCGTTGCCACCGATGCGTTTGCCCGCCTCATCACGCTGAATCTCCAGCCCGAGCCGTTGCAGGCGGGGGAGTACCACTTGGATGACCTCCGCCTCCTGCTTTGGCGGGCTGTTAGTGCGACACAGGGCGATAAAGTCGTCCACCAACCGTTGCCGATTGACCATGATGCCGTCTCCTATCGGGTGATCGTGATCTTACTCAGCCCTCGAGGGCGGTCGGGGTCGTAGCCGCGCGTTTCCGACAGATGGAACGCGAACAATTGCCCGACGACGATGTACACCAGCGGGCTGATACGCTCCGTCACATCACATGGCAGCACCACCATCCGGGTGGCTAAACGCAGGATCTCCGGGTTGCACGACACCACCACGATCTCCGCACCGCGCTCGCGTAGTTTGGCGGTCAGCTGGAGCATGGTCGCGTAAGCGTTGCCGTTGGGCGCGTACACGAAGCAGGGGAAGCCGGTGTCCACCACCGCGATAGGACCATGCAGGAAGTCGGCAGCAGAGTAGGCGCGTGCGATCACGTAGCCCGTTTCCATCATCTTCAACGCCGCCTCATGTGCGGTGCAGAAGTTATATCCGCGCGATAGCACCATACAGGCGGACATATAGCGGTAACGCTCCGCGAGAAGCTCTATCTCCTCTTCCATCGCCAGCACCTGCTCCATACCCTGCGCCGCTTCTTCGATGTCCTCGCCGGGGCGTGTTCGCCCTACCAGCGCATCTACCAGCAGGGCGATGTTCGCCAGGGTGGCAGTATAGGTCTTAGTGGCGGCGACGCTGCGCTCTTCACCGGCATGACACAGCAGCACATGCTCCGCCACCTGCGCCAGCTCCGAGCTGGGGTCGTTGGTGATAGCGGCGGTCAATGCGCCTGCGGCACGAGCAGCAGAGACTACCTCCACCACGTCCTGCGCCTTGCCCGACTGGCTGATGCCGATAACCATTGCCCGCGAGAGGTTCAGTTGTCCGCTGTAGAGCGTAAAGATGGACGGCGCTGCCGAAGCCACCGGAATGCCCGCCTCTATCTCCAACCGGTATTTGGTGTAGAGTGCAGCGTTATCGGAAGTGCCACGAGCGCTGATCATCGCGAACTGTGTGCCCCTGTCGCGGATAGCCTGCGCCAGTGCCTGTGCGGAGCGCACGTTTTTTTCCGCAACAGTGCGTATCACCTGCGGCTGTTCGTGTATTTCACGACGCATGTGGTGTTGTTCAGCCATGGTACCACTCCTCGACCATTTTAGAACCCATCCCACGCCCAGTATATCGCCGGTTGGCGTGGAAAGAGCACGTTCAGCAGGGCGCGGGTTTGCGGAGGAACAGGCTCCGGTAACTCCTCAGCACCCGTCAACCCGAAAACCAGTCCCAGAAACTGCGCCTGCGTCAACGCTACCTCCGGCAGGGCGTTGGCATAGCGCGTTACCCCTTCGCCGTTCGCCCTCAGCCCCACTGTGCCCGACGGCAGGCGCAGCCTCACCGTGCCCTTCGCGCCCACCATTTGCACTCGCCGCGACAGCTCGGGCAAGAGCTTATTCACCAGCGGCTGCAGGCGTATCACGCGCACCATAGGAGCATACTCGTGCCAGGTGAAACGGTGAAACAGGTCGCGCACGACGCTCATCAGCGCGGGGTCGCGTGGGATGTGCAAACGAACCTGTGTGATGTGGTGTTCCGCCGCCAGCCGCGCCACATGGAGCATTAACGCGAAGACGCACTCGCTGTACGCAGGCAGCCAGCCGACCTCTACGATGGATAGCCTGTCGCCCATCGGGGCAACGATATAGCCCACCGGTTTGCCCGCCGCTTCCGCCACAAACACATCGCCTGGGGTGCGCTCGTCCCAACCTGTCCAGCCGCGCAGATAGGCGGGGGAACGGACTACGGTGAGACTGCGCCCTGCGTTATACTGCTCATAGCAGGTGCACAGGGCGTCCAGGTCTGCATCGGCGAGTGGGCGAATACGGCAGGTCTGCTTGGGAGAGGGAAGCTCAGCGCGAATCTCGGCGGACATCACCTGCACCGGCAGGATTTCCCACCCAAGCCGCGCGTAGAAGCCGTAAATGCCGGTAAAGAGCATCGAGAAGTCAAAACCCTCGTTCTCCATCACCGCGATGGCGTCGCGCAGTAGCCGGGTAGAGTATCCCTTCGAGCGGTAGGCGGGAACCGTGCCCACGTTGGCGATACCGCCCAGTGTGAGCGTCACCTGCCCAACGCGCACCTCCCGGCGCACAATTTGCACCGCGGATACCATCCGCTCGCCTTCGAAGGCACAGCGTGTGTACTCTGGGCGAAACCAGGGGTCGCCGGTAAAATACTTGCGGAAATAATCGCGTGGGGTCTCTTCAAAGGCGGCATCCCACACGTCCAAACAGCTCTCCAGTTCATCGGGGCGGATAGCGCGAAAGGTGACTTCCATCGCCTACTCCAGATGCATTACCTTGCGTACTTCTTTCATTGTTTCGCCGGCGACAGCGCGCGCCTTCTCCGCGCCACCCTTCAGGATGCGCTCCAGTTGACCCGCCTTCGCCAGCAGCTCCTGCCGACGATGGCGCAGAGGGTCTAACGCCGAATTCAGATTGCCTGCCAGCTGCATCTTGCAGTCCACACAGCCTCGTTGACCGGCACGGCATTCGCTCTCTATCGTGGTCGCGTCGTCTTTGCTGTATATCTGGTGCAGGGCAAAGACCACACATCCTTCGGGGTGACCGGGGTCATTTTTGCGAATCTTCAGCGGGTCGGTGTACGCTTGTTTCACCTTCTGGGTCACGGTTTGTGCGTCGTCAGAGAGGTAGATGGCGTTGTTATAGGACTTGCTCATCTTGCGTCCATCTATCCCCGGCACCCGCGCCGCAGGAGTAAGCAATGCCTCCGGTTCAGGAAACACCTCGCCATACAGATAGTTGAACCGTCTGGCGATTTCACGGGTGAGCTCCAGGTGAGGCAGCTGGTCCTCGCCAACAGGAACAACAGCCGCTTTATAGATAAGGATGTCTGCTGCCTGCAGTACCGGGTAACCAAGCAGTCCGTAGGAAACGGATTCTATCTGCAGGTTCTCACGTTTCTCTTTGTAGGTGGGAACGCGCTCCAGCCATCCCAGCGGGGTAATCATTGAAAAAAGCAGGTGCAGTTCCGCATGCTCCTTCACGTGCGACTGCACGAAGATAGCGCACTTTTCGGGGTCTAATCCGGCGGCGATGTAGTCAATCGCCACTTCGCGCACATTATGCGGTATCTCTTCCGGGCGCTCGGCAAGCGTGGTGAGCGCATGCCAGTCTACAATACAGAAGTATGAGTCATACTGCTCTTGCAGTTGCACCCAGTTGCGCAACGCCCCTTCCAGATTGCCCAGATGCAAGACGCCAGTGGGCTGCATTCCGCTGAGAAGGCGGGGTTTGGACATCGAACGTATGTACCTCCTGAGATACAGGTTAGCCACTCGCCATTATAACGAAAGGGCAGGGGAGTGTGCAAGGGCAAGCAAACGTGCGGTTTTTTCGCGTCGGTTTTGAAAAAGATGCACAAAAGGCTTGACAAGAGTAACACAAGATGATACGATATAGTTGCGTAACCGATTACGCAAAATTCGTTTAGGAGGGGAAAACGCAATGAAGCGACACGGTTTCACGTTGATTGAGCTGCTGGTTGTTATCGCGATTATTGCGATACTAGCAGCTATCCTGTTCCCGGTGTTCGCGCAGGCACGGGAAAAGGCACGCCAGACTTCCTGTTTGTCCAACCTGAAGCAGCTGGGGCTGGCGGTAGTCATGTATGCGCAGGACTACGACGAGAAGTTCCCGAACGCGGGCAGCTGGGAATGGTGGGAGTGGCAGGCAGAACACGATAATCCGGCGACGTTCCCCGGTGGCATTGTGTATCGCCTGCGCCCATACGTCAAGAGCATGGCTCTGTTTGCCTGTCCTAGCGACAGTGGTGCACCGCTGACCTGGTGGGGCATCTCCGTACCGAACATGTGGAGTCCGGATTGGACCGGCAAGACCAGTTACGAGTATTATGCGAAGCCGGCGGCGTTGTTCTGCTGGATGCCCGCTCTGTGTAACAACGGCACCGAGCGCTGTGACAACGGGCTATCTATTTACATCATTACCAACCGAGACAGCTGCTCTGGCTATCACTCGGGAGATAGCCGCTCACTGGCCTCGGTGACTAACCCTGCCGAGAAGCCAACGATTGGAGACCTAGTATACTACCACATGACGGGTAACACCGCAGGGCTCTCGCGCAAGAACGCCGCATACGCGGACGGTCACGCCAAGTTCCAAAACGGCGACAAGCTGGATTACTACGAGCGCGCCGCACCGCTGTAAGAGGAAAGGACGGTGTCACCGTTGAAACGTGAAGTGAGTCCTCTGACTGCGGTAGTGATTATTGCGGTGGTTCTCCTTGTCGTGGTTGCTTTGGGATGGT
Organism: uncultured bacterium; assembly: GCA_938027655.1. GTDB lineage: Bacteria > Armatimonadota > HRBIN16 > HRBIN16 > HRBIN16 > HRBIN16. The sequence continues at coordinate 18,911 of CALJAP010000026.1, read as the reverse complement.
GGTATACTCGTCCGAAGAACCCGCCACCACCAGGGATGCAGCCACCGCCTCCTGAAGTGCTGGAGATGATCAAGCGTTCCAAAGAGTCCTGGGAACAGCAGCAGAGGAATATGCCCAGATAACACCCGATGTCCGACCCCCCGCTGGGGTTCGGACATCGGAACTTATTAAGGAGGTGCTATGCGACGGCAACGCGCAGATATGGATACCATTGCCCGTCAGGTAGGGGTGTCTAAGACGACGGTCTACCGTGCTCTGCATAACAAAGGTAGGATACACCCCCAGACTCGCGAACGCGTTCTCCGCGTCGCCCACGAACTGGGTTATCGTCCCAATCTGGTCGCCCGCAGTCTGCGGGTACAGAGAACCTCAACCATTGGTCTGGTGGTCATCGGTCTAACGGGTTGGTTCTATTCGCATATTCTGGAGGGCGTCGACGGTGTAGCACAAGCAAACCAATACGGGGTGCTGCTTGCCTGTTCCTACGGATACCCCGATAAGGAACGGGAAATCATCCAGATGCTACTGGACAAGAGAGTGGATGGTCTCATCGTCGCACCTGCGGACCCCGAAGAGAACAGGGATTTCTACGAGGAGTTACTGGCACTGCAGGTGCCTCTGGTACTGATAGACCGTTACATTCCGGGTTTACCTGTCGATTTCGTAGCGACAAACAACGAACTCGGTGGCTATATGGCAACCCGACATCTGCTCCAGTTAGGCAGGCGACAGGTCGTGTTTGTGTCGAACGGTTCGCGCGAACGGCGTGCGACCTCGGTGGTTGGGCGTTTCACAGGCTATCAGCGTGCCCTTGCCGAGTGCGATATCTGCGAAACGGTAGAACTAGGACCCGGCTTACCCGACGTCCTGCCTGAAGAGGAGTACGCCTACAACGCGGTCACCCACTACCTCGACCAAGGCGGAAAGATGGACGGCGTTTTTGCGGTGAACGACGATGTGGCCTACGGCGCTATTCGCGCCCTGCAAGCACGGGGCATTCGTGTGCCACAGGATGTCTCGGTGGTGGGCTTTGACAATCAGGACACCAGCGCGTTTTTCTCGCCTCCTTTGACCACCGTAGCACAGCCGATGCGTGACATTGGGCAGCGGGCTGCTTCCCTCTTGCTGGAAAGGATACACAAAGGCAGGCACACACCACAACAGCAGGTTCTTCTCGCTCCCCAGTTGGTTGTACGACAATCCTGCGGATTCCATTTGAGTAATTGCGACTGACACGCAAGGACCATCACTCAATTTTAGTAACTTGCTTGACAACCGGTGGGGATTATGCTAAAATGAACGCGCGTGACCGATTACGCAAAAGAATGAGGAGGTCTCAACGATGTCCAGACGCGGTTTTACCCTGATCGAATTGCTCGTAGTCATCGCGATTATCGCGATACTGGCGGCAATTCTCTTCCCTGTGTTTGCCCAAGCACGGGATAAGGCACGCCAGTCTGCTTGTTTAAGCCACATGCGGCAGATGGCGACAGCGATGGCAATGTATGCGCAAGACTACGACGAAACCACCATCCTGCTGTGGTGGTTCCCACAACCGGATGGCAGCGCCATCCACTGGCCGCAGCGGATATACCCGTATGTGAAGAACAGCGGCGTATATCTGTGTCCGAGTGCACCCAAGGTCAACCCCACTGACATGACCCGCACCGACAACGGCGCCGCCGGTCCTGCCTACGCAGGCAACTGGCATGTGGGCTGGGGAGTATCGTTGGCGGCTTACGAGCGTGTGGCGGAGGCTATTATCATCGGGGAGACCGGCGTGAATGACTGGTTTGGAAACGGAAGTCTGATTCGCGCCGCTTCGACCATGAACCCCTGGCACCACAACGACATTGGAGGCGGTTTCCCTGACTGGGCATCCGTTCGCTGTCAACAGCGCTACGATGCCTTCCACCCGTACGCCGCCTCGCGTGGTCAATCGGGTTTCGCCATCCACTGGCGTCATGCTAATGGGGCGAACTTTGTCTTCGCCGATGGACACGCCAAGTGGATTAAGCAACCCGGTTTGAAGCCTGAGAACTTCTATCCGGGCAATCCTCCGAGCTACGCATACGAAGACCCTGCTAACTGCTCGACACTGTAGCGGTTCATGCTGGTGGTCAGGAGGGAAATCCTCCTGACCCTTTTTGTTCGACCGGGCATCGGGTTGACAACGCCACCTGCCTTGCGCATAATACCAATATGGGCATCACGGCACTGTATGAAAACCTCAAAACAGCTGTAGAGGCAGAAATCCTCGCACAGCAGTCAGACAGGGCGAACCTCAAAAGCCTGCGTGCAGTGTGGGCAGAGCGCATCCGGCAAATAGAAGATGGGCAAGCCGTGTACCGGTTTGAAACAGCGAAACTGGTTCATCCCTCGCTGGAAGACGCACCGGTAGTTGTCGATACCGGCGAAACCGAACTGGCGGGCGAGGTCATCTTCGCTCTGGGTTACGAAGTGCATGTGGTCACCGCCGACCTCGGCGAGTCGCTGGGCGCGTGCCAGCTGCTGGTTGACCTGACCTTCATTCTGGAACGGCTTCACCAGCTGCTGGAAGAGCAGATTCGTTCTCCCCGACAATTTGAGATGGTCACCGTGGAGTCGGTTTTTGGGCTGCGCGAAATCCCGGAGATTTCCAGTACGAGCAACGTGGTAGAGCTATTGCAGTGTATGAGACGCGAGAACGCTCTCGCGCAGGAGCGTCCGAACCCTGAGCAGGTCAATGCAATTCAATTGGCTGCTGAAGCGCCTGTGCTCTTTGTGTGGGGTCCGCCCGGCACGGGCAAGACCACTACGCTGGCATGGATTGCCGAGGCGTGCGTGCGTCGGGGCGAAAGCGTTCTGCTGGTCTCCAACACCAACGTGGCGGTGGACCGCGCCTTGACCAAGCTGCTGGACGCGGTGGGCACGGACGGCGAGTGGACACGTCGCATTACGCAGGGAGCGATACTGCGCCTCGGCGTGTCGGAACTTCCGCAGCTGCAACCGCTACTGCTGGGCACGCACTTGGAAGCGCACGCACCGGGCAACGCGGACCGAGAGGGCAAAGGCGACCATGGCCACCTGCGCGAACGGCGTCGGCTGATAGAAAAGGCGCAGCTGATTGCCTGTACACTGGCGAAAGCAGCAACCGACCCCTACCTGCGCGAGCGGCGTTTCGACGTGTTGCTGATAGACGAGGGAAGCATGGCTCCGCTGCCTTACGTCGCGGCGATGTCGGCACTGTGTCGGAAACGGGTGGTTGTCGGCGGCGACTTTCGCCAGCTACCACCTATCAGCATGGTGCAGGAGGAGGAGGAAGCACAGTGGCTGAGCACCGACATCTTCCAGCAGGCGGGCATCGTTGCCCCCGATGGCATGGTACAGCACCGCTGGAATCTGGTGGCTCTGGCGGAGCAATGGCGGATGCGCACACCTATCTGTGATCTGGTGAACGAACCGATGTACGAAGGGATGCTCCGCACCCCGGAGCATCTGCGCGGCGAACCGCAAGAGTGCCTCTATCTGGTAGACACCGCCCCGTTGCGAGCCTGTTCTGACCGCACCGGCAGTTACTCCCACTTCAACGTCGCCAGTGCGCTGGTGTGCGTGGGATTGACGCAACGGTTGTTAACCGAAAACCCTCTCCGGCGCGTGGGCATTGTGACCCCCTATAACGCGCAGGCGTCGTTGATTCACGCCATGCTACTGGACTGCGACTTGGCGCACGAGGTTCGTGTGGCGACGGTGCACCGCTTTCAGGGCGAGGAGCGGGAGGCTATCATCTTCGATTGCGTGGACGCGCCGCCGTTCGGATGGGTGGGGCAGTTTCTGCGCGGCAGCACTCCTGCTGAGGAGAGCGCGCGCCTGTTGAACGTGGCGGTAACGCGAGCCCAGCAGGAGCTCTACCTGGTAGGCGATTCGGGCTATCTGGAGCGCAAACTGCCCCCGCAGGCGTTGCTCCGGTATATCCTGCAGCGGATACGAAACGAGGGAGCGGTGCTGGATGGCTCGCGCCTGGTAGGCATAGCAATAGACAACCAGCGCGCGTGGCGGTGGGTGAGCGAAGCGGATTTCGCCCAGATGCTGGGGCAGGACCTACGTGAAGCAATGCGCGGACGGGGCAGCGTGACCATAATGGAGCCTTTGCTTCGCCGCGACGATGGAGAGGTGCTGACCGGCTTGCTGTTGGACCTGCTGCGCGCGGGCGTGGAGGTGAACGTCCTGCACGCTGAAAGCGTTGGCTTGCATGAACGCGCTGCCACCCTGCACAAAGCGGGAGCACGGCTTACCCCTTTGCGCCTGCCGCAGGGCAGGCAAGAGTATCAGGACTGGTGCGCCTTCATCGGCAGGCAAGCGGTGTGGTGGGGTAGTGTGGTAATGCCTTATCGCGGGGCGGCGTTTCTGCGGGTCGCTTCGCGTGCTACCATGAACGAACTGCAGTTTCTGCGCCGCCCGCGGTCCGGCGTATAGTTTTGACAACGGAGCGAATTAAGGTTATAATGAAGATGTAGCGCGCCCCCGTAGCTCAGTGGATAGAGCGCCGGCCTCCGGAGCCGGGTGCGGAGGTTCGATTCCTCTCGGGGGCGCCATTTTGTTGCTTCCCCTGCAGGCTCTTTTTCGGTTATAATCATAGTGACGCAACTCAGCAGAAAGGGGTCTGTTCATGGCACGTCCTGATGGACGCGGCTCACAGGAGCTGCGTCCCCTGCGCTTAACGCGGGGGGTGATGAAATACGCAGAAGGTTCTTGTCTGATCGAAGCGGGGGATACCCGCGTGATTTGTACCGCCTCAGTAGAAGAGCGCGTTCCGCCTTTCCTCAAAGGCACGGGAACCGGCTGGGTGACCGCCGAGTACGGCATGTTGCCTCGCTCCTGCCGCCAGCGCACACCGCGCGAAATCACCAAAGGCGCACCGGGCGGGCGCACAATGGAGATTCAACGGCTCATTGGGCGAGCGTTGCGTTCGGTAGTGCAGCTGGAGAGCATAGGCGAACGCACCATTACCATCGACTGCGATGTGCTGCAGGCAGACGGAGGCACGCGCACGGCGTCCATTACCGGCGGTTTCGTCGCGCTGGCGGAAGCGCTGCACTGGATGCGCCAGAAAGGCATGATCAAACACATGCCACTCACCGACATCGTGGCGGCGGTGAGCGTGGGCGTAGTGGGGGGAGCGGATTTGCTTGATCTCTGTTACGACGAAGACTACCAGGCGTCGGTGGATATGAACGTGGTCATGACGGGCAAGGGGAAGTTCGTGGAGGTACAGGGCACAGCAGAGGGGTTGCCCTTCGGAAGAGACCGTCTGAACAAGCTGCTGGACTTGGCGCAGATGGGCTTACAGCAAATCTTCCAGATACAACGCGAGGTACTGAAGGACATCCTGTAGATGGTGCGTGAACTGGTCATCGCCACCAACAACGTAAAAAAGTTTCGTGAGATGCATGCCCTGCTGCAAGTGCTGGAAGAGGACGGCATCGCTATCAAGTCTTTGCGCGATTTTCCTCCATATCCCGAACCCGAAGAGGACGGCGACGACTACCTCACCAACGCACTCATCAAAGCACGCGCGGCTGTGGCGCATACGGGCAGGGTGTGCATTGCCGACGACAGCGGGCTGGAGGTAGACTATCTGGGCGGCAAGCCGGGCGTGCACTCCAAGCGGTTCGCGGGAGAAGAGACGCCGTGGGATGTCAAAATCGCCAAACTACTGGAGCTATTGAGCGGCGTGCCGCAGGAGCAACGTGGAGCGCGATTCAACTCGGTGGTCGCCATCAGCACGCCGTGGGACGCTGAGTATATCCTGCGTGATACGTGCCGCGGATGGATTTACCCGGAGCCTCGCGGTGAACATGGCTTTGGCTATGACCCCGTGTTCTACCTGCCCAAGCTGGGCTGCACAATGGCGGAGCTGCCGATGGAGCGCAAGAACCAGATTAGCCACCGTGCGAAAACCCTCTCGGCAGCGATACCGTTGCTGCGATGGATTTTTGAGCGCCAGGTGGATAGCTCGTTTCTCGATATGGTATGATGTAAGCGAGAACAGGGAGATGACGAGGATGATAGGTGGACGACCTTCGCGACCTGATTCGCATACTGGAAGAGCACCCTGAGTGGCGTGCTGAGCTGAGGCGGGTGCTGTTGAGCAACGAACTGCTGCGGTGCTACGCCCGTCGTGATCGGTCAGGAATGGGCTACCGATAATACGCTAAAGACTGCCGAGCAACAGGGGGTAGAGTGGATAGTAGCGGGAGAATTCTCGCCAGGCGTTGTCCAATTCCGCCAGTTGCGTACGGAGACAACAGGGTAGCATCCGAATTGCTGGAACATTCCGCCCACCAGTGGTGTCAGAGATAACGGGGAAAGCCGATTGCAGAGCCAGCGGTGTTATGCTATACTGAAACTGTCCCCATCAGACTCTCGATAAGCAGGGTGGTGCGTTGTCCGTCGTTGAAACGGTATTCAAACCGTTACTGGTAACACTAAGGGAACTGGATGTGGCATCCACGCTGGTGCTGGTGGTAGATGTTCTCGCAGTGGCCTATTTGCTATATCGCCTTATTCTCCTGGCGAAGGGCACCCGCGCGTGGCAAATCATGTCGGGGCTATTCCTCTTTTTCCTGCTGATGTACATTAGCGGCAAGCTGGGCTTAACTACCTTGAACTGGTTAATGCGGCAGGTACTCCCCCTGGGTCCTGTGGCGCTGGTCATTCTCTTCTACCCCGAGCTGCGCCACGTGCTGGAGGAGATGGGACGGCTTGGCTTCTGGGGACAAAGCATCAACCCCGTCGGGCGCGAGAACCTGACAGTGGTGGTGAATGAGGTGGTGCGCGCTGCTACCGAGATGGCACGGCAGAAAATAGGCGCGCTCATCGTGTTCGAACCGTATCCCTCTCTGGACTACTACGTCTCGCCCGGGGTGCCTATCGACGCAAAGGTCAACGCGCGTCTGCTTACCTCTCTATTTTATCCGGGCAACCCGCTACACGACGGCGCGGTGGTTATCTGGGGAGACCGCATTATCGCCGCCGGCTGCACGCTTCCATTGACCGAGAACCCGATAGCGGACCAGAACGTGCACATGCGCCATAAGGCGGCGATAGGCGCATCGGAGAGAGGAGCGGTTGCTCTGGTGGTCTCGGAGGAAACGGGCATCATCTCGGTTGCCTTCTCGGGGCGGTTGCAGCGCGGCTTTCGCGAAGATACTCTGCGCGAGCGTCTGATGAGTCTGCTCACCGCGCAGCCGCCGAAGCAGGCGCTGGAAAGCCTGCGCCAGACCATGCGCTGGCGTCCCACGTGGGGTTTCTGGCGTCGGCAACAGGGTCGGCGACAGTCCGCACAACCGGCGGAGAGGAGGTAGAGGGGCATGTGGCGTGTGCTTCGCGAGAACATCCCTGAGAAGCTGATGGCGTTGAGCAGTGCAATACTGATATGGCTGTACGTTAACGCGGAGAAAAACCCCACTATTACCCAGCGGTTTACAGTAGACGTGGAGGTACAGCACCTGCAGAACGGCTACGAGCCACCGGTAGTCAACCCGTCGCAGGTGACAGTGGTGCTCACCGGCGTGCGTAGCAGTGTGGAACAGATAGCTCCACGCGGCATCCGCGCCACGGTGGATGTGTCCGGTTCGGCAGAAGGGAAGCAAAGACTGCCCGTGCTACTGAACCTGAGCAAAGATATACTGCAGGATGTACAGGTAGAGGTCATCCCTCCAACGGTACAGGTCACGTTGACCAAACGTATCAGCAAGGAGTTCAAGATAGAATGTCTTTTTGTCAACACGCCCCCCGAGGGCTATGTCTACCTCTCCCCCCTTGTTTTTCCCGAAACGGCGGTGGTGTCCGGTCCGCGCGAGAAGGTCAGTCAGGTACGGCGGCTCATTGTGAATGCCGTGCCCGCGAAGTTAGGCGACGAGGTAGACGAAGACCTGCCTGTTGTTGCCCTAGACGCGGACAATCGCCCCGTTAGCGGCGGCGTAACCATCCGTCCCACGCACGCACGGGTGGTGCTGAAGCTGACGCCAGTGAGCCTCACCAAGACGGTGCTGGTCACGCCGGTGTGGAAAGGCAAGCCCGACCCCAGCGTCGCCATCGAGGAGATTGCTATCGAGCCGCGTACGGTGGTCATTTCGGGGAAGCCAGAGGTGCTGGCGCGGGTGCACAGTGTGGAAACCGAGCCTATCGATATCGACAACCTGACATCCGACGTTATCAGAAGCGTGCCGTTACGCACTGTGGACGGCGTGCAGTTGACGACATCCAGTGTGCGGGTCTCGGTGCGTGTGCGTCGGTTGCCGGAACGTCCGGCGCCATAAACTCCCATGCGCGTGTTGCATCTGGCACGTCCTGCGGCGGGTGGGGTGCTGCGTTTCCTGCAGAACGTTGTACCGCGCCTCGAGCAGAAAGGGGTAAAGTGTGCGATCGCTTGCCCGTCGGCGATGCACCCCGCCTTACCATCGTACCACACTTTACGCTGGGAGGTTGCCGACCGCCCACAGATTCTGGCTGACCTGCGCTGTGCCGTGCAGGCAAAGGGCTGGCAAAGGGATTATGACCTTTTCCATGCGCATGGACTGCGAGCCGCTGGGGTGCTTGCGCTGTCGCCGCCTCGCCGCTGGGTTTTTACTCTGCATAACCTTCCTCCAGAACATCTGGTTCCCCCTGCACGCTGGCTCCTGAGCCGCGCCGCTCGTTCGGCAGGGCGAATTCTGGCGGTCTCGCAGGCGGCACGCGACGCATGGCTGCGTCATTTTCCGCAATCGGAGCCGAAGTGCGAAATAGTGCCCGGCGGCGTTGATGCGGACGCCATACGCCCCCGCGAAGTGGACAGGCTGACCGCCCGCCAGCAGTGGAACCTGCCAGAGGGTGTTCCGGTAGCGCTATGCGTTGCACGATTGATGGAAGACAAGGGGATCGATGTGCTGCTAAAAGCGCTGGCACATGCTCCTGAGTGGTTTGCGCTGGTTGTGGGTGAGGGCCCCCAACGGGATGCTTTGCTAAGGCTTGCATCACAGGCAGGAGTCGGGGAGAGGGTGCGGTTTACCGGTTTCCTTCCTGCTCTGGATAGCGTGTGGGCGGCGTGTGACGTAGCGGTAGTACCCTCGCGCCGGGAAGGATTAGGATTGTTCGCTCTGGAGGCGATGGCAGCGGAGAAGCCGGTTATCGCTTCCGACGCGGGCGGTTTGGCAGAAGTGGTGTTGCCCAACGAAACAGGCTGGCTGGTTACCCCTGATGACCCCACTGCACTTGCGCACGCCCTGCAGCAGGCACTCTCCCTGCGCCCACTATGGCGCGACATGGGGAAACGGGGCAGGGACTACGTGCTACAACACTTCACCTGGGAGCGTACCGCACAGCATCTGCTGGAGTGCTACCGTCGATTGGTCAGTATGTAGTGCGTGACCAGCAGCGCAGCAATGGTCTTAGCGTCTCGTATCTCGCCTGATAACACCATTTCCACCGCGCGGTGAAGAGGCATAGATACGACCTCGACGTTCTCATCCTCCTCCGTGCGCTGGGCAGTCTTCTCCAGGTGTTGCGCCAAAAACACATGCAGTATCTCCTGTGAGTAGCCAGGGGCGAGGTACTGGCTGAACAGTTTGCGCAGGGTGTTCGCACGGTACCCTGCCTCCTCTTCCAGCTCGCGCGCAGCGCACACCTCCGGTGGCTCGTCAGGCTCCAGAGTGCCCGCAGGCACCTCCAGCAGCACCTCATTAACCGCCAGCCGAAACTGCCGTATCATCAGCACGGTCTCGTCGTCCAGCAGGGGTACGATAGCCACCGCGCCGCGATGCTCTACGATCTCTCGTTGCGAGGTTCTGCCGTTAGGCAAGCGAACGGTGTCCACCCGCAGGTTGACCACCCGACCCGTGAACACTCTTTCTGAGTGAATAACCTTCTCCTGCACCTGTTTCATCCCACCTGCTTCACCGTTTCGGGCGTTACAGCCAGTTCTGCAGCGTGCGCTCCCGCAGCGGCAGCCGCAAGGAAGTACTCACGGTCTTCCAGCACAGTGCGCCCCATGGTGGTCACCTGGATGCGATGTTTGCGCAAAACCTCCAGCGCCGCCGAACCGTCCAGCACCCGTATAAGATGCTTCGCCGCGATGCCATGCTCCTCCAGCTGCCCCAGCACTTCCCAGAGGCGAGGAGGGGCGAGCTCGGGCACCGGCACGTGACAACGTGTCAGCGCTACCTTGCTCAACACGGTCAACGTATGATGACTTACGCGATAGTGACGCGGACGTGGGTCGGCAAAGCTGATGCGCAGACAGGCAACGGGGATCCCTCCCAACGAGGCAGCGGCGTTTAAAGCAATGCCCTGGTCAATGCCTGAGAAACCGAAGGTGGTTGCCGTGCCGGTGTTTCCCACTCCCTGCGACACGATGGCCACATCCGCTCCCATCACCTGCCGTGCGGCAAGCAGCCCGCTATACACGTTCACCGCCTCCAGGTCTCCACCGTATGCCTGTCCCACAGTGACCACACCGTGTATCAGCCCCGCCTCGCTCAGCGCCGGGACCAGGCGACTGACCCCCAGCGCCAGAGAGGCCGAGTCGGTCATTACGTATACTACCCGGCATCTTCCCCCTGCGTAGTGATACAGCGCGGCGGCTACCGGCGCAATCTGACTGTGCAGTCCACAGCACACCACCGGCATCCCGTCCAGCGAGGTGGCGTCCTGCATCACCTCATGGTGGGGCGAGGCGGGCTCCTCCACCGCCAGCACCGTGTGCTGCATTGGCGTGTACCGCAGGCGGACAATATGCCCGTCCATTGGGGTCGATTCCAAAGGGCGGGTCAGGTTATGGATCACGATGTCGTATCCGCCGGAGCCGAGGTCCAGCTCGGTAGCGGTGGTATTCAGCACCACCGCATCACCAACATCCGCGACGCCGGTCAGGTTGATATGGTTTAACGCGAGGCGGATTTCATCGCCACTCTGCACAACCAGTTCCTGCACCCCCGCGCGTGTTTGACGTACCTCGGTGACCGTACCAATCGCTTTGGAAATCATGCGCTCCTCACTCCTTGCTCCCGCTTTGGGACGCGCCCTATTATAGCAAGTTCACGGGAGCAAGGCAAGTGTCGCTCTCAACCATTCTGGGGAGGGCGAGGCTCCTGCCGAACCGCTAGCCTCCCCTGTGGTCCCCCCGCAGGTAGGGGGAGGTGTTAGCCCCCCCTGTAGTCCCCCCGCAGGCAGGGGGACAATCGCACCTCCCCGCGTGCGGGGAGGTAGGGTGGGGCGTCTCTCCTCCCCGCGTGCGGGGAGGTGGGGTGGGGCGTCTCTCCTCCCCGCGTGCGGAAAGGCAAGATGGGTGTGTTTGCATCGGCTCACCAGGAGGTTCGTTCTCCCCAGGGGAAATATTGGCATCGACGTTTAACAGACTATCGGTCCACCCACCGGCTCCAGCTTATCGAACAAAAAGTAAGTTCACAGGGGGCAGTGTGCCTGCCCCCTACCCGTTACGCGGGATATTCCTTCCGATTCTCCGGCATGGAGAGGAGAACCGGCTTATCCGGCAGCACCTTAGCAAGCTCCTCTATCTCGGGTGGCCCGTCGGGGAGGGGAAGGGCAACCTGCCCGCGCTCCACCACCGAACGCACCATCGCCATCATGATTTCGAAGCCCTTGTAGGCATCCTCACCGTTGCACGGATGCACCGCGCTGTCGTCATCCAGCCAGCGTGCCATGTCCTCGATGTAGGGGGGCATATCAAGGTTGTAGTCCATCGTGCCGGGGCCCTGCATGGAGCCGTTTTTCGTCACAGCACGCCAGCCGCCACCCGTCAGCACCTCGGCGAAACCCTCCGTACCCTGCGCGCCGATTCGCGCCTTGCGCCACCAGTAGTCCACCTCCGGCACGTCGGGTGCACCCGCACCGCACTCCACGATGCCGCGCACACCGTTGGCAAAATGGATGACGCCCGCGATGTAGTCGGGCGAGGGATGGTTGTCGGTGAGTTTGCCGCGCCCGCTTGCCTGAGCCATTACCCACTCCGCCTCGGCATTGTCGTTGTACCAACGCATGTAGTCGATGAGGTGCGTCATCATGTGCAACATCCAGCCGGTAGCGTGCCCGTAGACAGTGTGCACCCGCCCGATGGCGCCGCTGGCGATAATCTCCTTCACCTTCTGATAGTGCGCGCCGTAGCGGTGCTGGTGGCTCACCACCGTTTTGACGCCCGCCTGCCGCACCAGCTCCATAATCTGGCGCGCCTCACGCAGGCTTAGCGCCATTGGCTTCTCGTAGGCGACCAGTTTGACGCCAGCCTCTACCGCCAGCTTTATCATGGAATAACGGATATTGGGCATGGTGGTGAGGCAGAACAGGTCGGGCTTCGTCTTTGCCAGTAGTTCTGCCGCATCGGTGCTGGTCACTGGGTTGCCCAGTTGGGCGGCGGCAGACTGCAGCCTAGCGGTGTCGATGTCACAGATGCCCACCACCTCAAAACGCGGGTTGGCATGGAAGGTGGTGGCATGGTGCATCCCGCGCTTGCCCATGCCCACCACAACCACTTTGTATACCGGTTGGCTCATGGCAATCACCTACGGGTTTGCCTTACACCACTCGAGTACCTTCTCGATGGTGTAGTCGATCTCTTCCTGGTACAGCTCGGGGAACATCGGCAGAGAGACACAGTTCGCCGCGTTCCACTCGCTATTTGGCACTCCGCCCACGATTTGCGCCTCTTTGCCCCACGGGAAGCCTTCCTGCTGGTGGATGGCGATGGGGTAGTGGCACTTGGCGTCGATACCGTTCTTGTTCAGAAAGTTGAGCAGGTCATCGCGCTTGCCGTTGGTCGTCTCCACCACGTACAGGTGGTATACATGTCGATAGCCGGGCAGCTCGTAGGGCAGTTTGAGCGACGTATCTTTCAGCGCGCTGGTGTACATCTTCGCGATTTGCTGACGACGGTTGTTCCACTCGTGAATGTACTTCAGTTTCACGCTGAGGATACCCGCGTGCAGGTCATCCAGACGGCTGTTGAAGCCGAAGCTATGCACCGACCGCTTGAGCGAGCCGTGATTGCGCAGTCGCTTCACGCCCATCGCCACATCTTCGCGGTTGGTAACCACCGCACCCGCATCGCCCGGCGTGCCCAGGTTTTTGTGGGCGATGAAGCTAATCGCTACCGCATCGGAGAGCTCGCCCACTTTGAAGGTGTCGCCGTGCGCGTCGATGGCTTGAGCGCAGTCCTCGATAACCAGCAGGTTGTGTTTGCGGGCGATGTGGGCGATTTTATCCATCTCCGCGCACTGCCCGTACAGATGCACCGGGATGATGGCTTTGGTGCGCGGGCTAATAGCGGCTTCGATTTTGGTAACGTCGATGTTGTTGGTTTTTGGCTCGGTGTCCACGAACACTGCCTTCGCGCCCGCAATCCAGATGGCTTCGGCGGTAGCGAAGAAGGTGTTGGTGACGGTGATGACCTCATCGCCCGGACCGATGCCCAGCGCCATCAACGCCAGCCATATCGCATCGGTACCCGAATTGACGCCGACGGCGTACTTCATGCCGAAGAACTGAGCGAGCTCGTGCTCGAAACGTTCCAGGGTGGGACCCGTGATGTAGGAACCCGTTTCCAGCACGTCCATGATGGCTTTATCAATCTCCGCCTTCAAGTTGTGATACTGGCGGACATGACCGTAGAACCCAACTTGCATCGTAACCTCCTGTCCACGAAAGGTTTGGCTTCCCCCCCTTGAGCATTCTGTCGCCACTGGGGGAGATACATTTCGACGCCACTCGCGGAGTATCCTACAGAGCAGAGGAAGGATCAGCCGCACTACCACACCCATGCACAGGCTCGGCAGAGCTGACCGTAACCTGCTGTGAGCCCACCCCTACCAGCAGGTCGCCTGTGTCGGAAACGCCCTGTGCCACACCGACAGCACCCGACGGAAGACGATACAGGTGTCCGGCGGTAACGTCACGACGACGCCATTCGCACAGCACCGAGGGCAGACCATCTCTTCGCCACACCTCTACCCACCGACCGGTATGACGCAGCAGGTTTTGCGCCAGCGGCTCCACCGACAGCGCCGTCCCTGTTTCCAACAGTACGGAGGTTGCCTTGCCGCGTATCTCTTCGGGGAAGTCGCGCTGTAACAGGTTGACTCCCACTCCTGCCAGCACCCAGCAATGACCGAGAGCGTCATAAGCGGTCTCAATCAGAATACCCGCCAGTTTGCGCCCGTTGACCAGAATGTCGTTGCTCCACTTGAACTGCACGTCCAGTTCCGCCAGCTCGCGCAGGGCATCCGCCACCGCCAGAGCGAGCACGAACGCCAGCTGCCCCGCCCGGACAACTTCGTGTGCCTCAAGGCGCAGCAACAGGGTCATGAGCAGGCTCTCGCCCAGTGCGTCATACCAGCGGTTACCCCGTCGCCCACGCCCCGCCGTCTGGTGCTCAGCCACGACTGCGCGTATCTGCACAGGTGGACTTTGCAATATCTCCCGCGCCAGGTCCTGTGTGGAGGGCACGGTTCCGCAGTACACAATCAACCCGAGTTCGCTCATAACACAGGTGTTTTGTGCTGTGAAGCGAATATCCTGCAAGGAGAATAGGAGGAGATACCCATTCTCATTAAGAATATCTTTATACCGTTCGCGTGGTGGCGGGACTGTATCAGGACGGCATCCTGAAAAAGCCGGAAGGTTACGCCCACCCCTTCCCCAACCTGCTTGCCTTGCACGATGCCCCCACACCCATCGAGCAGAAGCTGTTCGTCATGCAGGGGGAAATCCTCCGGCATGTACAGGTATAATTTATGTATCAGCAGGAGAACGGTGAGAGGGAACGTATGGATTTTATCGCACAACTCAAGTTCAACGAACAGGGGCTGATTCCCGCCATCGTGCAGGACGCGGAGAACGGCGATGTGCTGATGATGGCGTGGATGAACCGCGAGGCACTTCAGCGAACCATTGAGACGGGCAAAGCCACCTACTGGAGCCGCTCGCGCCAGAAGTTCTGGGTAAAGGGCGAAACGTCCGGGCATTTTCAAGAGGTGCAGGCGGTTTACATAGACTGTGACGCGGATGTGGTGCTGCTGAAAGTCAAGCAAGCAGGGGCGGCGTGTCACGAGGGCTATCGCAGCTGCTTCTTCCGGCAGGTAGATACGGAGCAGGGCGAACTCAAAGTGATTATGGAGCGTCTGGTTAATCCCGAAGAGGTCTACTCGCGTTAAGATGGGTGAGCTTGCAAGGCGCGTGTGGAAGCGATACACAAACGTGCCCAGCCTGCAGATTCGAGCGGTGTCGCGCTTTGAGCACCTGTCACTGGAGGCGAAACCGAGCGTGTACGAGAACACGGACCCCGCGCGCTGGAAGCGGATGGAACAGGAAGTGAAGAGGCTTGCGGGGCAGGAGATACGTACCGAGCTGGCGGTGCAACGCCCGAACCGGCTGTATCTTGAGGAGAAGTCTGCCTTCGGCTGGTTCCGCAGTGTTTGCGACGGCAAGCTCTGGCAAACCCAGCGTCAGGGAGCACCGCCCTCACGGGTAACGGCACCGCGCTCGCTGGAGCAGATGGCTGAGGCGCGTTACTGCCACCTTCTGGGGCTGGAAGAACATGACGACCCCGACGTGCTGCGTCTGCTGGCAATCGGTTCACCCTGGTTGCGCCAGAAGCTGCTGGGCGCGAAGGAACAGCCAGCCGACAAACCGAACCTCAAGTTACTGGTGTGGACGGAGCCTGTGACGTACGCGGGGATGAAAGGGCAGGGGACGATTACCTGCGTGGTCGATGTGCAAACCACCCTCGTGCAGCGAGTAGAATATCGGTTCCAGGTGGGCTACGGTGAAGAAGCATGGCTGAGCATCGTTATTGGTCAACGATGGGACAATAGCCAGATTTCTAAGCCGCCTCCACCTACCCGTTTCCGCATCGTGCAGGGAAGGGGAGCAAGCACGCGATGAATAACTTCCGGCGATTGCTGGGCTACCTGAAGCCGTACGGCTGGCGGGTGATTGCCGCCGTGCTGCTGATGGCGCTCATTACCGTCAGTGCGGTGCCTATGCCCCTGTTGTTCCAGTACGTCATTGACGACGTGTTTCCCCAGAGGAAGTGGCACGCGCTCAACTGGGTGTTCTGGGGCGTTATCGGGTTGTATGCCCTACGCGGCGTGGTTTCGTTCACGCTGAACTACCTCATCACATGGCTCGGGCAGCGGGTGGTGTTCGACCTGCGGTTTCAGAGCTATCGCCACCTCAACCGACTCTCGCTCAGCTACTACGACCAGCGTCAGACAGGCAAAATTATGGCGCGATTGACCGGCGACATCGACGTCATCCAGTACATGATTACCGGCGGGTTCGTCACGCTGATTACCGATATCGTGACGTTGGTGGCAGTGACCGGCGTCATCTTCTGGAAGGAATGGCGGCTGGCGCTGTTGACGCTGGCGCTCGTGCCTCTGTACGTGGTGGTCTACAAGCTCTACCTAAAGTATATCCGCGAACTGAGTGTACAGCTGCGCGAGAAGTGGGACGCCATGCTGGGCACTCTACAGGAAAAAATAGCGGGCATCAGTGTGGTGAAAGCCTTTGTGCGCGAAGACTACGAGACCGACCGGTTTATGCAGACGGTGAAGGAGAACTTCGCGCTGGGCATGAAGCAGGTGCGCTTGAACCAACAGCTGGGTCTGTGCGCAGGTGTGGTGCGCGCAGTCGGCACGGCGGCGGTCTGGTACTACGGTAGCGTGCTGGTGCTGGGCAGACAGCTGCAGGCGGGCGAACTGCTGGCATTTACTTTCTACATGGGCTACCTATACGACCCCGCCGTGCGCGTGGTGGATTTCAACATCACCCTGCAATGGGCAGGGGCGGCGATTGACCGCGTGTTTGAAACGCTCGACACCCGTCCTGACATCGAGGATTCGCCCAACGCCCGTCCGCTTCCCAGTATGCGTGGGGAGATAGAGTTTCGGAACGTCAGCTTTGGCTATCGCCCAGAACAACTGGTGTTGAAAAATGTCAACCTGCATATCCGCCCAGGCGAAGTGGTCGCGCTGGTAGGACCAAGCGGGGCAGGGAAGAGCACGCTGGTGAACCTAATCGCCCGCTTTTATGATGTGACCGACGGACAGGTGCTGATAGACGGCGTGGATGTACGCGATATTAAATTGGACTCCATCCGACGCAATGTGGGGATGGTAATGCAGGAGTCGTTGCTTTTTTCGGTAACCATCAGGGAGAACATCGCCTACGGCAGACACGATGCCACCGAAGAGGAGATTGTGCGCGCCGCCAAGCAGGCAGACCTGCACGATTTCATCCTGACTCTGCCCGATGCTTACGATACGAAAATCGGCGAGGACGGCATCAAGCTTTCGGTGGGGCAGAAACAGCGCCTGTCTATCGCTCGCGCCATCTTGACCGACCCCAAGATACTGATACTGGACGATGCGACCAGTGCGCTGGATAGCCAGACGGAGGCGAATGTGCAGGAGGCGTTGGAGCACGTGATGCAGGGACGCACCAGCATCATTATCGCGCATCGCCTCTCTACTGTGGTGAACGCCGACAAGATTGTGGTGCTGGATAAAGGAGAGGTGGTAGACGTCGGCACGCATGACGAGCTGGTTAGCAAACCGGGTGTATACCGTACCCTTTACGAAGAGCAGTTCAAGTCGGCGGCGGATTTGCTGCTTGTGGAATAAGAGGCGTCGCTATCAAGGCAACGTACATTTTCCTCTTGACTTGCGTGCCTATATTATGTATACTGTAACTAACCGTGCACCGTTATAGAATGCACGAAACAACGTTTTAGGAGGGTTCTCGATGCGAAAAGGATTCACCTTGATTGAGCTGCTAGTGGTTATTGCGATAATCGCGATACTGGCAGCGATTCTGTTCCCCGTCTTTGCACAAGCGCGATCCAAAGCGCGACAAGCGGCATGCACCAGCCACAGCAAGCAGATCGGACTGGCGATTATGATGTACGCGCAGGACTACGAAGAGACGTACCCCCCGTATCAGGTGGTTATCCCGTGTCCGTGGCCTGATGTATGCGGAACCTCGCTGGTATCTGCCGGCTATCTGTATCTTGTCCAGCCGTACTCGAAGAACAACCTCTATTCACAATGTCCCGAAGCGAAAAAGCTGGATACCAGCGTGACGGCGGGCAAGCGGCTGTGGCTGGAAGGGCGAGTGGGATACGGAATGGCGTTTCCTGTGCCCGGCGCCAGTGGAGTATTTGGCGCGATGGCGCGTATGGAAGCGCCTGCCACGCATATCATGGTAGCAGATGCCGTACCCGATGGTCCCAACAGTTTGCCCCTCCATAATACCTGGGGAGCCTATATGAACCATATCACGCCGCCTTTCAGCTTCGCCGCCTGGGGGCTAACAGGGAGTGGACAGCCCTGGCACCAGCGACCTCACGCCCGGCACACAAAGAAATCCACCGTTATCTATGCCGACGGGCACGCGAAGGCAACCCCCTTCGAAGCGCTCTATCCCGTGAGCGAGTCCGTGTGCGAATCGTCGGGCGGCATGGGATGTTCCACACTGGCGCTAATGCCTGAAGACGCTCCGCAACACTGGGAGCTGTGGAAGTAACCTTACTCCTGTACGGGAGGCAGGTCTCTTGTGCAGCGACGGCTAAAGCCGTTCCCAGACAAACTAAACCCTGCTTTCGCGGGGTTCCAGAGCCAGCGAAGGCTGGCTTCGTCGGAGAGGGAACGGCTTTAGCCGTGAAAAGGCGGGGGGTAATACGCCAAGTCGGTTCGGAGGGGGAGCCTCGTCCCCCATCTTATCAACCGTTGTTTCTCCCTTGTGCGAAACTCTATAGCCCTTTACGTGTCTTTGTGCAAGGGTAACCGTTGACAAAGCCCCCCAATTGGTGCGATAATACCGGTGACAACGCCGGGCGAAAGGAGTGGGCTGTAGCGAATGCTCAAGCGACTGTTCCGATA
>CALJAP010000025.1 GCA_938027655.1 uncultured bacterium | reverse complement strand
TGGGTTAACGGGGCACACACGCATTGGGTTAATGGGGCAGACACGCATTGGGTTAACGGGGCAGACACGCATTGGGTTAATGGGGCAGGGTTAACGGGGCAGACACGCATTGGGTTAATGGGGCAGACACGCATTGGGTTAACGGGGCAGACACGCAGGTCTGCCCCTACATTCTGTTCTGTCACCCTGCCGATAATTCTGCATGGGAATATCCTCTGGAGGAAACATCTATGGACGAGCATCGCCCCGTTCGCGTGTTGATTATCGATGATTCGGTGGTGATTCGGCAGCTATTGAAAGACATTTTCGCGCGGGACGGCGAGATAGAGGTCGTTGGCACTGCCAGCGACCCCATCGAAGGCTACGAGAAAATCGTGCAGCTGAAGCCCGATGTGCTGACGCTGGATGTAGAGATGCCGCGCATGGACGGTATCACCTTCCTCGAGAAGCTCATGCGCTCGCACCCGATGCCTGTGGTGATGATTTCCACCCTCACGCGCGAGGGCAGCGAGGTGACGCTGAAAGCACTGGAGCTGGGTGCGGTGGACTTCATCGCCAAGCCCACACAGAGTATCTTTACCGGTATGGCGGCGCTGTCGCACGAGATTGCCTCGAAGGTGAAGGCGGCGGCACGGGCGCGCGTGCGTCCCAAACAGGCACACGTTGCCCCCCTCGAGATGCCGCAGGCGTCCCTCAAACGCACTACAGGCGCGAATCGTCTTATCGCCATCGGTGCATCGACCGGCGGTCCCGAGGCGATTCGACAGGTGTTGCAGGCGTTACCTTCGGAGGTGCCCCCTATCGTTATCGTGCAGCACATGCCGCCTGTGTTCACCCGTTCCTTCGCAGAGAGGCTGGACAGGCTGTGCGCGGTGCGCGTGAAAGAGGCGGAGGACGGCGACACGCTGCAACCCGGACACGCCTACATCGCGCCCGGCGACTACCACCTGCAAGTAGCCCGCAATGGCTCGCAATATCGCGCTAGGGTGGTGCAGACAGAACCGGTGAACCGCCATCGCCCGTCGGTTGACGCGCTGTTCGATTCGGTCATGGAAGCCAGCGGTTCCGCTACGGTAGCCGTTCTGCTCACCGGCATGGGCGCGGACGGGGCACGAGGGCTCAAGAAGCTGCGCGATGCCGGGGCACATACCATCGCACAGGACGAGGAGACCTGCGTGGTGTTCGGCATGCCCCGCGAGGCAATACAGTTAGGTGGGGCAGAGTTCGTGCTTCCCCTGCCCCGCATTGCGCACAAGGTGGTGGAACTGCTCGCGGCGTGAGGGCTACTCGATTCGCCCATACTCCTCCACCAGGTCGCTCACCATCTTTACTCGCTCGATGATGCCGTCGGGCGGGACCTGGTCGCACACGCACAGCATAAAGCGCGAGTCGTGCTTATACAGGCGAATGGCTTTCAGCACGGTCTCCTTCAGCGTCTGCTCGCTGTATACCGGGCTGAAATACGCGCCGGGCACGCCACCCCACAGGATGAGGTCGGGACCGGCGAGCGTGCGGAAATCCTCCAGCGGCACATCACCCACCGGCGCAGGGGTCAGCGACTGCGCACAATCCACCCCCGTCGGTCCCACATACGGCAGCAGATGCTTGAACGTGCCGTCGATGTGCACAAAGATATATTTACCTGCCTTGTGTAGCTGCTCTGCCCTCTTGCGATAGTAGGGCGCATAGTATTTCTGGAAGATGCGCGGGCTGACCATCTCGCCCGTGATGTTGTCGGGGAAATATACCAGCGGCGCAGGCGCGTTGCAAATAATCTCGTACATCGGGTCTTCTGCAGCGGACATCACCTCGATAGTCTCCTCAATCTCCTCCGGCGCGTCCGCTAGCGCATAGCTGACATTGGTCACCCCCATCCAGATGACAAACAGGTTCGCCATGGGCGTGCGGTTGGGCATGGAGGCAGCCACTCCCCAGTGGCCGAACAGGTCGATGATACGCTGCTGTTCGGTGTAGTCGGGTGTCAGGTGCTGGTGCTGGAAGATAAAGCGCAGCACTTTCAGGTCTTCGGGGGTTTTCACGGCGCGTTCCCGATACGCCCAGCAGTAGGAGTTCGGTTCGAACTCCTGCACCTGCGAGATAGTTCCCACCGGAGTCACCCAGGTGGTGCGGGTACGCACTGGTCTGCCACCGGCATCACGCTCTTCCTCCACCTGAATCTGCACATCCTCGTACTCGGTGCGCCAGGGGCAGTTAAGCAGGTGTTCGTGTGCGCCGGTGTTCAGGTCTTTGTAGAGCTGCACCACGCCGTCGCCACGATACCTCTCCGGCAGCGTGCCCTTAATGACCTCTGCGTTATACCAATAAGTCAAGTCGGCGTACCAGGGCATCACGTCTGGACGCTTGCCCTGAAACACCGCAAGAAGCCTCTCTTTATGCGTCATTCTTTTGCCTCGCGTCTCTGCAGCTTACACCAATAGATTCTGCACACCAAATCACTTTCCCTCGCGTAGCAAGGACATCCTCTGTCGTATCTCGAAAATGCGCTATGAGGGAAGCTGTTTTGAGAGCAAACGGATGAACACCGATGCGACGGATGTACACGGTGGGTTATCCGTGCTGATTCGTCTCATCCGTGTTTATCTGTGTTCTTCGGCAATAGCCTACAAATGAACACGGGTGCAACGGATGTACGCACATAGTATCTGTGTTTATCTGTGTGCCATTTCCGACGGAGGAAGTGAGGATTGGACATCCGCAAACAACTGCGCGAGCGCTTCGACCGCAACGATGCCGCCATTCACGGCGGCAGGGGCTATTCGGAACTGACCAACGAGAACGGCGAGCTGGCGTGGGGAGAAGCGTACATCTTGCTGGCGTATATGGAGATGTATCGTGCCACACGCGACCGCCACTACCTGCGCAAGCTGGTGGAACACTTCGACAGAGTACTGGCGAACCGAGACGATGTACGAGGCATTGCCGACACTTACGCCGGTAGGCCGCTGGCGGGCTGGGGAGCGACAAAGTACACGCGAGGCAAATGGCACGTGTGGGTGGTGCATACCGGCATGATGACGCTTGCCCCTGCGGAGTTCGTCAGGCTGGTGAACGGAGACCGGTGGCTACAGAGAGAATTCGGGGCGAAAGGCGAGCAGTATCGCCAGCGCATCGAGGAGTGCATCCGCGATACCGAACCCTACTGGCGAGAAGGACCGGGCACAGGCGAAGGCTATTACCACAGCCTCCACCTCAACGACGCCCTGCCGCTCAATCAGCAGAATGTGATGGGAAGCGTGCTGGTGGAGATGTGGCGGACGACGGGCAATCGCCGTTACCGTGACCAGGCAGAGCGATTAGCACGTTTTTTCCGCAACCGTCTGCGCACTGGCGACCCTCGCCTCTACGACTGGGCGTACTGGTATCGCCTGAACGGGGAGGCGCGGGGCAGTGAAGACATCTCGCACGCCTCGCTGAACGTGGATTTTGCTGTCCGGTGCATCGCGGAGGGCATTCTATTCAACCGCCGCGACGGGGAGCGGTTCGCGAACACATGGTTGTTGAGGGTCAAACGCCCCGATGGCACGTGGGCAGGTGAAGTGGGCGGAGAGGGTGACGGCAGCGAGTTCATGCCCCACGCGGCTGGAATGTGGTTAGGGCTATGTCGGGTGTTGCCTCGTCCACAGGCTCAGGCGCTCTATCGCGATGCACGAAGAGCGTTCGGCGATAAAGCCAGTTTGACCGCAGCGGAGATGGTTGGTGTAGCACGCCTGCTACGCTACGCCTCGCTGGGCTAAACTCGCCGGCTCGCTGCCAACGCAGGGTTGACAAGTTGCCGGATGGTGTTGTATAATGCTTTCCGGCAACGGGGCCCCATCGTCTAGTGGACTAGGACACCTGGTTCTCAGCCAGGAGATCGGGGGTTCGAATCCCCCTGGGGCTACCATATGCGCCCTCCGCATGGCGGAGGGCTTTCGCCCTATTTCACCAGCTGCAGTATCTGCCGGAATTCGTCCGTAC
>CALJAP010000024.1 GCA_938027655.1 uncultured bacterium | reverse complement strand
GGGGGAACCTCACGTCGCCAGAGATGTAGCCGCAACCTTTAGGTTGCGTTCGTTTTGCGCAAGCTGAAGCCTGCGGCTACAGGGGGGAACCTCACGTCGCCAGAGATGTAGCCGCAACCTTCAGGTTGCGTTCGTTTTGCGCAGGCTAAAGCCTGCGGCTACAGGGGGGAGCTCACGTCGCCAGAGATGTAGCCGCAACCTTCAGGTTGCGTTCGTTTTGCGCAGGCTGAAGCCTGCGGCTACAGCAGGATGGGCATGTTTACTCCATCATCTCGCGCAGGCGGCGCAGATATGCCATCACCACATACACGTACTCCGCATGGCTCCACGTCAACGGCGCTACCGAAAGCGGTTCGCCCGTGTGAGGGTCTACCTGTTCGGGCAGTGCTCCTGTGCGCAAAGCACGTTGCGTTGCCCATTCGATCAGCCTCATTGCCTGTTGCAGGTCGGCGGGGCTGTTTGCCTTTTCTATCTCGTACTCCGCCAGCCACAGGGTACAGATAATCCAGGGGTTTCCGGGCACTTCAAAGCTCTTGCGGTGGTAGTAGTCGTTTTCGTAGCGTGCCAGCCCACCAATGGGAGTGTTGACCCAGAGCTTCTCTCGTACATATCTCACGCAACACTGCATTTGCGGGGCGTCCGCATCCAGCACACCATAGCGCAGTACGCCCAGCACACTGCTATCCACCGTATCGTCCCGATAATAGCCACCCTGCATGTCCGGCGTAATCATCCGGGCGAAGCAACCTCTGCCCTCATTGTAGAGAGTGCTCAGAATGCCCTCTCTGACCTCCTGCGCTGCGGTACGGAACATCTCATGTTCCTCTGCATCGCCGAAAAGGTGAGCGAATCGTGCCGCTGCGCGTAGAGCAGCATACACGGAGGCGCAGGTGTACGTGTGAATGCCCCGGCGTTCTTCCCAGAGGTCATAGCTGGGCAGAGGCAGGCGTGTCTGCGGGTCACGATAGGTTGCCAGGAAACGCGCCGTCGGCAGGATAAGGCTCTCGTAGAGTGAGGCGATAAACTCCAGGTCGTGGTAGCGCTGATAGTGATGCCATAGCGACCATAGCACCGATGCGGTGCTGTCCTCCTGGAATGGGATTTCATGCTGGTCACCGATGACCCACGGATGCCACGAAGAACCGACGGAGCCATCGGCAGAGTATTTATGCATCAGCACCGGGCGGTCTTTGGGCAACACGCGAGCGCAGAACTCGAAGAAGCGGCGTGTGGTATCGGGGTAGCCGATGGTATCCAGCGCGTAAGCAACGATAGCACCGTCGCGCGGCCACATGTAGCTGTAGTGTGCCCGGGCGGTGGTCATGATGTCGGTATCGTTCGCCGCGATGACCGCTCCTCTGTCGTCTATTTGTGTGCGCATAATCAACAGGCTGCGACGGAACAGTTTCGCTACCGGTTCGGGCAACGTCTGCACCAGCTCCGCTCCCTTCTCCGACCACCGGGCCCAGTAGTTCGCGGTATCGCGGATTATCTCATCGAAACCTCGTTCCACGACGCGGCTGTGCAGGGCGCGCACCTGCTGGTAGTCGTGCCCTGCGACTATCCAGTAGTGAAGGGCTTCCTCTTCACCGGGGGCGAGCAGCAAGCGAAAACTGATGGAGCTATCCACCGACCCCTGTTCGATAGGTCGTCCGCTCAGCTCACCGTCTTCGCAATCGCGCCAGGTGCCCTCCGCGCCCCCAAACCCTTTCACTCCGCAGGCATACTGATAGATACCATCGTAACGGCTGGTACCGGTCGCCAGAAACCAGTTGTCGCGTTTATAATGTATCACCGCCTGCAGGAAGGGGTTATAGAATGCGGTATCGCCGATGTCGGTTTCGGCGATGTGGAAGTTGTGCGAGAAAAAGAGGCGTACCTCGCGGGGAAAGTCGCTGAGATTGCGTAATCGCACACGCCTCAAAAAAACGTTCTCGCGGTGAGAGACGCAATCGTTGACCCTCAGGCTGAGGTTCATGCCGGAATGCACCGCGGTACATTCCGTCACCAGCGTATCTGGCAGATAATCGATAGTGATGGACCATTCGCTGCTATCCAGCCAGGAGAACCGTCCGTCGCACCATATCCCCATACGGATTTTGTGCCCGCTGAGGTGGTTGAATAACCCCACGTAGGGAAAATAGAAATCACGGATGTTCAGTGCGCTATCTTCGCACACCAGTATCTCACCGTTGCCCAGTACCACAGGTCGTGGCATGGCGTCCTCCCGATTATGCAAATGTTAACAGGTGTTTTCTTCTTTTCTGTCACATTGTAGCCGCAGGCTTTAGCCTGCGCAAAACGAACGCAACCTGAAGGTTGCGGCTACATCCCGTGTCGGTATACCACCCGCCCACCAACCATGGTCAACACGGGTTTGCCCTGCAGCTCCCAGCCCTCAAAAGGTGTGTTGCGCGATTTAGACCGAAACTCGCCAGCGCGCACCGTCCACCCTCTGTGCAGGTCAAACAAGGCAATGTCCGCCGGTGAACCCGGTTGTAGCGTGCCGCCCGGCAGCGCCAGCACCTTCGCCGGCTGGCAGCTCATTCGGTCCACCAGCTGGCTCAGGCTCATCTTGCCCGTGGAAACCAGCTCGGTGTACGAAACAGCAAAGGCAGTCTCCAGCCCGACAATGCCGAAGGGCGCCAGCGCAAACTCCTGTGCCTTTTCGTGTGTGGCATGTGGGGCGTGGTCGGTAGCAATCGCGTCTATCGTGCCGTCCAGCAGCCCTTCGATAATCGCATCACAGTCCTCCTGCGTGCGCAGGGGCGGGTTCATCTTGGCGTTGGTGTTGTAGCCCATACATGCCTCGTCGGTCAGCGCGAAATAGTGCGGGCAGGTTTCGGCGGTAACCGGTGCGCCCTTTTCCTTCGCCCAGCGGATGATGCGCACTGCACCCGCTGTGGACACATGCAGGATATGCAGCCGACAGCCCGTATACAGGCTCATCAGGCAGTTTCGCGCTACCTGCACCTCTTCGGCAACGGAAGGCATCCCCCGCAAGCCCATGACGGTGGCGGCAAACCCTTCATTCATGCAGCCGTCGCGGGTCAGCGATTTGTCCTCGCAGTGCGTCATCACCGTCAAACCCAGCTGGGCGGCGTACTCCATTCCACGCCGTAACACCTCTGCGGACTGCAGGGGATAGGCGTCATCGGTGACCGCGACCGCACCCGCCTCTTTCAGCGCAGCCATCTCGCTCAAGCCCTCCGGCTGCAAGCCCTTTGTGATGGCAGCGACCGGGTACACCCTCGCAACGCCCACTTCCTCCACCCGCTTCAGCAGTCCGCGTATCACCGACGGCTCGTCCAGTGGCGGGTCGGTGTTGGGCATACAGCATACCGCACTGAAGCCGCCCGCCACTGCAGCCGCGGTTCCCGACTGCACATCCTCTTTGTACTCGTAACCCGGTTCGCGCAGGTGCACATGCAAATCAACCAGCCCCGGCGTGAGCACCAGCCCCGAGCAATCTATCACTTCACAGCTGCCCACGTCGTAGGGCGTGCTGTGCTCGGTGATTGCCAGCACCTTCCCCTCGTCCACCACCACATCCGCCCTTTTATCGATACCCTGCGAGGGGTCGCACACGTGCGCGTTGCGAAAGATAGTCCTCATCCTGCCGCCTCCCCGCCCAGAAGATGGTACAGCACCGCCATGCGGATAGCGACGCCGTTGGTCACCTGCTCCAGTATCACCGAGCGACCGCTATCCGCCACGTCGTCGGAAATCTCTACCCCGCGGTTCATCGGGCCCGGGTGCATCACGATACAGTCGGGTTTTGTCACTTCCAGCGCCTTCGTGTTGACGCCCCAGCGTTGCGAGTACTCGCGCAGGCTGGGCAGTAAGCCCCGCTCCATCCGTTCCTGCTGCAAGCGCAACGCCATCACCACGTCCGCGCCTTCCATCCCTTTGCGCAGGTCGGTATACACCTCGACGGGCAAGCGATGCACATCGCGAGGCAGCAGCGTTGCCGGCGCGACGAAACGCACCTTCGCGCCCATTTTGCTCAGACCCCACAGGTTGCTCCGCGCCACCCGGCTGTGTGTGATGTCACCCACGATGGCAACCGTCAACCCTTCCAGCCGCCCCTTATGCTGCCGGATGGTGAGCATGTCGAGCAGTGCCTGCGTCGGGTGTTCGTGCATTCCGTCGCCCGCGTTCACTACCGGAATGTCCAGCGCCTGCGCGACTAGGTGCGCTGCTCCTGACTGAGGGTGACGCATGACCAGACAATCGATGCGCATCGCCCGCAGGTTGCGCACGGTATCCAGCAAACTCTCCCCCTTCTGCACGGAGCTGCTTGCCGCCGCCACGCTGGTGGTATCCGCCGACATGATTTTGGCAGCGTTCTCAAACGAAACGCGCGTGCGGGTACTGGCTTCGTAGAAGAGGGTGACCACCTGCTTGCCCCGAAGAGTGGGCACTTTTTTCACGGGACGTTCCAGCACCTCTTTAAAGGATTGCGCCGTGTCCAGCAGCCGACGGATATCTGTCGGCTCCGTCTCACGCAGGCTGATCAAGTCGGTTAGCATCGTTACCGCTCCTCGTCGGGTTTGCGAATGCACACGGAATCCTCCCCGTGCAGCTCTTCTAACTTGACCTCTACGAACTCCTGCCGGGCGGTCGGCAGGTTTTTGCCCACGTAATCAGGGCGAATAGGCAGTTCGCGATGCCCCCGGTCAATCAGCACCGCCAGCTGCACGCAAGCGGGGCGTCCGAGGTCCATCAGGGCAGTGATGGCGGCACGAACAGTGCGTCCGGTGTATATCACCTCGTCCACCAGCACCACCTTTTTATCGGTGATGTCCACAGGGATGTGCGTCGCGCCGATGTCGGAGACGGCGTGCGTGCGGTAGTCGTCGCGGTAGAGAGCGATATCCAGCTCTCCAACGGGCACAGCCGTGCCCTCAATCTGTTCGATGAGTCGGCTCAGGCGGTGCGCCAGAGGTGCCCCTCTTCGCAGAATGCCCACCAGCACCAGATTCTCCGCGCCCTTGTTGCGCTCCAGAATCTCATGGGCGATGCGGGTGAGTGCGCGCCGCATCTCGTGGGCATCCATCACTTTCACTTCGGTGGGCATCGCTTGCCTCCTGTGCAGAACGATGACAGCGCGGGCGGCAAGGAGAGGTGCAGCACGTGTGGAACCGATGCATCGCTCCTTGTCCGCCTCGCTGGACGGACTTAAAGGAACCCGTTAGGTAGAGTATAACGGATGCTCGTAGGGTTTGTCAAGCACAACAACAGAGTTGGTGTTATAATGGACGCTGGGTACACTCGAAAGCCAGGAGGACAGGTCATGATTTGTGTGATTGGAGGGGCGGGCTACATCGGCTCGCACTGCGTAAAGCGGTTGCTAGAGCGTGATCACAAGGTGGTGACTCTGGACAACCTGGAGGCAGGGCACCGCGCGGCTATCGTGGGGGGCGAGTTCGTGCAAGGCGATTATACCGACCGCCAGACGCTGGATACCCTGTTCACCAGCTACCCCATCGAGTGCGTGATGCACTTCGCCGCGTATGCCTCTGTCGCCGAGAGCATGACCGACCCCGCCAAGTTCTACCGTCTGAACGTGGTGGGCGGATACACATTGCTGGAGGCAATGCGTGCGCATCGTATTCCCTACCTTATCTTTTCCTCCAGTGCAGCCACCTATGGCGAACCCCGCCAGATACCCATCCCCGAAGACCACCCCCAGCAGCCCACCAACGCCTACGGTGAGACCAAACGCGCCTTTGAGCAGATGCTGCGCTGGTACGATGTGGCGTTTGGCTTGCGCTCTGTTAGCCTGCGTTACTTCAACGCCGCCGGTGCAGACCCAGAGGGGCAACTGGGCGAAGACCATCATCCCGAAACGCATCTCATCCCACTGGTGCTGCTTACTGCACTGGGCAAACGCCCCGTCCTCAAGATATTCGGCACCGATTACGATACCCCCGATGGAACAGCCATTCGCGACTACATCCATGTTACCGACCTGGCGGACGCGCACATCCTTGCAGCCGAGTCGCTGAAAGGTGGCGCGCCCACCACCGCTTACAACCTAGGCAACGGACTGGGTTATTCGGTACGCGAGGTTGTCCGCACCGCCGAAGAGGTGGTTGGGCATCCAATCCCGCAGGAGGAGGCTCCTCGCCGTGCAGGCGACCCCGCCCGACTGGTGGCGAGCGCAGACCGTGCCAAACGCGAGCTGGGCTGGCAGCCGCAGTACGCCGACCTGCGCACCATCATCGAGACCGCCTGGCGATGGCACTCCACCCACCCGGATGGCTATGGTGACCGGCTCTAAACAACGGGGGAGGCGTATAACAGTCTACACCTCTCTCCCCCGCAGGTACACCTTACGGATAGCGAGCAGGTTCTCCACCCGTTCCAAAGGGTTCTTCTCCAGCAAAACCATGTCTGCCCGCGCGCCCGGTTGTAGCATACCCACTTTCCCTTCCTGTCGCAGTGCTTTCGCCGCAATCACCGTAGCGGCACGGAGCACGGCTTCGGGGCTAAAACCGCATTCCGCCAGCAGGCGCAGCTCATGATGCAACGCCGCACCGGGCAACAGTCCCGGCGCCGGGGTGTCCGTGCCCGCTCCAATGAGCACACCTCGCACATGTGCTTCGCGCACAAAGCGTTTGTAAACCTCCACTGCACGCTGGGCGGTATCAAAATCGGCAGGTGTCCACCCGCGCGTCGAGAGGAAACCCCAATACGGACGCGACCATTCCGCACGCCAATCGGCAGGGATAGATACACCTGCAGGCGACTTGCTCTTCCACCAGGGCGGGATGTCGTACAGGCTCAATGTAGGCGTCCACACAACGGAGGTGGCATAAGCCAGTTCCATCAGCCGACGCACCCGCGCGTCCTCCGTGCTCAACCGGCTAAAACCGGCGAACACTCGCAGATAACCGCTTTTGCGCTTCTCGTCGATACGAGGGCGGGAAGATAATAGTTCGTGTAACATGCAGTGCGCGTGCTCGATGCCGCTGATGCCCAGGCGCAACAGTTCGGAGGCGGGAATGGTCTCGTGGTGCGCGGTGATGGGCAGCCCCATCCAGCGAGCATAATCGATTACCGCTTCGGCAGTGGCGCGGTCGGCATTGACGTAGAGCTTAAAGCCATCTGCACCCAGCTGGCGCAGGTGCTCCAGCAGAGCGGGTACTTCTGCAGGTTTCTTCACTGCCACCGCTTCCCACCATGAGGGCTTCCCCGTGTCGATATTGCGCCCCATCCAGTAAACACAGGGGCGTTTGTCCCCAGTGCGCCACTGCCTGCGCCAATCGGCAATTACCCTGGGCGAGGAACCCATATCACGCACCGATGTGACACCGTAGCGCACAAACAGGTCAGGCGTCTTCACTTCGTCGACGTGGACGTGCAAATCTATCAAGCCGGGGATGAGCCATCCGCCTTTACCATCCACCAGCTTCACACTGGATGAGAAGCGTACCACATCTGCCCGCCCGACGCCGGTGACCCTCTCCCCTTCCCACAGTACAAAGCCGGGCGAGATGGTACGCGAACCATCCCAGACGGTGACGTTGATCATGGCAGTCGGCATTGAAACCTCCCTGATTCACTGCTCCTGTACGATGCAGCCAAATTGTACCATATGGCAGTCAGGTTCAGCCGTAGACGGTAGCGCTCAGCGTCTGTATACTCCGAGCCTGTGCGTGTATAATAGTGGTAGTTAGAGAGACTATCGGAAGGCAACATGAGTCACCAGGACGTTCGCTGGATACAACGGTTGGCACACTATCGGCGTGCGCTGGCGAAACTGCAGGAGGCGGTACGCTTGGCGCAGCAGCGTCCCCTGTCCGAGCTGGAGGAACAAGGGCTCATCCAATCTTTCGAGTACACCCATGAGCTCGCCTGGAAAACGCTAAAGGATTTCCTGGAGAGCCGGGGCGTGCGCAACCTATACGGCTCTCGGGACACCACCCGAGAAGCGTTCAAGCTGGGCTTGCTCGCAGACGGCGAGGTCTGGATGAAGATGATAGAAAGCCGTAACCTGACCTCCCATACGTATAA
Organism: uncultured bacterium; assembly: GCA_938027655.1. Lineage (GTDB taxonomy): Bacteria > Armatimonadota > HRBIN16 > HRBIN16 > HRBIN16 > HRBIN16. The sequence continues at coordinate 4,223 of CALJAP010000024.1, read as the reverse complement.
TGAGTCGGTAGCTCGGCAAGTGGTAGATGCTATCTTACATCAATACGCAAACGAGCTGGAGGCACTGCGAGAGCGTCTGGAAGAACTGGCTCAGGAAGAGGAACCTCCGCCATGAGGTACGGGCTCAGCGATACAGCTATCGCCAAAATCCATGCCGTGCTGCAAAAGTATCCTCAGGTACAGAGGGCAGTACTGTACGGCTCCCGAGCAAAGGGGTGCTACCAACCCGGTTCCGACGTAGACCTCACTCTGATTGGAGAAGACCTCACGCTGGACGTGCTCTACCGTATCGCCTGGGAACTGGACGACTTGCTACTACCTTACACCTTTGACCTCTCGATATTCCACCATATCAACGACCCGGACGTGATAGACCATATCCAGCGCGTGGGCGTGGTGTTCTACGACAGGGAGCAACTACCGCCGTCGGAGTAGCACGATACGGTTGGTATTGGTCCCCTTTACGCGGTTGCTGACCCCCCAGATATGCGCCGTTTTGGTGAAGTGCTGGTCGTTAATCACTATCGCCTCCGGTAGCAGAGGAAGCCCACACACCGCATCGATAACAACCTCTTCCAGCCGTATCTGACCGCCTCGTACCTCACCCACCTCGAAGGCTATCCATCCGCCGGGCTTCAGCACCCGAACCAGCTCGGTGAAAACCCGACGCATCGCTTCGCGCCACTCATCCACGCTACGAGCCATGGTGACGGGCACGCTCTGCGGGTCAATTCCGCAGAACCAGCAACGCAGCCAGTTATCCTGTGCGTAGTCCACCACATCCAGAAACGGCGGTGACGTAACCACCAGCGAAACGCTCTCGTCGGTTATCTCCGGCGTGTCGTGCGCCTGCCGGGTCAGCAGAAGTGCTTGGGGAGCCACACGGGTGAGCTGCTGGCGCACCGCCTCGTTCACGTCATGCAGAAGCGATTTGCTTTTACGCAGGATGATCTCGCGCACATTGCGCCGAGGCGGAGTCTGCCCCAGCCGCTCGTTGATTTTGCGCTGTGACTCGACGGACACCGCCTGATTGGGTGGTAGGGTATATACCGAAAAGAAGCCCTTGCTGTGCCCCGTCAGCCGATTGACCGCCACCATGCGTATCCAGCGGTCTATGTTGTCCAGCTCCCCTGCCCTTTCGCGCTCCAGCAGATACTCTCGCAGGGCGCAGATTTCGGTCAACGTATCGGGGTGATAGAAAACTTCCAGCTCCTCAGGGTAGTTTTCGCACCGGCTCAGGTCTATCTCCTGCAGGCGTCCGGCGATATCGAGAAGGTGTGGTGGATTCAGGCGAGGGCGTGTCAGGATGTCACTCAACGGGTTCACATCGCAACCGTAAGGGATACGCTCCATCAGTGCGGATTCGAGAAGCGTGGTTCCCCGCCCCATAAAGGGGTCATACACCACGTCATCCGTCTGGGTCACCAGGTTGATGAAGAAACGGGGCAACTGGGGTTTGAAACAGGCGCGATAAGCAATCTCGTGCAGGCTGTTCGCCTGACGCTGCTTGGAGGTCCAGAACTCATTGACATAGGTGGGGATGCCTCGTGTAGCCTGCAACACCGTCTGCCTGCCGAAGGCACGAAAAGCAACCAGCATATTGTGCAGGACGTTATCTCGTACTGGCGCCCCCACCATGTTTTCAATTCAGCATCGTATCGCCGCTGATTTTGCGCACCACCATAAACCCCAGTGCGAGGTCATCAGGCAGCTTTTTGGAGCCTTGCAGCAGGGCGCGAACGATGGCTTCTGCCAGCTTGACCCGCTCTTCCACCTCCTCCTGACGCGCCTTCAGCTCTTTCACCGCCGCCTCCAGATAGGCATGGCGCATCTCCAGCTCGCGAACCCTTTCCAGAATCCGGCGTGTTTGTTCGTACAGTCGTTTGACCTCTGCCGGTTCTACCGCTTCCAACACTTGCTGCCGCAGTTCTTCATCGTGCAGCAGCAGATTGATAATCGTCTGTGCGTCTATGCGTGCCATCTGCCCTCGTTCACCTTCACATGATTTTTCATTCATATTTTACCGCGCGCTGCAAACAGGTGCAACGTAGAGGTTTGCCTACAATAAGATGAGGCTGATACAATAAAAGTAAACATACTCGTCCAACCACATGAGCAGAACGGTAAGGACACAATGCTCTTGCGCTATACAACCATTGGTAATCCAGAGTTGGAATATGAGCCGGGCTCCAACCGGCGTGTGTTGCGCAACCTGCTGGGGGTTAAACGCAAGCATGAGATGGATCAGGTTGAATACGAGGCTCTTCTAAGAGCACAGCGTGCCTACCTCGAACGAGTCACACCGGAGACCCAGTTCACGGCTCAGATGCTTTGCCAGATGCACCGGGACTGGCTGGGTGAAATATATGAATGGGCAGGACGCTACCGCAATGTAGATATGGAAAAAGAAGGGTTTCGCTGGCCTCCTGCCACCCGCGTTCCAGAGCATATGGAACGTTTCGAAAGCACTCTACTCAGGGTATATACTCCGTGTCGCCCAGCACCAATCCATGAGATAGCCTTGCGTATCGCCATAATACATGCCGAACTTTTGTTCATCCACCCGTTCCGCGAGGGCAACGGACGGTTGTCACGGTGGCTTGCCGATTTAATGGCAATGCAGGCAAACTATCCCCCTCCTGACTATGGTTTTACTGGAAAGGGGTCAAAAGCCCGACGAAGCGCGTATTTACAGGCTGTAATCCGAGGCTACTTGCAGGACTATGAACCACTAACCGTCTTCTTTCTGGAAGCGTTACGGCGTTCACTGCGCGATATGGAGTAATCGGCAGGTGCTTTTAACCCGCGCGCCCCCTCAAATGCGGAGGAATCCCGCGCATTACGGAGCAACAACTGCTCACGTTTTCGCTCGTCCCGTATATATGGGTTCGTAGTAATAAGTGACTTTTTCATGTTGCACCCACTACATTATACCATAGGCAAGAAACGTTCACGAAAGTTCTCGCTCAGGACGGGCAGGGGGAATATTATCCCCCTCCCCTACTTCGCCCCCACAATCCCCACGTCGATGTACTGCCCTCCAACCGTCTGGCGGCAGTGCACCGCGATGACATTCTCACCAGGCTGCAGCACGCTCCTCAGCGCGTCGGTGGCAAGGTGCTCCGCGTAATCGGTGAGAAACCCCTTGAAGGTTGCCACCAGCTTGCCGTTAACGTACACCTCAGCATCCTCGTCGTGATGGATTATCAGCGCGAAGTGCTTGAAATCCACCTTGTCGAGACGAAAACGACGGCGCAGCCAGATGTCGGACGTATCCCATGCGGTGCGCACCACCGCACCCGGTGTGCCTTGCGTGCCAAAACCGCCTTCACCCTCTTGCCACGCACTATCGTCGAAGCCCGGCTGGAACCAGCCGTCCGCGGGTTTCGCCGTAGTATACCGCCACCGCTGTGCCTGGTACTGTGAGGTGGGCAGCAGGAGCTGCCACGGTACGTCCAGCACACGCGGAGGTTGCGTCTCGTACGCAGCAGGGCGTGCGTTAATCGCCCTCAGTAGCGCGGGGTCGTACTTGGGCTGGCGGTCATAGAAGTACACGCCGTTCTGCTCTTGCTCGACGTCCGTCAGCTGGGTGTAGCAGAAGCCGAACATGTTGGGGTTGTCCAGCAACACATCGGTCAACGCTTTGTAGCGGTTCAGGAACTCCTGCAGGTCGGTCTCGCCGTAACCCCATCCTTCACCGGTGCTCCGCTCGGTACGGATGCGCATTCCGCCGTACTCACTCACAAAGTAGGGTTGACCACGATACGCACTACGTGGGTCGTTCGGTACGTTATTCCAGGCGCGGGTACCTAGCTGTTTGAACGGCTCGAAGCGTTGCGCGAAGACCTCCGGCACCTGTGTGTAATCGTGGCAGTCGTATACATCCGTCTCGGGCACGAGGTGCACGTAGCCGCTGGCATCCAGCCACGGGCGCGTGGGATCCATCGTTTGAGTAGTCGCGAGCAGAACCTGCGTCAGCGCGGAGCCTTGACTGCCATCGGTCTCGTTGAGCGGGCACCAGCCGATGATGCTGGGATGGTTCCGGTCGCGTTCCAGCACCTCACGCCACTCCTGCACCGACGGTAGAGAGCTTCAGCACGCCGACCGTATTACGCCAGTTCGCGGGCACCACTTCTTCGCCAACCAGCTTGCCCCCCGCGTATGCGCGCAGGCGTACCTTCGTGCCCTTCTGCACCCCGTCTATCCACCCCTGAAAGAGAAGC
>CALJAP010000023.1 GCA_938027655.1 uncultured bacterium | reverse complement strand
ATGTGTACAGTTGACTCCATCGCCTCCCCCAGTAGGAAATCGGTCGTTGCGGATATTGATTTTGCTGGCAATCCTCAAATACCCTGCAGTGCCGTGCAAAATGGATAGTTTGTTTGTCGCGTCTGGAAGCATACTAACCCTCTCATTCTGAGCGAATCTCACAGGGCTCATTCAATCGCCAAGCAAACGTAACCTGAAGGTTGTGATCACATTCTCCCAATGCCCCTGAAAAAATATTTGAAGTTCGACGTTCTACATATTGACACAGATTCGAAGTGTGGTATAATAATATCAGAAAATAGTTGGGTATAATCGCTATATAAATTCAACTGAATAAACTCAATAGACATAATGAGTGACTGGTCTTCTATGAGGTAGAGCATAGAATCGCCAGAAGTGAATAGATAAACTGCATTTGCAAAGTCGCAGCAAAATACTGCCCGCAGGTGGGCTACATGCTCCAATGGAGGGGCGTATGAAGGTTTACGCACGGCAACCCGTGGATTTGCACCGGATGCGCGTCCCACGCGGTCAGGTGTATCTGATTCCTGAGCGCTGCAAAGGCTGCAGGATGTGTGTTGATTTCTGCCCCCAACAGGTGCTCCAGGTTTCCACTGCGCGCAACAGCAAAGGTTACCATTACCCGGAAGTTGCCCCCGGCAAAGAGGATGCCTGTGTGAACTGCCAGTTCTGCATGTTAATGTGCCCGGAATTCGCTATCTTCTCGGTGGAGGTGGACTCCCTATGAGAGGTCGTGCTGTTCTCACCGGTGAGCACTTCATGCACGGAGACCACGCCTGCACAGAGGGGGCTATTGCGGCAGGATGTCGTTTCTTCGCGGGGTACCCCATCACGCCCTCGACCGAGATTGCCGAAAGGATAGCTCAGCGGCTGCCGGAGGTGGGTGGCGTTTTCATCCAGATGGAGGACGAAATCGCCAGCATCCTCGCCATCATCGGTGCTTCCGCCGCTGGTGCGCGGGCGATGTCCGCCACCTCTGGACCCGGCTTCAGCCTGATGATGGAAAACATCGGGCTGGCGGTGATGATGGAGATTCCCATTGTTATCGTTGATGTACAACGCGGTTCCCCCTCCACCGGTCTTCCGACACTGCCGGGGCAAGCAGATGTGATGCAGGCACGCTGGGGCTCCCATGGTGACTACGCAATCGCTGCCTACGCTCCCTGGTCGCCCCAGGAAATGTTTGACCTGACGGTGCTTGCCTTCAACGTGGCAGACCGATTTCGCATTCCGGTCATGGTGATGTCGGACGAAGTAGTCGGGCACATGGTGGAGCGGGTGGTGATTCCGCCTGAAGAGCAAATCCCGCGCTGGGAACGCAAACGTCCAACAGTGCCTCCTGAGAACGGCTTTCGCCCGTTCCTTGCCGAGGATGACGACCTGGTGCCTCCGCTTGTGCATGCCGGGGAGGGCTACCGAGTGCATTTCACCGGATTGACCCACGACGAGCGCGGTTACCCGGATATGTCGGCGGAGACGCACCACCGTCTGGTAACCCGACTGGTAGAAAAGGTACGCCGCAACGCTGACGCTATGGTACGCTACGAGGGGTATGGTCTGGAGGACGCAAGGATTGTGGTTATTTCCTACGGATGCACAGCCCGTTCGGCACGCCGGGCGGTAGCGCAAGCGCGCGCTGCTGGCATCCCTGCGGGATTACTGCGCCTGATTTCGCTCTGGCCTTTCCCCGAGAAACCTCTTCGGGATCTGGCTCGCCAGGCAGAAGCGTTTATCGTAGCAGAGATGAACCTTGGACAAATGATTTGTGAGGTGGAACGTTACGTCGCCCAGCCGGTAATCGGCGTGAACCACGCTGGTGGCGCGATGATTCCACCTGCGCCTATCCTCGAGACGATTGAGGAGGTGGCAAATCGTGGCGCACACATTGGTCGCCGAAAAGCATCCACTGGATGACCTGATTCGTACCGACCGGATGCCTCATATCTGGTGCCCGGGGTGTGGCATCGGCATCGTGATGCGTTGCTACGCGCAGGCGATTCTTGAGTCCGGTATTCCTGTGGAACAGCATGTTATCGTGTCGGGTATTGGATGCGCTGCACGAACGCCGGGCTATATGAATCTCGATTCTTATCACACGACACACGGGCGTCCCATCCCCTTTGCTACCGGTCTGAAGCTGGTCAAACCGGAGCTAATGGTTACCGTGTTCAGCGGCGATGGGGACCTGGCGGCTATAGGAGGCAATCACCTGATTCATGCCGCCCGTCGCAATGTGGACATCAAGGTCATCTGCATCAACAACTTCAACTACGGCATGACCGGCGGGCAGGTTGGTCCGACCACGCCACTGGGAGCCAAGACCACCACCACGCCCTACGGCAACCCGGAATATCCTTTTAACCTCCCCTATTTGCTGGCGGCTGCGGGAGCGGTGTTCGTCTCCCGGTGGACGGCTATTCATGCCCGTCAGGTGAAGGAGGACATCCTCTACACCTTCCACAAGCCGGGCTTCACCTTCATCGAAGTGCTTGCACCGTGCCCGGTAGGGTTCGGGAAGTCCAACAATCTCGACGAAGGCGTTGAGGAGATGTGGCTCTACCGCCGTCGTTGCGTGCCGGCAGGGCGGGTTCCTGAGGAAACGCCGTGGGAGGCTTTGCAGGTAGACCTTCGCGAGGAGCGTCCGATCGTTGTCGGGCGGTTTGTGGACGAGGATCGCCCGGTCTATCGCCCTGTCCGTCTGGAAGATAAGCCATCAGAACATCGGGGGTGAGAGCAAGATGCGCCGAGAGATACGTATCGCCGGGTTTGGAGGACAGGGTGTGGTGCTGGCAGGCTACATTCTGGGAAAAGCCTTTGCGCTGTACGAGGGTCTGGAAGCGGTAATGACCCAGTCCTATGGACCAGAGGCGCGGGGCGGGGCATCCAGCTCGAACGTGGTGATTTCAGATGAGCCTATCGATTACCCCTTCGTGCTGGAGCCTGATGTGCTCATCGCCCTCTCGCAAGAGGCGTATACCCGATTCCGACCCACTGCACGTGCTGACGCTCTGCTTATTATCGAGGAGGACCTAGTTACCCCTCTGGAAGGCGACCGGCCGCTTCGCGTGCCTGCCACACGTTTGGCGGAGGAGCTCGGTCGGCGAATCGTGGCAAATATCGTCACTTTGGGCTACTTCACGGCAGCGACCGGCTGGCTGCGCCGCGAGTCTGTGGAGAAAGCCATCGAAAACACCCTTCCGGCGCGTGTTGTGCCGCTGAACCTGAACGCTTTCGCCCGGGGCTACGAATACGCTTTGGCAGGGGAGCGAGTGCTATGAGCGACACGGTAATGGTAATTGGTGGAGGCATCGCCGGCATTCAGGCGGCGCTGGACCTGGCAAACGCCGGTGCCAGAGTGGTGCTGGTGGAGCGTGAAGCTACCATCGGTGGCAAAATGGCGATTCTCGATAAGAACTTCCCCACCCTGGACTGCTCTATCTGCATCGAGGCGCCAAAGATGTCGGAGGTGGGGCTTCACCCGAATATCGAGATACTGGCTCTGTCGGAAGTGGAGCAACTGGAGGGTGAGGCGGGCAACTTTCGTGCCACGATTCTGCAGCGAGCGCGCTACGTGACCGATGCATGTACCCGTTGTGGGGAATGTGTGGACGTTTGCCCGGTGGTGCTTCCCAACGAGTTCGACGCCGGAATGGCTGCTCGCAAAGCCATCCACACCCCCATTCCCCAGTCGGTGCCGGGCGCTTACGTCATCGACATCGAGCACTGCCTGAACGACCCGCCGAACTATATCCCTTGCAATCGCTGTGTGGAGGCGTGTGGTCCCAAAGCAATTGACCTGTTCATGCCGCGCGAGCGCCGTCTGGTGCGCGAGGTTGGCGCAGTGGTTATCGCGACCGGTTACGACCTGATAGACCCCAGACTGTTGCGCGAGTACGGCTATGGCACACACCCCGATATCTTGACATCGATAGAGTTCGAACGCTTGCTTACCTCCGCCGGGCCGACGGGTGGCGAGATTGTTCGCCCTTCGGACGGAAGGCATCCGCACAACATTCTGTTTGTGCTCTGTGTGGGATCTCGTGATAGGCGGTTCTTCCGGTACTGCTCGCGCTTTTGCTGTATGTACTCCATCAAGCACGCCTATCAGGCTATAGACCATGGTGTGCCCGGCGTCACCGTGCTGTATATGGACATCCGTGCCTACGGCAAAGGGTTCGATGACTTCTGGGCACGCACCCGGGATGCCGGTGCGCGATTCGTGCGGGGGCGCCCCGCCCACATCGAGCCTGCCGATGATGGACGGTTGCTGGTAACCTACGAGCGCACCGACGAGGCTGCCCGCGTCACCGAACCTTACGATATGGTGGTGCTGGCAACGGCGGTTTCACCACCGGACGGTCTATCGGAACTGGCAAAACGGCTGGGCGTAGAATGCGATGAAGACGGTTTCATCAAGGTGGCAGAGGCGCAGGGAGGAGCGGTGTTGACAAGCCGTCCCGGAGTGTACGTAGCCGGATGTGCCGGCGCGCCCAAGGACATCCCGGATAGCGTTACCGAAGCAGGAGCCGCCGCCGCAATGGCACTGACCCATCTCACCAGACGCTATTGGGCAGAGCCAGTCCGCGTTGAAGAGACCGCTTCCGGTGAAGCACAGGACCTGTTCCCTCCGAGGGTAGGGGTATTCGTCTGCCACTGCGGAACCAACATCGCCGGCGTAGTGGACGTGGAGCGGGTGGTCGAGTTCGCGAAAACCCTGCCGGATGTGGTGTACGCCGGACACCAGATGTTCTCGTGCGCCGGTAACACCCAGGCGGAGATTGAAGAGACGATTCGCCGCGAGCGCATCAACCGCGTCGTGGTGGCAGCTTGTTCGCCACGCACACACGAGGCTATCTTTCGTGGGGTGCTGCAGAGAGCGGGGCTAAACCAGTACCTGCTGGAGATGGCGAACATCCGCAACATGGACTCCTGGGTACACAAGGATTACAAGGAAGCGGCGACCATCAAGGCGATGGACATGGTGTGGATGGCGGTGGAAAAAGCGCGACGCCTGCTGCCTGCGGACCCCGCGCATCTGCCCATTGTTCAGAAGGTGCTGGTGGTCGGAGGGGGCGTCGCCGGGATGACCGCGGCGGCGTCACTTGCCCGCCAGGGATTTGAAACCCATCTAGTGGAGAAGAACCCCTACCTGGGCGGTTTGCTGAGGCAGCTGGACGAGCTGTCGCCCTCGGGAATGAAGGCGGCGGAGGTGATAGAAGCCCGAAAGAAGGAGCTGGCACGCAGTGGAGTGCATGTGCATCTGTCCACCACCGTCGAGACCATCGGAGGAGTGGTAGGCAACTTCATTGCCCGCCTGTCCGATGGGCAGGATCTTCGGGTGGGGGCAGTGGTCATGGCAACAGGAGCCGTCCCGTACTCGCCGGTTGAGTTCGATTACGGAAGCAACCCGCGGGTCATCACCAACCTGCAGCTGGAGGAACTTCTGCAGAAGAACGCCATCGACGCCGAGCGCATTACCATGATTTCCTGCGTGGGCTCGCGAGAAGGAGATATCGGTTGCTCGCGCTACTGCTGCAGCTCCATGGTGGGGCAGGCACTGCGCCTGCGCCAGATGGGCAAGAAGGTGAGGGTTGTCTCCAAAGACATCCGTACCTACAGCCGTCAGGCGGAGGAACTGTATGAGCAAGCGATGCGCGCGGGTGTCCAGTTCTTCCGCTACGATAGCGAACGTCCACCTCGCGAGGCGATTACGTTTCAAGACGGGATGGTCAGCTTCACCGACACACTGCTCAACGCGCAGGTACAGATTCCGACCGATCTGGTGGTGCTGGTCGTTGGTTTACAGCCAACCCAAGACAATATCGCAGAGCAGCTGCGGCTATCGCGCAGTGCGGACGGCTTCCTGATGGAGCTCCACCCGAAATTGGGTCCTGTGGAGACCGCCGTGCAGGGCGTTTTCTTGGCGGGAACGGCACAGGGTGCCAAAGACGTGCGGGAAGCGGTGGCGCAGGGTATGGCGGCGGCAGCCAAGGCGGGCGCGCTATTGGCGCAGGGCGTGATCGAGAAGGAGCCTCTGACGGCGCAGCTAGACCCCGACAAGTGCATCGGCTGTATGGGCTGTGTGAAGGTTTGTCCCTTCAACGCCATCGAGCCGACCGGTCCCGTGCGGGAAGGCAAGGTGCGCATTCTCGAAGCCGCCTGTATGGGTTGTGGTACCTGTGCCGCCGAGTGTGCAAGCGATGCCATCACGATGCCTTTCTTCACCAAGGAGCAGATACTGGCTCAGATCGATGCAGCGCTGGCACAGAACCCCGAAGAAAAGTGCATTGTTTTTACCTGCAACTGGTGCTCTTACGCCGGTGCCGACCTGGCGGGCATCGAGAAGCGCCAGTATCCACCCTCGTCCCGCATCATTCGCACCATGTGTTCAGGGCGGTTCGAGAGGGACTTCATCGAACGCGCCTTTGAGAAGGGCGCGGGGGCAGTGCTGGTTACCGGATGCCGTCTCACCGAGACGGGGTCGGACTGTCACTATAACTACGCCAACCGGCAAACCCTCAGGCGGTTCCAGTTCTGGCATCGTCGGCTGACGCGGTTGGGGCTGGAGCCGGAACGCCTGCAGTTACGGTGGATTTCCGCTGCCGAAGGCAAGGAGTTCGCCGAGAAGCTGAAGGAGATGGACGAGGTGGTTCAGCGTTATGCGCAGAGGGTGCGCAGCGGCGAGGCGGCGACATCGCAACCGGTCCACTCGGGAGGTGAATAGCGATGACGCAAGTTGAGCATCTTATCGTGGACGATGCCCGATGGGATACCCTGTACCAGCGTACGCGCGGAGCCGTTGCGCTGTGCTACCAGTGTGGAGTGTGTACGGCGTTATGTCCCTGGGGACAAGTTCGGGAAGGGAAGCCGCTTTCCGTACGTTCGCTTCTGCGTCGTGCGCAGCTGGGCGTGCCAGATGACCACGAAGACATCTGGCTGTGTACGGCGTGTGCGCAATGCGAGGCGCTGTGTCCGCGCGGCGTTCCGGTTGCTGAGGTGTTTCAGAGCCTGCGCGGAATGGCATGGGAGGAGCGTCGTGTCCCGAAAGGGCTGCCTTCCGTACTGTGGTCTATCACCTGGAACAACAACCCCTGGTCGCAGCCGCCTTCTCACCGCAGCCTGTGGGCAAAGGGGCTGGAGGTGCCGCGCTTTGATCCCAACGAGCACGAGGTTCTGTATTATGTAGGCTGCACGGCGGCTTACGACCGCAGGGCTCAGAAGGTGGCACGCGCTCTGGTCAAGCTGTTTCAGGCGGCGGGGGTGCGTTTTGGTACTCTGGGCGACGATGAGCCTTGTTGCGGTGACGCGACAAAGAGCCTGGGCTACGCTCCCTACTTTGAGGAGATAGTGCAAAACGCCGCTCAGGTCTTCGCCCAGAACGGGGTGCGTCGACTGGTGGCCACCTCGCCGCACTGTTTCGACACCTTCCGCAACTACGCGCCGCGTTACCAGGCGGACTTCGAAGCCGAGCACTACACCCAGTTTATTGACCGTTGCCTCAGCGAGGGACGCCTGCGCTTCTCGCGGGAGGTACCTCTGCGGGTTACTTTCCATGACCCCTGCTTCCTGGGCAGGCGTAATGGCGAGTATGAAGCCCCGCGTCGCATACTGGATGCGATACCCGGTCTGGAACAGGTGGAGATGGCGCGCTCACGGCAAGATGCGCTCTGTTGTGGCGGCGGTGGTGGGCGGATGTGGATGGAGACCCCGGCGGACGAACGGTTCGCCAACCTGCGTGTACAGGATGCGCTGGCAACCGGTGCGCAGGTGCTCGTGACAGCCTGTCCTTTCTGTATCGCCTGCTTCGAGGAGAGTGTGAAGACGGTCGGCGCGGGAAATCTGCGCGTGATGGACGTGGCGGAGCTGGCAGCGATGGCGATAGAGTAACAGACATTCAACACAGCCGTCCGGAGGAGAAAGCGTATGGCCACATCGCTCTACAGTGCTTCTGAAGCACGGGATGTTATCTGTGTGTTCATGGAACGGGAAGGAGACACTTTGCAGCGGGTCTCGCTGGAGCTACTGTCGAAGGGGCGAGAGCTGGCAGACGAGGTAGGCTGGAATCTGGCAGCGCTGTTGCTTGGCTACGAGAGGATGTTCCCACTGACGCTGGAGGCTTTCAGTGCCGGAGCCGACGAGGTATGGGTAGCCGAGCACCCTCTTCTGCAAACCTTCACGGTGGAAGCCTATACCTCAGCCGCTTTTCAAGTCATTATGCGGCAAAAGCCGAGCGTCTTTTTGTGCGGAGCCACCCCAAACGGGCGCGACCTCGCGGGACGACTGGCGGTGAAATTGCGCACTGGGTTGACCGCCGACTGCACGGACCTGCGGATGCGGGAGGGTGGTGTACTGGTCGGTGAGGTCACCGGCTTTGGCGGCGGAGTTTTGGCGCTGATTGAGACGCCTCAGCATCGTCCGCAGATGGCTACCGTACGCCCCGGGGTGTTCCCTCTCAAACCGCCACGCACCGAACGGGCCAGTAGTACTGTAGAGATAATCTCTGTAATTCTTGACGAAGCACAGGTGCGCACTCGTGTTGTCGAGCAAGCGGTCGGCAGAGGAGCTGACATCACTCAATCGCCGGTAGTGGTTGTCGGCGGGCGGGGCATACAGGGGCGGTTTGACCTGCTCCGGCAGCTGGCGGAACTGCTGGGTGGCGAGGTAGGCGCGACACGCCCGCCTGTGGATGGCGGGCAGATCGAGCGCGAGCGTCAAGTGGGGCAGACCGGCGTGGTCTGTCGTCCCAAGGTGGCCATCGTGTGCGGTGCCAGCGGAGCATTTCAGTTTACAGTGGGCATTCAACATGCGGATACCGTCATAGCCATCAACATCGATCCCGAAGCTCCCATCTTTGAAACCGCCGATTACGGAGTGGTGGGCGACGCTCTTCAGATTGTGCCTGCGCTGATTGAGGCGCTGCGCAATAGCCGGGAGCCTGTGGCGAGCGGTTGAGAACGAATATTGGGAGGGGTGACTGATGGCATATGTAGCAAACGAGCTGCATCTGGTGGTGTGCGTAAAGGTAGTGCCTAAGCCGGAGGAGGTACGGGTGGACCCGCAGTCGCGCAGGCTGGACCGCGCCGGAGCGCGTAGCGAAATCAACCCACCGGACCTGAACGCGGTAGAGTTTGCCCTGCAAATCAAAGACCGGTTCGGCGGAAAGGTGTCTATCCTCTCGATGGGACCGCCTTTCTTCGAGCCGTATCTTCGGATATGCCTTGCTATGGGCGCGGACCATGTGTATCTGCTCAGCGACCGCCTCTTTGGTGGCGCGGACACACTGGCAACCACCTACACGCTGGCAAAAGCCATCCACCGGCTGGAGCCTGTGCACCTCGTGTTCTGCGGCGAAGAGTCCTCTGATGGCGCTACCGGGCAGGTCCCGCCGGGGCTGGCAGAGTGGCTGGGGTATCAGCAGATTACCCTGGTGAGTGACATAGAGGTCAACATGTCGCAGGGGGTGGTGCGGGGTAGACGGGAACGCCAGGGCGGCTACGAAATCCTGGAGGTGCCTTTGCCTGCGGTCATCTCGGTGAAGACGGGTTGCAACGAGCCACGCTTCTGGGACTACCGCCTCAAGCCGTGGGCGTTTGCTCCCGAGCGGGTGACCGTCTGGTCCGCCTCCGATATGGACGTGGACCCGGAGTTTATCGGCTTGGCGGGGTCACCTACTCAGGTGGTTGGGCTGGAGCAGGCGCCCTCCCGCGAGCGTAAACGCATCATGCTGAGCGGTTCTCCAGAGGAGGTCGCGCAACAACTGGCAGCGCGGCTGCGCGAGGTTCTTCCTCTTTCCGGTTAGAGCCGCTCATCCAGTCGTAAGCCCAGCTCCTCCGCGAGGCGAATCGCTCGCCAGTACTCCTGCGAGCTAATCCGCCGATTGATTTCGGGATACCGCTCCGGGGAGACCATCCCCGCAGGATAGTACTGCGCCATGACGTTCACAAAGGTATCGGGTGCCACCTCCTGGGCGAGGAAGCGCAGAATATGCTCGGTACCCGCAATGTCGCCCGGCATCACCAGATGGCGTACCAGCACCCCTCGCTTCGCCAGACCCTGCTCGTCAAACTTCAGCACGCCCACCTGCCGATGCATCTCCATGATAACCCGACGGGCGACCTCCGGGTAGTCGCGAGCCTTCAGGTAGCGATGCGCCTTCTCAGGGTCCCATATCTTGAAGTCCGGCATGTAAATATCCACGACACCATCCAGTAGGCGCAGGCTCTCCATCGAGTCGTAAGCGGAGGTGTTGTACACAATGGGCAGGCGCAAGCCGCCCTCCACTGCAATCACCAGAGCCTCCAGCACCTGCGGCACCACGTGCTCGGGCGTGACGAAGTTGATGTTGTGACAGCCCAGCGATTGCAGATGTAACATCATGCGCGCCAGGCGCTCCGGGGGGACTTCCACGCCTTCGCCCCGGTGACTGATGTCGTAGTTTTGGCAGAAAACACAGCGCAGGTTGCACCACGAGAAGAAAATCGTGCCGCTACCGTTCCAGCCGCGCAGACAGTCTTCCTCGCCGTGGTGGGGGAAATAGCTGGAGACGCGCGCGTACCTTCCCGTGCGACAGATGCCCACCGTGTTCTCCAGACGGTTCGCCCGGCAGTCACGCGGGCAAACGCGGCACTCTTTGAGCGACGCCACCGCCTCCTCCGCCCGTCGCTGTAGCTCACCCGTGCGATGCAGAGCGAGATAGGCAGGTTCAAAAGTCGCGGAGGGAATCAAATATCGTTCCGAGACACTTGTTTGGCGATGCATGATTGTTCACACTCCATGATTATAATACCTGAAAATGGCTGTTTGTGGGCGATGGCGGAAGCCGACGCCCTGTTGGCGGTGTCGGCAAAGAAACGCGCTACAGCCGCCCGGCAGGACTTGGAGAACCACAGCGAGAACTATCCTGACATACCGCACGACGTGGTGGAAACGAGGAACCCAAATGTAGAAGGAGGACAACATGCGCCGTGGATTCCTAGCTTTGTTTGCAATCTGGATGCTGTTTGCTGGCGTCTGCTTCGCCGAAAAAGTGACCGTCTACCGCGATGAATGGGGTGTGCCTCACATCTACGCGCAAACCGAAGAGGGTGTCGCCTACGGGTTAGGCTGGGCGCAGGCGGAGGACCGGCTGGAACAGTTGCTGAAAAACTACCGTCTTGCTGCCGGCACGATGGCTGAGGTGTTCGGCGAGCAGTGGATAGAGCACGACTGGCAACAGCGCTTCGTTGGGCATGAAGAGGTCAGCCGTCGGCGATACCGCGAGCTGCCCGCCAGAATCCGCGCGATTATCGAAGCGTACCAGCAGGGTGTGAAGGACTACATGAAGCGACACCCGGAGCAGGTTCCCGCCTGGGCGCCGAAGATAGAACCCTGGCAGGTGGTGGCTTTAGGGCGCTACATTATTTTCAACTGGCCTATGGGGCGTGCGATGGCAGAACTGCAACGGCGCAACGAGGTGACCCTGCCCTTCAGCTCCAACCAGTGGGCGGTACGACCGGAGCGCACCGCCGAAGGATGCGCTATCCTGTTGATTGACCCTCACATCCCGTGGGATAACGAGTTTCGCTTCTATGAGTTCCGCGCGCACGGGGGCGAACTGCATCTCTCCGGCTTCGGTCCGCTGGGCGCGCCTCTGCTGGGATTGGGACACAACCGCTACCTTGGCTGGGCAGCCACCACCGGAGGACCCGATACCACCGACATCTACGTGGAGGAGGTCAATCCGAACAACCCCCTGCAGTATCGCTATGAGGGCAAATGGCGCAACATGACGGTACGAAAGGTGCGCATTAACGTCGCAGGGAAGCCGCCGGTAGAGCGTGAGCTGCACTATACCCACCATGGTCCCGTCATCCTGCGCGAGGGGAACAGGGCGTACGCCGTCGCCACCCCGTACATGAACGAGGTGGGCTTTGTGGTGCAGCTGTACCGTATGGCAACTGCCCGCAACCTGCGTGAGTTTCAGCAGGCAGTGGCGATGAACCACTTCATGGAGCAAAACATCATGTACGCCGATGTGGAAGGCAACATCTTCTACGTGCGTACCGGCCGTGTGCCCATTCGCCCCAAGGGGTACGATTTCAGCAAACCCGTGCCGGGCAATACCCGCGCCACCGAATGGCTTGGCATCCACCCGATGAAGGACCTGGTGCAGTTGTTAAACCCATCGCGCGGCTACATGCAGAACTGCAACATCGGTCCCGACAACATGCTGGTGAACTCTCCTCTGACGGCGGACAAGTACCCCGCATACATCTACGGGGCACGTCCCAACGAAAACAACTCACGCGGCAGGCGGGCAGTAGAGCTGCTGGAGAACACCCCGCGTATGACGCTGAGGCAGGCGATGGCGATTGCGCTGGATACCCATGCCGATATGGCGGAGCAGTGGAAGGAGGCTCTGGCGCAGGCGGCGGAGCGGAGCACGGATAAGGAGACGGTGGCGAGGTTACAGCCTGCCATCCACCTGCTGAGTCAATGGGACGGCTTCATGAACGCCGATAGCGTCGGCGCGACCCTGTTCCGCTTCTGGCGAGAAGCCATCAAGCGGTTCTCGCCTCCGATAGACCCCGAAGCGATTCGCGCCCGCCAACCGCTCAACGCGGAGCAGGCAGAGGCGTTGGTGAGATCGCTGGCGGCGGCGGTGGAGGAGGTGCAGAAACGCTACGGGCGTCTGGAGGTGCCCTGGGGTGAGATACACCGCGTGCGTCGTGGCGGGAGGTCGTGGCCCGTGTCGGGTGGCGAGACCGGTGGTGGGCAGACACTGCGTGCTATCGGCTCGCGAATGGAAGCGGACAACATTTTCTACGGCGTTACCGGCCAGAACTGGACGCAGGTGGTGCTGTTCCGCAAGGGGGCAGTGGAGTCCTACAGCGCGACCCCCTACGGTCAAAGCGACCGCCCGACCTCACCGCACTACGCCGACCAGGCGGAGAAGCTGTTCAGCAAGAGCCGGTTGAAACCGACATGGTTTGAGCGCGAGTGGCTGGAGGGGCATATCGAGTCCACTACTGTGCTGGAGTGGAGGTAAGCTTGACTCGTCTGGAGTCGTACAGTAAGCTTAGCGTAGCATATCACGCCAAAGGAGGCGCAATGTCATGCCGCAGCTGGCTCCGCATATTTTTGAGATGCTCTATGCACGCGGCGTAGAGCACGCTTTCGGCATTCCCGGCGATTTTGCCCTGACCCTCTACGACGCCCTCGCCGACAGCCCTATCCAGCCTGTAGTGATGACGCATGAACCCTGTGCGGGCTTTGCTGCCGATGCTTACTCGCGCATTCGGGGGCTTGGACTGGCGGTGGTCACCTACAGTGTAGGTGGGCTGAACATGGTGAACGCAGTGGCAGGGGCGTACGCCGAAAAATCGCCTATGGTGGTGATTAGCGGTGCTCCCGGCGTGCGCGAAAGGCAGGAACACGATTTGCTACACCACAAGGTGAAGACCTTCGAAACCCAGAAACGCATCTACGAAGAGGTCACCGTCTACGCTACCACTCTGGACAACCCGCTCACTGCCGACCTTGAGATCCATCGCGCACTGGACTACGCGCTCACCTTCAAGCGCCCTGTCTACCTGGAGATACCCCGCGACATGGTGTATGCTGAGATCCAGGAGCTGGAGCATCTCCCACCGCCCGTTAAGCGTACCGACCGGGGCGCACTGCTGGAGGCGGTAGCGGAAACGGTGGAGATGTTGCGCGAAGCCACCTGCCCGGTGATTCTCGCCGACGTGGAGGTGCATCGCTTTGGTCTGCAGGAAGAGGTGATAGATCTCGCTATGCGGCTGGGCGTGCCTGTCTGCTCCACCATGCTGGGCAAATCGGCGTTTCCCGAAGGGCATCCGCAGTATGTCGGGGTGTATAACGGCGAAGCGGGCGACCCTCGCGTACGCGACATCGTGGAGCAATCGGACTGCCTGCTGATGCTAGGCGTGTTCATGACCGATATCAACCTGGGCTTATTTACTGCGCACCTGGACCCCTCGCGCACCGTGTACGCCACTTCCGAGCGCATCGTCATTCGCCATCATGAATATACCAATGTGCTTTTCGAGCACTTCATCCGCGAACTGGTGGCACGCAACGACCTACCTCGCTTTGACCCGGGCACCATCGAGCCGATGCGCCCGCGCGTCGGTCCAGATGAGGGCAGGATAACCATGAGCGGACTGCTGTACGAGCTGAACCAGTTCATCGATGAGAATACTCTGCTTGTTACCGATGTGGGTGACGCCCTCTTCGCCTCCGATGACATCCAGACCCGTGAGGGCACCTCCTTCCTGTGTCCTGCCTACTATACCTCCATGGGGTTTGGTGTGCCGGGCGTTGTTGGCGCACAGCTGGCGGACCCACGCCGGCGGGCAGTTGCACTGGTGGGTGACGGAGCGTTCCAGATGACGGGCATGGAGATTGTCACCGCTCGGAAGCTTGGTTTGAAGCCCGTGGTCATCGTTATCCACAACGGAGTGTACGGCTCTCTGCGTGCGATGGGGCACGAGAACGCGGAGTTCGTGAACATCGCAGACATCGACTACGCACAGTTCGCCTGTGCGCTGGGTGGCTGTGGTGTTGTCGTGGAAACCGCGCAGCAAATGCGCCATGCGCTGCAGGCATCGCGCCACGCCGATAGATTTACCTTACTGGACGTGCGTATCGCGCCCGACGATGTATCGCCTGCGCTAAGACGACTGGGTGAACTGTTTGCGGGCAGATTGCGCGGGTAGTTGTGGGGCAACCGCAGGGGTTGCCCCTACATCATTGCCGGGCGTACCTCTACCTCGCCGAACGGTTCCAGCAGCGGCTGGATGCGCTCCACCTCGCCGACGGCAACGATAGCCATTCGATCGGGGAAGAGGTGACGCTGCACCACCTGGCGAACCGTCTCCGGCGTGATGGACCGCACGCGCTCGCGGTAGGTCTCCATGCTATCTCTGGGTAGCTCCAGCATCTCGATAGCCACGATTTCGCCCGCGATCCCGCCCTGCGTGCTGAGGCGGATGGAAAACGTGCCGTTCAGGTAGTTTTTCGTGCTGTCCAGCTCGCTTTCGGTGATGCCCTCACGCCGAAGCACTTCCACCTCTCGGAGCATCTCCTCTACCGCCTCGCCCACCACTTCGGGGCGCACTTGCGCGGACATGGAGAAGCTGCTCGCCTCGCGATGCTCGGAAAGGTGGGAGCCCACATCATACGCGAAGCCTTTCTGTTCACGCACGTTCATGAACAGACGCGAACCGGCACGTCCGCCCAGCGCGGTGTTGGTTACCTCTAGAGCGAGGAAATCGGGGTCGTTGGGGCGTGGGGCAAGGTGTCCTATCAACAGGTTCACCTGCACCGAGCCGGGGCGGTCTACAAGATGCACGGTGCGCCGCTGGCGCAAGGGGGGTGGCTCGTGTGGTGCGTGGGTAACGCCTTGTGATTGCCACCCTGCGAATGCCTTATCCAGAGCCTTTCGCAGCGGCGATGCCTCTACTGCCCCCACCACCACCAGCAGGCTGTTATCAGGAGTGTAGTTGCCCGCATGAAACTGGCGCAGGGTATCGGGCGTCATGGCGACCACCGACTCCTCTGTAGGAGCGATACGCGAGTACGGGTGGTTGCCAAAAAGCACCTGCGCATACCGTTCGCGAGCGAGGAACGAGGGCTGCGTGCGCTGGTAACGCAGGGTCTGGATGGTGTTCTCTTTCGCCAGCTCCACCTCGTCGGGCGCGAAAGCGGGCTGCATGACCGTCTCTGCCATCAGCTTCAGCAGAGGGTTCAGATTTTCCGCCAGCACGGTGGCGGAGAGGGTGCTGTAGTCGCGGTTGGCATGTGCCTCCAGCGTGGCGCCCAGTTCCTCCACCGCCCAGGCGAACTGGAAGCTCTTGCGCTTCTGTGTGCCCTGAGTCAGGCAGTGAGCGGTGAGCGCAGCCAGCCCAGGCAGGTCGGCAGGGTCGTGCGCGCTGCCGGCACGCACCACCAGGCGCAAGGTCACAAAAGGAACACGTCTGTCCTCTACCAGAATCACGCGCAAACCGTCGGCAGCGGTAAACTCCTCGCGCCTGGGCAACACCAGCGGGCGCAACGCCGACGGCGGCGGGGGAGTGGTGACGACATCTGCTCTGTTCACCCTGTCCTCCTCTACTGTTCTACCCCGGTCGCGCCGGGCAGGATATGCAAAACGGTGCGGTTGTTCCGTGTCAGAAACCGCCGAGCCACATCCCTTACCTCTTCAGGGGTGACATCCAGATAGCGCTGCAGTTCGGTGTTAATCAGGGCGGGGTCGCCGTCGAAGAGCGCGTGGTACGCCAGCTCCATCGCCCGCCCAAGCGGGGTTTGCAAGCCGTAGAGCCCACCCCACACGCCGCGGTACCGCTCTGCGCGCAGCTGGTTCTTCGCTCGCTGCAACTCGCGTGGCGTCACGCCTTTTTGTTGCACCGCCTCGATTTCGGCAGTGACGCTCTGCTCAATCTGCGGGAAGTCGCTGTCCGGCTTGAAGACCACAAAAGCGGTGAACAGCCCCGGTCCGCGCCGGTCTTCCAGCCCACCAGAGACGCCGAGCGCGCTCTTCTCGCGCTTCACCAGTCGCTGGTGCAGGCGCGCGCTTTCTCCGCTGAACAGGATACGGTCCAACAGGGCAAGCGCGTATCGCTCAGGGGAATGGCGGGGCGGAACCTTCCATGCCATGGCTATCGCGGGCAGGTTCGCCAGCCTGTCGGTGTAGGTAGCGCGTTTTTCCCCCTTGCGCTCCGGCTCGCTCACGTCCACAGGTTGCGGCGGCTCCTGCGGTGGAATGTCGCCGAAGTGTTTGCGCACCCACTCCAGAGCCTGCTCGCTGTCGAAATCGCCCGCGATGGCCAGCACCGCGTTATTGGGAGCGTAGTAGGTGCGGAAGAAGCGTTGCACGTCCTCCAGCGTCGCCGCGTCGAGGTCTTCCATCGAGCCGATGACCGAATGGGCGTTGGCGAAGTTATCGTAAGCGAGCTCGTACAGCAGGATGCCTCGTGCGTAGGAGAAGGGCTGGTTGTCTACACGCAGGCGTTTCTCCTCTTTCACCACCTCGCGCTGGTTGTCCAGATTCTCCTGGTTCACCTGCAGCGAGCGCATCCGGTCTGCCTCCAGCCACAGGGCGAGCTCCAGCTGGTTGCTGGGCATCACCTCAAAGTAGATGGTGAAGTCGTTACTGGTCATGCCGTTGAGCACGCCGCCGTTGTCTTCCACATACGTGTAGAACTCGCCCTTCTTCACGTTGGCGGAACCCTGAAACATCATGTGCTCGAACAGGTGAGCAAAGCCCGTGCGTCCGGGCGGTTCATTGCGTGCGCCCACATCGTAAAGAACCACCACCGCCACCACCGGCACGCTGTGGTCTTCCGAAAGCACCACACGCATCCCGTTCTCGATGGTGTGCAGAGAAAAGGGAACGCTAAAGGGCACTACCGTCTTCGCAGCCATAAGCACCTGTCACCTCTCGCCGTATCTTATTTGAGAGTATAGCCGTTTCGGTGTTTGTATTTCAAGCGATGGTGGGATAACCTGTCGTCGTGCGAGTGCGTCGAATACGTGGGACGCTCTTGCGAAGGCGCATCATCCTATCAGGGAGGTGACAAGAGATGTCACATTCACGGTGGGTAGCCATCGTTCTCATACCACTGCTTATCTGGCTCGCGACCGCGCCCCTCGCCATTTCTAACGACCTGACCCCCGAGCAGGTTCTGCGTCACGCCTTGAGCTCGGCACAGGCGATAGCCGACTCCACACAACGGCAATCTGCGTTGGATGAGGTGCTTCGCACGGCGCAGCGGCTGAAAGCGGTGGACTTCCTTATGCAGATGGCAGAGGAAGCGCCCGAGATACGGCAGGCTGTGCTGCGGGTAGCAGTGCCCCTGGTGGCAGGGAGGGGACGTACCGAGGAAGCGGTAGCGCTGTGGCGTCGGATAGAGGATGCGCAGGCGCGGGCACAGGTACTGGCGTATGCTTGTGGCAGTGCTGCGGACAGTGGAAGCAAGGAGACCCTGTCATCGCTGCTTGCTCTCGCGCAAGGGCAGAAGCAACGGGCACAATGTCTGGATGAGGTTGTCAGCTCTCTACTACAGGCAGACAAACCTGAAGAGGCGTTCCGATACGCCTTACAGGTACCCGACCAGAAGTGGCGTTCGGCTACATTGACGCGAGTGGCCGATTCTCTGGCACGACGTGGCAACATCGCGCTCGCGCTACAGGCGGCATCTCAGATACGCGGGGATGGTGGTCACTGGTACGAGACCGTCAACATGAACCTCTCTCTAGCGGCGGCGCTGGCGCAAGCGGGAAAGACGGCGCAAGCGATGGAGAGGATAAAACGCGCCATCGATATCGTCCAGCGCATAGACAAGGAGGAGGGAGTTCTGCGATACGACTGGCTGGCAGAGATACCACGCCAGATGCCTGTGGTGCTGACGCCCGACCAGTGGAAAGTGCTGGCAGCGCGGATACCAGACCCTGACGAGCGTGCTACTTTCTTGAAGGCGGCATGCCGTCGTTACGCGGAGGAGGGGCAATGGCAACGCGCACGCGCCACAGTCAATCTGATGTCTGCCGCCGATGATAGGATTTCGGCTCTGGTCATGCTGTCGTCTGTCGCACGGGCAGCGGGCAAAGAGCAGCTGGTACGCGACCTGTTGCGCAGTGCCGAGCGGCTCTTGCCACGAGTGAAGGGCGGGGAAGCCCGAGAGGCGGTTCTGGAGCAGATGGCTGTGGAGATGGCAGCGGCAGGCGACCTGCCCCGCGCAGTGGCGCTGGCTGCTCTGGTGCGTGAGGGGATAGAGCGCTTCAACCTGCTCGGCACCTTGTTAGACGAGGCAAAGAGGCGCGACATCCGTCCTGAGCAACGTCCTGCTTTGCAAAAACTGGCTCAACTATGCCTGACGGCAAGCGCGCCGGAGATCCCGAAAGAGATGGGCTTCCACATCTCCCTGCAAAGCGTACCCATCACGCGAGCGGGCACCGCACTGGCTCTAGCGGGCGACATCGAGGGCGTGCGGCGACTGATGCAACGACATGCCAAACCAGAGGAGCGCGAAGGCGTTTTGCGCGCCATCCTCGCGGAGCTGAGTGTGGAACGGGTAGACCACGAGGTACCTGTAACTGAGTACGCCACATTGCACTGGCTGCGTGGTGGAACGATGCCCGAAAACGTGCCGACAGACCGTCACCATGCTCTCATGCGCCAGCTCATCGACGCTCTCGCCGAGCCTGCATCCCGAACAAAACTGCGCCAGGAGTATCTTTTTGATGTTCCAGAACCCTCTGACGAAACCGGCTCGAGAGAGGAAGGACTGAGCCGACACGCACGGCGCGAACTCGCTGGCAAACTGGTGCAGGCGGGAAGGGTGGAGCAAGCGGTTCGCCTTGCGCTCGGCGAGGGCAACCCCTTTGCCCGTGCCAGCCTGTTGAGCACAGTGGCAGAGGGGCTGTTAGGGCAAGACCGGGTGGACGATGCCCTGCAGCTGCTACGTGAGCACAACGTGCTGGCATACTGGGGAAGGAGTGACGTACTCCAGCTGCTGGTGCGGAAAGGTCGCTACGAGGACGCTTTGCAATTGGTAAAGGGAGCACCAGCCTATCTCGATAATCCGTTGACAAGCCAACCGATACCGGTGCGTGCTCACCTGATGACCTCCCTTGCAAAACACCTGCAGGAAAACGGTCAGCGCGAGAGGGCAAGGAGCTTGCTGGGCGCGACCTTGCAGGAGATACAAAACGAGCCGCCCGACATAGAGAAGGTTCGCCTGCTGGCATACATCGCAGGTCTGCTGGCTGGGGAGTAGCAAGGCTCCGTGTTCTCGCGCCCAATTGCAATCCCCCCTCAAAACAGGATATAATGTAAACGATTAAGTAACAAGGGTCAAAGGGGTGGACGGTTGAACCGGATGAAGAGTGTCCGTGTTGTGGCTGTTGCTGTGGCGCTGTGGGGATGCTTGAACAGTTCACTGTGGGCCGGGCAGTACTCCTCTAGAACCATTCCTGCAGTCAAGACGACGAACCCTCCAACGGTTGACGGCAAACTGGACGATGAGGCGTGGCGCCATGCGCCGGTAGCGAAGGAGTTTATCGATCCGTACACCGGTAAGCCCGCTGCCGACCAGACCGAAGCATACATCCTGTACGATAACAACGCCATCTATGTGGCTTTCTACTGTCATGATAGTCAGCCAGAGTCCATTGTGGCGCGGGAGATACGCCCTGGCTCGGATTTTCCGGGCGAGGATACCGTGACCTTCCAGATAGACCCTTACTTTTCGCGCAACTGGGTGAACATCTCCGCCTTTATTGTGAACGCGCTGGGCACGCAGAACGAACGTATCGCGGGAGGGCGTGCCGCCAAGCGGGAGTGGCGTGGTGTCTGGCAGGCGGCGGTGCAGCGCGTGCCTGACGGATGGACGGTGGAGATGCGCATCCCCTGGCAGGTGCTCAACTACCCGAACCCCAACGGCGCAACAAATATGAGCATCAACTTCAAGCGCGACCATGCCCGCACGCGCATCGACTACTTCTGGAGCGACGTCACCCCGATGCGCCGTCCCGAGCTGATGGGCATCTGGCAGGGGGTAGAGCCGCCGAAAGGCTCTCCACGCAAATCCCTGCAATGGATGAGCTATCTGACCCCCGAATGGCAAGACAGCGGGGGAAACGAGGTGCGTGCTGGGTTAGACGTGCGCTATACGCCAACCCCGCAGTTAACCGGCGTGCTGAGCCTGTTCCCCGACTTCCGCAACATTGAGGAGGCGGTGGAAGGCATCGAGTTCAGCCGCAGCGAGCGTTTTGTGGAGGAGACACGCCCCTTCTTCATGGAGGGCATTCGCTACTTTGACCTAACGGAACCCTACGGGGTGGGACGGCTGTTCTATAGTCGGCGTATCGGGGAGTTCGATGCAGGGTTCAAAGTGTTCGGCAACCTGAACCCTGCGCTGTCGCTAGGTGTGCTGAGCACATTGCGCGGCAACCGCGACAGGGTATCGGTAGCCCACCTGCGCTACTCGATGGGCGAGCGGGGCGGCTGGAGCGCGTATGGACTGCTGCGCCGCGGCAACGACCACCCCCAACACGACGCATACGGCGTCAACGGCAACCTGCGCTTCGGCAACTTCCGCATCGGGGGAAAGTGGATTTACGCCCGCGAGGCGGACACGGGAGGTGTCGCCACTGATCTGACCCTAAACTACGAAGTACCTCGCTGGTTCAGCGGCTTGCGCTGGATGCGTATTGACCCCGACTTCCGCGCATCGCTGGGGCTTGTCTACTTCACTGACCGACAGGGGCTATCGTGGTACACCCGCTACGACAACGAGATACGGCAGGGACCCGTCCGCGAGGTGGAAGCGGATGTCTTTCTGCGCGATTACACACACTGCAACGGCGCCCCCTTTGAAAGGGGCGTTCGGGCATCTCTGGATATTACCCTGCGCAGCGATTACCGCATCGGCGTCGAGCACGAGGTCGTCACCTTCGAAGGCACGCACGACCGGGTGTATCAGATACGCTTGCAAGGCAACGTCAGCAACCGTTTCCGACGGTGGGGCGTTGGCTACGAGTTCGGTCAACGCTCGGATAGGGATATTCGCTTTATCACCTTTGGCGTCACGCGTCGGCTCTTGGGGAAACTCGATGTGGGCATCAACGGCTCCATCCTGCGCTTTGACCAGAGCCGCGACCAGTACATTCTCACCGTCAGCTGGGAGTTCGACGAGCTGCGCGCCCTCAGCGCACGGCTGGTGCATCGGGACGGCGACGTGAACTGGTACCTTGCCTACCGCAGTGCCGGTGGGGTGGGGCAGGACCTGTACGTCATCATCGGCGACCCCAACGCGAAGCGATTTACGGAGCGCATCGCGCTCAAGTGGGTGTGGGCGATGTAAGAGCGCCGCGCAGCCTTGCTCCCCTCGCCCAGTCGCCTGCGCTCATGCGGGGGCGGCTTTCGGGCTGCACCTCCAGCAGCTGCAGCACCGTGCCTCCACCGCAGGCAACCGTCACCGCCCCCTTCTCCACCTGCAGCACCGTGCCCGGCGGTTGGTCGGTCTGCTCATCCAGAGGCAGGCACTTCCAGACCTTCACCCATTTCTCGTTCCAGAGGAAGCCTGCGCCCGGCTTGGGCGACATCGCCCGCACGCGGCACCACGTCTGTGGTGCAGTCTCTTCCCATCGGATGAAGCTGTGTTCGCGGGTAATCGGCGGGGCGTAGGTGGCGAGGGAATGGTCTTGTGGCTGAGGGGTGATCGTCCCCTGTTCCAGCGCATGGAGGGTCTCTACCAGCAGTTCCGCGCCCATCTCTGCCAGCTTCGCCTCCAGAGTGCCCGCGTCGTCTTCGGGCAGGATGGGACAGGGACGCTGCGAGAGAATGGGTCCGGTGTCCAGCGTGGGTTCCATCTGCATGATGGTCACGCCCGTTTCGGTTTCGCCGTTCAGGATGGCGTGCTGCACCGGCGCGGCGCCGCGATACTTGGGCAGCAGGGAGGCGTGCACGTTGATTGCCCACCCGCTGGAGGGCATCTCTAGCAGAGCCTTCGGCAGAATCTGCCCGAACGCCGCCACCACTATCACGTCGGCAGAGAGGGCGCGCGCCTGTTCCAAAAAATCGGGACGGCGCACCTTTTCAGGAGTCCACACCGTGAGACCCCGCTCCTCAGCAGCGCGACGCACAGGGGTGGGCTGCAGGCGCAGATGTCTGCCGGTGGGGCGGTCGGGTTGGGTGACCACTACCGGCAGCTCGTAGCCCGCCTTCAGCAACGCAAGAAGGGAAGGCACGGCGAACTCGCTCGTGCCGAAGAAGAGCACCCGTCGTATCATTTGCCCACGGCGACCGCTTCCCGCTCCGTCTCCTTTTGCTCTTCTGTCATCCAGCGGAGGGTGGTGGGGTCGGCGCGGTCGATGAAGAGAATGCCGTCCAGATGGTCTACCTCGTGTTGAATCACCCGCGCGGTAAGACCTTCCGCCTTGAATTTGACCGTTTTCCCCTGCAGGTTGACCGCTTTCACCCAGATCGTCTGCGCGCGGCGCACGTTGCCCATCAGCCCGGGCAGGGAGAGGCATCCCTCCGGCGGCTCGATCTGTTCGCCAGTCATCTTGAGGATGACGGGGTTGACCAGCGCGTGCACCTGCGGGTTCTGCTGGTCGGACATATCGGTATAGAGTAGAAGCCGGATAGACACCCCCACCTGTGGCGCAGCCAGCCCGATACCGTTGGCGTCCAGCATCGCCTTGCGCATCAGGGAGACCAGCTGGCGTATTTCGGGTGTAATGCGTTTGACCGGCTCCGCCACCTGGCGCAGAATGGGGTCCGGGTATTTCACGATTGGGTCGCCTTCCGCTCGCGGAAAAGGCGGTATTTGCATCGCCATCGTCAGCGTACCTCCGCGAGTATTATACCCTGTCTGCCACCGTTTGCACGCTCTCCATCATGCCATCTTCCATGCCCATCATGCGCGGTGGCGCACCGGTGTTCGCGTCTGCAGGGTCGGGCAGGGATACCGGCGTGCCGAACTTCGGTGAGGCGTAAGGCAAGTGGGTGCTGCCTCGCGCCAGAATGTGCTGGTAGTTCGCGCTGTCGCCCTCGTACGGCTCGCCGTGATTCCAGGGAACCCACGAGCGGGCGTTGCAGTAGTGGCACACATACGCGCGACGGAAACGGTCTGGCGTGCGGTTCGGATAGGAGCGGTGCAGGATGTGCCCGTGAAAGAAGAGCACGTCGCCCGGCTGCATCGGCACGGGAATGGGGGCGGGATACTTGCGCACCACTTTGGTCAGTGTGTTTACCTCGTCGTCAAGGTGGCTCACGTTGTGCACCTGGAACAGGTCGTCGAACGCGCCATCGGCATGTATCAGCCCGTAGGGGTGGTCTGGCGGATAGATGGGTTCACAGTGCGAGCCGGGGATGACCCACAGACAGCCGTTTTGCTCGTCGGCGGCGTCCAGCGCCATCCACGCGCCGATGAGAGTGTCGGGGTAAGTAGTGATGTAGTAAGAGTCCTGATGCCAACCCTGTCCGCCCAGCCCGGGCGGGTTGAAGAAGAGCATACTCTGCAGGGCGAGCACGTCGGGACCGACCAGTGCCTCCAGCACATCCAGCACACGCGGGTGCAGTAGACCCCATTCCGCCGTCGCGTCGATACGGTGCAATTGATGCACGCGCGTTTGCGTTTTGAACACCGCTTCCAGCGGCGCCTTTTCGGACTGCACCTGCACCGGCGGGGGCTGGCGTCGGCTTTCCGCCCAGTCCAGCAAGCGCTGTACATCCTCTTTCGGGAGCAGTGCCTCCACCTTCAGGTATCCATGACGCTGATAATGTACGTACTCCTCCACTTTCACGCGGTATCTGTCTGCGCGTTCCAGCGCTTTGGGCATGTATGCCATCTGCTTACCTCCGCCCGATTCTTTAGCGTTGTTAATAGTATAGTGTACACCGCGGGCAGATGCAAGGGGTTGTCGCCGTCCGTCGTCCATGTTATACCATTGGCAAATCCTCCGGCAACCCCTCTTGACAACTTGCGTACCCTGTTTTATGATATGTCCAGCATTCTATCGCAAGAGGTATCCCGTAAGCCTACCGTGTGGGTAATCTGTGCTGACGAGGTTATTAACCGCTCCATCTAGTACAAATTGGCTACAAAAATGGCAAAAATTTGCTATTGACACGGGGGGGGACAGAGTAGAATAGGGGTAGAAAACAACCTCTCTGCTCGGAGGGTTCTTACCAACCATGAGCCGGAGACTGTCTCGCCGTCTGCCTAGGGTGCTGGCGTGCCTAGGAGCCGGGTGGATTATTCTGGTTGCCGCGGCGGAGTACGCCTTACCTGGCGATCGAGTGTGGCTGGTTGGAGAGCAGTACGACGCCGGTCAGGTAAGTGCGGGCGTGCAGATAAGGCATCGTGTTTGGTTGATTAACCCCAGTCTGCGTCGCCTGCAGGTACAGCTGCAGCCGACATGTGGATGCACCGCCGTAGGATTGCGGGAGGGGACCCTGCCCCCGCTGGGGATTCGTCCGGTGCAGTTACAGGTGGATACCTCGTGGTGTTGGCACAAGTGCAGAAGGGTAAAAACTGCTTTTGGTCTTGGCACTCAGGCATACAGAATTGGTGCTGGTACTCGCAAAACACAGGTCTGTGTAATAGCTACTGTGTTCAAGACTTAGTGTGGTTTGGCGAGTGTCAGAAACAGTCTGGTTACCAGTGCCAAGAGACGTGGGGCCCAACTTATGTGAGGGGTAGCTATGTCAGCTGCGCGTCCACAGAAGGACGAAAATGTGCCTGCAACACTGATTGGGTCCGCTTCGACGGCTGGTTCTACGGACGTACCTGCGTGGGAGGGCCTATATAAGCCGAGGGCTGTGAGCAAATTTCCCACATCGAAGGGCTGGGTGTTTGCCCAGCCCGGTCTGCGAATTTGAGGGCGAGGAAGGTAGTTTTCATGGAAGGAGCAAAAGCGAAATTGAAAGTCCTGACAATTGCGCTGATTGTGTTTGCTTGCGTGGCGCACGCTGGTGCCCAGCCAGTTGACGAAAACAGCGAGGTAGACCGCTTAGTCAAACTGGCTCAGCAGTGGGAGGACCGCTCCAGCGACCTTCTTTGGAGTTGGACATACGACGTGTATGTGTGGTTCACTGACCGTTACGTTCCCAATCAGGATGTGTATCCTAAAGGTGCGGCTTCCCGAAAGGGGCTCGAGATACAGATATGCAAGCGCGGTCAACAAGTAGTTATCTCGGGCCAGTTCCCCACTTTTGGACTGCCACCCAGCCTGGCAAGCCGTTTGGCTCAAAGTTATACGCAGCAATTCGGGGCAAAGCAAGTACATCTCCCCACAGAACCTATCGGCGGGACAGTGGATATCCTGAGTATGTATGAGGACAAACTCGGTGTTGAGTACACCATACCGCGTCCCACAACACCTCCTCCACACCAATCTGGTGCTGCAATGCCACCTCCACCACCAATGCCTGTGGAAATCTGGAAGAGCGCTACAGAATGCCGAAGGCAGAGAAACCTCTCCAGCACCGGTGAGGAAACGCTCTTCATAACACTGTTGACGATGGACAATCCGCTACGCCTGTATACCGACGCGTGGCAAATAGCAACTGCGACATCCCAGACGGTAACGCTAGAAGCTAACTCTCCAGCCGGATGGGCGAACACAACTCTTCGAGTGGTACTCCAAAAAGGCAGTGGACGCCTACTTCGTTACGAAATCCTTGCGGGCATACCTGCGTTACC
Organism: uncultured bacterium; assembly: GCA_938027655.1. GTDB lineage: Bacteria > Armatimonadota > HRBIN16 > HRBIN16 > HRBIN16 > HRBIN16. Next base: position 440 of record CALJAP010000023.1, on the reverse strand, counting down.
AGACATATGGACGATACGTGGCTTCACAACCTATTCCGGCATAATGGTTCCTGCTCACGTTACACGAAAGCGAGTTGTACGCTTTGACGACCGCTGGATGCACATCTTATACTCGTTTTCTTTAAAATCTGTGTCTCATGCAGCTCGTTGCAACTTTCATCTGCCACTAGGAAGCATCGTTGTGGATTACCGTTTAGCCGGCAACGTCACCTTTGAAAACCATGCTGAACCAACGGTTCTACAACGTGCTGTACAATATCGTTGGAGCGGCTCAATTCCCGACGAGTTTAATCTCAGGCGCATGGCATATGAGCAAGGCAAGCTTCCTTCTGCAGGTAGGGGATTACGGGCAACGTGGGCACTCTTTGTTCCCGGTGTGCTCTTGCTGGTTGTGGCTATTTACCTCTACCGAAGGATGCGACCGAGCGTGTGAACGTCGT
>CALJAP010000022.1 GCA_938027655.1 uncultured bacterium | reverse complement strand
GGTACGAATATACACCGCCCATGGGGGAAAGTTGGGGTCATACTCGCCGACCATGCGGAAGTAGTCGATGCCGTAATCCACGTCACCCAGATAGAAGTAGCTGGTTCCCGGCGAAACCCAGTATCGACCGGGTTCCGCATTACCCGCGAACCTGTCCAATCGGCATAAGAAAACGCCTCGATGGGATACATATCCCGGCATCAGCGAGAGAAGACGCAATGGATACTCGTCATCGTAGTCGCTGAGATACATCTGTATCGCCATACCGATTTGACGCAGGTGAGACGCGCATTCCGTCTCGTAACTGCGCTGACGCGCACTGCTGAACACGGGAAACAGCAACGCCGCCAGCAACCAGATAATGCCGACCACTATCAGCATCTCCGGCAAGGAGAACGCCCGCTGTCTACGCATCGTGTGTCACCTCCTCTCGAAGCGTTGACGCCCAGATGGCACTCACCAGCACCGTCTCCACACCCTCCTCTACCCTGCCGAACACCGACTGGAACATACCCAGAATACCTATCGTCAGCAACGCACCTCCCCATCCCCAGCGGCACACCCGCTGACACAGACGCAATCGCCGCACGAACGCCACCGCCAGCGCCAAAGCGAAGAGACCGCCCCATATCCCGCGCTCGCACAGCCAGAGCAGCAACTGGTTCTCCGGCGCGCCGTACCAGGTGCTGACCGCGTAACCTCGCCACGTGGAGGTATAACGCAGGCGCACGTTGTCCACACCCACGCCCCACACCCAGTTCTGCTTAAACATCTGAAAGCCCATGCGCCAGATGTCTACCCGTGCCTGTGCAGTCGTGTCGCCAAGTTGAGGGCTGCTCTCCAAACGCATGGCATATATACCCCCGAGGAGTATCCACAACGCCACCCCCAGCGCTATCGCCACACGTCGCTGCCCCCACAGCGCGTACACCACCGCCGGCAGCACCACACTGACCGCCAGCCACGCCGAGCGCGAGTACGTAAACCACAACGCAGCCAGCATCACCAGCATCGCGGCTCCCATCGCTGCCCGTGCCCCATCATAGCACCATCGGTGTATCAGCGCAAGGCACATCGGCAGAGCAAGCAACATCATCGTATACACATGCACCGGCGTGCCGAACGTGCCACCCGCCCGCGCCAGCCGGTGGGTATGGAACAGGTTCTGCCCCATCGCAAAATAGGTCAGCGCGTACAGTGCCTGTGCCACCGCCAGCATGACCACTGTTATCATCAGCTCCGCAGGCGCCAGCAGGCGTGCACACGCTATCCCCACAGTCAACAGCCACAACACCCACGCGCACCGGATATACCCTATACCGGCATACCCACGTCCTATCGGGTCAAACAGATACCCGCTTGCCAGTACCAGCAGCAACAACCATAGCAGGCTCGCCCAGCGTTCCAGACGTGCGTCGCGGGCGAATGTCCACCATACCACCACGAACACCCCCGCGCTCACCAGCAGAGCGGTCAAAGGAGGCGCATCCATCAGAGCGCGACGGATGAGAACCTCTGCCGACCCTCTCTGCCACAGCGTGTTGGGCAAGGTATATCCCACCAACAGCCAGCAGACGATCAACCACCGCAGAAGGCTCCATGCTTTCACCGTCTCTATGCCCTACGTCCCTCTGCCCGCCTCAACCGCCAGTACCACAAGACGCCGATGGTGATGAGTAAAAAGGGGGGAATAGTTGTAGCGCCCCGCTCTTTTCACTCTCTCTGGTGGTTGGATGATATTGCTGCTCTTGCATCTGGCGCAACTCGGTGAGGGATGGGAGCTTCCACGTGAACCTATAGGTCACCGATTTGCCGACCGTGCCTCCAAGACGATGGTCGCTGATACTCTCTCCTTCCCAAGGCGGCGAGACCCCACTGCTAGGCCTAACCGCCTCCAGGGCATATTCAGCATGGGTTTCTACTCCGCTTTCTATCAAGGAAACGAGCTTGGGAAGCCAGCACCCGTTCCACTGCTCCCACTGCTTGATCTGGGCTTTTTCCGGCACGCGACCGGAGCGCAGCAGCTCCACCTCCACCACTGCCATGTCGCGCCCAGGGTCCAGACGAAGTACCAGGTCCAACCCGTCGCTACCGCTATCATTAGGGAATATTTCCTGCACAAGCTTGCCGCGCACTACGACCCAATCGCCCATGTTTTCTATTTGAATCTTTTGCGGCTGGAGTAGTCTGAACGGGTTAATGCCGGTCAGCACAATCGCCCCCAGCAAGCGCGGTGGCAGGAAATTGAGCGAGGTTACCAGCAAGCCTTTTGCTCGTGGGACTAAAGGGGAAGAGGGTTGTGTGACGGCGCTCACTATGTAGCCAACGGGGGTGTCGAGAGGCAGGGCAAAATCGAAACGTGTGGATAATGTGACGGGCCCGGCACCCTGGTCCTTGAAGACAAGTCGGTATCCCTGCTCGAAACTGTCTATCGACAGATTCCCCTGCGCAGTGAGCTGGTTCCCAACCTCACTCAGCTGCCGGGTAACGCGCCATTCTGTTCTTGCCTGCCTCATTCGGACCTCGCGCCGGGATAAAGCATCCCGCACATGATTTACATCGGGTTCAGCACGTGCTGATAGCAAGCAGGAAGTGAAAAGCAGAGCCCAAAGCAGACGTCGTCGTAGTAACATATTTGTAATCCTCCTCTTTCGCTATGATGGCTTGTCGCACCACCAGCGCAGCTGACTGCCGACGGTCCTTACGTACCTCCAGTCCTCGCCACATGTGCATACACCATTACGCCAAACGCAATCCGTCTCTTCCCGCCAGACCGGGCGGGTGGTGATATATTCGTAGCACTCATAACGACTCTGCAGTGGCAAACCGCAGTATCCGTAGGTGACAAAGTCCGCTACGCACTTTCCGGTGCAGAAGCCGCCACGGTCGTTGCAACTGCGCTCGGCTTCCTTAACGAGCTCGGCGACCTGGTTACAACTGAAATCGAGCCCACTTGTCGTCCCTCCACTAGGCGATTGCGCGTATACCCGCCCGTTGAGGAGAGCTAATGGTACGTTAGCTGCTATCCACACCACCAGCGCCACCAGAAAAGCGAACACGTGCTGTCGCATGGTTGCAAACCTTCTTTTGAGTATTCTGTATATATTACCGTTTTACCCCCTCAACAGGTGACATGCTCTTACGCACGGTGAAACGCAATAACACATCCTCTTGCCAGCTTTCCCTGCCACGCCGAAAACTCAAGCGCAACACCTTGCCGTGTACCCCCACCCCCAAACCCGCCG
>CALJAP010000021.1 GCA_938027655.1 uncultured bacterium | reverse complement strand
GCATGGTGTGGAGCATCTCCTCCACCGATTGACCACCTTGCTGGGCAATCGCGCTGGCCCGTTGGGCGGAGGCTGCCATCTGCTGGGCGGAGCGAGCGACCTCTTCCACTGCTTTGGCGGCTTGTCTCATGCCCTCTTCGGATTGCTGGGCGGCTTCGCGCTGTGCCTCGCTGCCCTGTTGCACGGTGCGGATGGCCTGTTCGAGTCTATCCATCGCCTGAGCGGCTTCGCCCGCTTGCTGGGCGAGCTGTTCACTGCCCTTAGCGATCTCACTGGACGCTTGCCCCGCCTGCTCGGTGGAACCCGCAAGCTCATGGCTGGCACCCGAGACCTCCCCTGCAGACTGAGCGATTTGAGTGAGCAGGACGCGCAGCCTCTCCTGCGCCCTGTTGTAGGCGCGCACCATCTCCCCAATGGTTTCCAGTATCGAATTGTATGTACGTGCCAGCGTGCCGAACTCGTCACGAGTCTGCAGCCTCAGCGGCTGGGTGTGGGTTTCTGCTTGAAACGTCAGGTCACCCTGTTCCATTGCTGTCACAGCCTGCTGGAGTCGGTTTAAGTCGCCGGTGCGCAATCCCTCCAGTCCCTGCACCATCTGCTGGATGGCTCCGGTTATGTAGCGTGAGAGAGACCAGCCTATGGCGGCACAGACCAGCACGATGCAGATGACCGAAGCAGCCACCAACGTGCGTGTCCTGTGATAAGCCTGTTGAATCAGCGCAGGGGTCTCCTCGCTTTTCTTTTTGATGTTGTCGCTGATACGTCGCACTGTTGGCTCAAGACGCTCGCGCAGCAGTGGGCGTACCTTCTCCGTAGAGAGGCGTTGCCATTCAGCGCGTTTGCCCTGACGGCTGAGCACAATTAGCTGCTCATGCAATGTAATAAACTCTGCCCACGCACTTTTAAGGTCTGCCAGTGCCTGGCGGTCATCCTTGGTGGTCATGGAGGCTTCGTATCGCTTCAGTGCTTCCTCCACTACCTGAATGTTTTTGCGAGCAGCTTCCTCTGCTGCCTGCATCTCCTGAGGATTGCCCATCGCCCATGCATGGCGATATTGTCTCGCGCGAACTTGTTGGATGTTGGAATCAACCTCGCCAAACGCAAGCGCGTTGGGCAGGTAGTGTTGCGCAACTTCCTGAGCAGAGTGGTTCACCTCCGCCAGCTGCACCAAGCTGAAAATGCCTGCTACAGTAATAAGCACCACGCACAGCCCGAAGGTGACGCCGAATTTTGCTGCAGTGCTCAGGTTGTACAATCGCTGCATCATCTTTGCCTCCTCGGTGTTCCCCCTACGATTGTTCACCTCTGTCCATCTGTTGAGTGGTGGCTCGAAGGTACTATCTCCTTGCGCAGAACCACCCCATTACAGTATTATGGGTTGCATTTCCGTTTTGTTCATGGCATCTGGATAGACAAAATCAGAGCGTTCGCAACCACAAAACCCTACACATGTGCCAAAACCCCACTGCCACTGCGCGCTAAATCCGCACGACCACAACCAGACGCATACAGGGCTACCCCCACTGTCCCGAGATACTCCAATAACACCCGCTGATACACCCGCAACCATCCCACACTTGCCAAACAACTCAAACCAAAACAACGCTTCGCCCACGCAAAGTGACGCTCTATCGCACGACGAGGAAACAATACCCTACGACGCCACCCGCGCATCTGCCATAATCTACCCACCTTCCGCTTCCCTCTGCGACGTAGGTTGTAATCTACCGCCGCCAAGGCGCCCAGCACCACACGCACCACCCACAAAAAGCGGCGCTCAACATAGGCGCTGTTCGCATACACCACCTGCACGCTCAAGCCGTATATCCAGTGCGCTAACAGCAGCAGCGCCCACCCTACCACGCTGTCGTGCACGTTCGCCGTACTCAACACACCCAACAGCGGTAAATCCGCCTGCTTGCATCACACCACGTGCACCTTATAACCCAATACCGCCGGACGCCCCGCATAACGTTGCCAGCGCGCATCCGCTGCAACAGCGACGGATCCACCACCAACTGCTTGCCCGTTATCGCCCCCAGTCGCACCAACTGCACCACCAAGCTCACCCAGAAGAACATCAACGGCGGTATCCCCAACTGCATCCGACGCTGCCAATACTGACCCTGACTGATTACTTGCCCCCCCACAAAACCTAAAGCCTCAGCCAGAACAACGTCCGTGTGCACCCGGTTGATCATCTGCTCATGCGATTTGCGCCACACCGTTTGCACCACACTCATCAGCAGGATAGTCGTGTCCGTATATCGGGGTGGTCTTCGCCCAGCACAACGGGGCAGGCAGCCTCTTGGGCAGAAGTATTGGCTCAGGTGCAGAGCATACTGCGCCAGTTGGTGCGCTTGGATGGCTTGCAGAAACTGCACGGGGGTGAGGCGCAGTTTGCCTTTGGGTTTAGTAGACAGAGGGGAGATGCCCACACTGCCGAAGCAGGCGGTTACTGCTTTGGGCAGGTATTGGATGATAGAATACGTGTGCACCGCTCCGTGCGTAGGGATTGGGTGTGTAATTTGCGTTTTGCCCCTATTTACGCAGGAGTGGTGCTCATTGCTTGCGGTTGCCTAATTTCCGAATGCTCTCGTAAAAGCGAAAACAACAGTGAGGTAGGAATCTTGTCCTCCGTCGCGAATCCTCTACCCAAACGGTTTGTGTGAGGTGAGGGATGCAATCTTTACCCGAGACGACTGTCCGACGCTGGTATGAGGGCGTGACGAGGTACCAATGGCTGGTGCTATTTGTGGCTTCGTGTGGCTGGCTGTTTGACACAATGGACCAGTGGCTGTACGTACTCTCTCGTCAGCCTGCCATGATGGAGCTTCTCGGCAGGCAGGGCATAGAGCCTTCGGACGCCAATGTAGGCTACTACTCCGGCATTGTGCAAGCCATCTTCATCGCAGGGTGGGCGACGGGAGGTTTTGTGTTCGGTATTGTGGGGGACCGATTAGGGCGCACACGCACGATGGCGATAACAGTATTGATGTATGCAGGCTTCACGGGTTTAAGCGGGCTATCGCGAACATGGCACGAGTTTGCCCTGTTCCGCTTCCTCACCGGGCTGGGCGTTGGCGGGGAGTTCGCGGCAGGGGCTTCGCTGGTAGCGGAGGTGTTTCCTGCCCATGCCCGTGCCACTGCGCTGGGCATTATGCAGGCTTCCTCTGCCATCGGCAACATCCTGGCAGGCGTTATCAACCTCACCGTCGCGCCTCAGTGGGGGTGGCGGTGGGTGTTTGCAGTGGGCATTTTGCCTGCGCTGCTAGTGTTCGTCATCCGCCTGTATGTGAAAGAACCCGAACGCTGGCAGAAGGCGAAAGAGCGGGCTCTCATTGAGCACAAGCAGCTCGGCGCATTGAGCGAGATGTGGCATACACCGCACCTTCGTAATAATCTGCTGGTCGGCATCGGGTTGGGCGCAGTGGGCATTATTGGCTTCTGGGGCATCAGCACATGGTCGCCTGACCTTCTGCGCAACATTCTCAATCCCGACAATGTGCCCGAGCTGAGAGGAGAGGTCGCACGCAAGGTGAGCTGGGCGGCGATGGCTCAAAACGGCGGCGCCTTTTTCGGGAGCCTGTTTGCGGCATGGCTGGCGCAGAAAGTGGGTAGACGGCGCGCTATCGGCGTTGCGCTCTTGCTGTGCCTGATAACCGCTTCGCTGACCTTCCATAACACGAAGTCCTTTGGGGATGCGCTGATTTACTTCTCGCTGTTGGGCTTTAGTCTGCTGGCGTTGCTGGGATGCTATGCAGTGTATTTCCCGGAGATTTTCCCGACGCGCTTGCGTGCGACGGGCACAGGCTTCTCATACAATGTGGCGCGATATATCGCAGCGGTGGGCCCCTGGTTGTTCGGTTCGCTTCGCGCGGTTTATGGTATCCAGTGGGCTGCGACGATTATCTCGTCGGTGTTCCTGCTGGGTTACCTGGTATTGCGCTGGGCGCCCGAAACGAAGGGTAAGCCGCTACCCGAGTGAGCCTGTTTACCACTCTGCTACCGAGCCGTCATCCTCGTGGAAGAAGCCGCTGCCCGGGTCGGGTTTGGGCGAGAGTGGGTGGTCTCGCAGGTACTGCTCGTCCACCTCGATGCCTAGACCGGGTGCGGTGGGCACGTCGATATAGCCGTGCCGTATAGTAAAGGGGTTCTTCAGATAGCCCTCGCCCAGATGCACGAACTCCTGAATCACAAAGTTGGGCGAGCAGGCGTCAATCTGCAAACACGCTGCGAGGTTAATTGGTCCGTAGGGGTTATGCGGAGCCAATGCGACGTAGTACGCCTCAGCCATCGCCGCGACGGTACGGGTTTCCAGGATACCCCCGCAGATGCAAGGGTCTGGCTGTAGCACTTGCGCGGCTCCTTTCTCCAGCACCTGCCGGAAACCGAAGCGGGTAAACAACCGCTCGCCGGTAGCGATCGGGATGACCGCTTTGCTGGCGACGGATGCCAGCGCGTCCACGTTTTCAGGCAGTACCGGCTCCTCGATAAAGAAGGGGCGATAGGGGCGCAATTCGTACTCCAGCTGGGTGGCAATGGCGGGTGTGGCGCGACCGTGAAAATCCAGCAGGATGTCTACCTCGTTGCCTACGGCTTCACGTGCTGCCGCCACCAGCTCCACTGCCTTCTCGATGACCGCCGCGCTTTCTAACGGATGCAGGGCAGGCAGCGGGCAAAACTTCACTGCCGTATAGCCTTCTGCCACACGCTGGCGAGCCTGCTCGGCGATCTGCGTCGGCTCGTAGCTGCCGATGTGCCGATATACGCGGACGCGCTCGCGTACCTTGCCACCAAGCAGCTCGTACACAGGCACGCCCAGCCGTTTGCCCTGAATATCCCACAGCGCCATTTCGACGCCGCTTATCGCTGCGTTCAACACCGGACCGCCGCGCCAGAAGGCGTGGCGATACATCCGCTGCACCAGATGAGTGATGCGGGCGGGGTCCTCGCCCAGCAACACGTGTTCGTAGGAGTGCACCGCCTCGGCGATCACGAACGCCTTGTCGCCCAAGCACTCGCCCCAACCCACAACGCCCTCGTCCGTGCTCACCCGGACAAACAGCCAGCGCGGTTCCACCGCAAAGGTTTTAACCTCTACAATACGCACGTGCACGCACCTCCTGCCTTGTTATGACTCTTTTCCACGTGCCGCTTGCCTCCTCTTGCCAGCTGCGCCCGTTTTCTGTAGAATGTCATCTGAAAGGTTTAAGCGCAAGGAGGGTTGGTATGTCTGTCTTTCGTTTCCCCGAGGGATTTCTGTGGGGAGCTGCAACCGCTTCCTATCAGATAGAGGGTTCCCCGCTGGCTGACGGCGCGGGGGCTTCTATCTGGCATCGCTTCTCCCATACGCCGGGCACCACGTTCAACGGCGACACAGGCGACGTCGCCTGCGACCACTACCGCCGCTGGCGAGAGGACGTGGCGCTGATGCGTGAAATGGGTTTGAAGGCGTATCGCTTCTCCATCAGCTGGGCACGCATCCTTCCCGAAGGCAAAGGCAGGGTGAACCCGGCAGGACTGGACTTTTATGACCGTCTCGTGGACGCGCTGGTCGATGCAGGAATTCAGCCGATGGTTACTCTCTATCACTGGGACCTGCCGGGCGCGCTGCAGGACCTGGGCGGCTGGGCGAATCGCGAAATCGTCAACTGGTTTGGCGACTACGCGCAGATTGTGGCACAGCGATTGGGCGACAGGGTGCGCCTGTGGGCGACGCTCAACGAGCCGTGGGTGTTTACCTTCCTCGGTTACATACAGGGCTACCACGCTCCCGGCATGCGCGACCTCTGGGCAGGACTTCGCGCGGTGCATCACTGTCTGCTGGCTCACGGGGAGGCGGTCGCCCGAATGCGCAGTATCCTGCCTGCGGAAGCACAGGTGGGAATTGTGCTGAACCTATCACCCCAGCATCCCGCCACCGGTAGCGAAGAGGACAGGGCAGCCGCCGAACGTGTGCATACGGTGAATAACGCGCTATTTGTGGAGCCGTTGCTCAAGGGACGCTACCCCGCATTGGCAGAGCAGATGGTCGGTTTTGCCTGGCCCCCGGTGCACTCAGGAGATATGGAACGCATTGCCCAACCCATCGACTTCATGGGCATCAATTACTACTCGAGAGGCATTGTGAAACGGGGGGAGCACGGCTACCTGCTGGCGGAAGGCGTGGAGAACAAGCAGGCGCAGTACACGGACATGGGCTGGGAAATATACCCTGAGGGGCTGTACGAGATACTGCAGTGGGTGCACTCGGAATCGCCGCGCCTGAGCCTGTATGTGACCGAGAACGGCGCCGCTTTCCGCGACCAGGTTCAAGATGGCAGGGTAGCCGATGCGCAGCGGGTGGAATACCTGCGACAGCACTTCCTGTCTGCCCACAAGGCAATACAGAATGGTGTACCGCTGAAGGGCTACTTCGTCTGGTCGCTGATGGATAACTTCGAGTGGGCGTACGGTTATTCCAAGCGGTTCGGCATTGTGTATGTGGATTACGCTACCCAGCAGCGCATCTGGAAAGATAGCGCGCGGTGGTACCAGCAGGTCATTGCCGCCAACGGGATGGAGCGCGAATAGCGAGCGTTCGCGTCCGGGTGGGGGGGAAGGAGGGAAGTCGCTGGAGTACGATATAGACGGCTGGCGTGGGCTTTAATGGGTGTACCACGCAATGTGTGTTCGCCGGCGGCTGATATTTCTCCGAGAAAACCTCTCGAAAACCTTGACACGAGCTGTAAACGTGTGGTATACAGTAAACGCAGCGCTCTCTGTCGATAGGGTTGTGGCAGATGTGGACGAGGACGAAAACAGCTTTCTGTGTGCTTGTCCTGCTATGGCTGGTGATGCAGGTGGCTGTGCCTGCTTTTCACCACCATGCGGACAGCGCGAGCACCCCGTCTGCCTCGACCCAATGGCAGGGTATACACGGCGACCAGCATGAGTGTTACGTCTGCCATCTGAACTACTCCCCAGCGGATGTTCAACCCTCTCAGGGTGAACTGGTTCCTGTGCTGGAGGGTAGTTCGCCAATAGCATCTCCTCCAATTCTACCACAAACCAACTCGGTTGCGATCCCCCCTGTTCGTGCTCCCCCTTTTGCGTAACAGGATACCCCGTCTTGGTGTGACGAACTGCGCGGCTTTCGCGCTCGTGCAGTGACCACACGTCGCCTGTGTAGGCACAGGTAGCTGTTCTTTCCCAAAACATACTTTTCGCAAAGGAGGATATGGATGAAAACATTCAGGCATTGGCTCATCGCTCTGGCGGTGACTCTGTTCGCTCACCTCGCTTTGGCGCAGGGGCACGACGTGTATTTCGTCGGCGTGGACGGTTGGGCTACATTACCCAGAGGCACATACGCAGGTCAACCGAACCCTAACTTCGGCAGGCTTACCTTGCTGCTAGCGCATTACACGCCCGGCACGGAACACTACCACCCGATAGGCGTCTGGTCGTATGCAGGCGACCCAGCCAATCCTCGGGTGGTAGATACAAACACCAATAACCGCCTGCCCGAGCTGTATCAGCGCCCGACCGGACAGGAGTATATCTACCTGTATCCGGGTAGCGGCGCGTTTGCGGGCTATTACCGCTCGGGTATTGTCCGCGACCCATCACTGGAGGAGTACAGCAACCTGCTGATGCAGCCGACGACTGTGCTGGCAAGCTCCACAGACCCGGCAGAGCAGAGGCTTTACAACTCGTCGGGCGGTCGGTGGACGGGCTTGTTGGGCGAGGCGCGCATCGGGTTGCGTCTGGTGGACATCACACCCGGGTTGCGCATTACGCTGGAAGACGGGACGCCTATCCTCACTGCCGTCGGCAACGTGTACGAGATTGGCGCGGGCGACCTTTTCGCCTTCACCCCCGTCTTTTCGGTCGCAGCAACTGCGCCTGTACAGGTGTACTCCGCCAGCTTCCAGCTCATTGACCTGAACAACACGCTGGGCTATCGTCCACTGCGCGATTCAGGCATCTTCCACTTTGACTTCTATCCCGTGCCCGAGCCGTCCACGATGGCGGTGCTAAGCATGGGGGTGATAGGAATGTGGCTCTACCGCCGCAAGCGCTAGAAGGTACAGACCCTGCCCCACACAGGGGCAGGGTCTCTGAGGAGGTGTGAACATGAAACAGCGCTGTGCATTAGCAGTATCGGTAGTCGGGCTGATCCTCTTTAGTGTTGGAGCACTCGCTCAGCACGAGTTAGATGTGCTGTATGGTTACGAAAACGGCATGACCACCGTCATACAGCCGCAGGTACAACCCGTACGCCAGATGGTGACACCTCAGCCCAACACCTATCTGCTGGATGTCGGGATGGACTTTTTCGTGCCCGAAGGCTGGCAGGGGTTTATGCTGCGAAGTTGCCGCGTGCAGCAGGTATGGATTTCACCCGGTTTGGTGGGTAACAAGTCACGCGTGGGCACAGTGTTTAGCAGTAGTTCTACGACGCCGAACTACTTCGACTTGCCCTACGGCGGAACACCCCACCACCACTTCATCTTCGCCGCCAATGCGCCGGGGGTGTATGTGTTTGACCTCAAGGCTACGAACGGCGTGGACTTTCAGGGGCGCGCACTGGCTGATATGGCACACGTCTACCGCATCTATATGGTAGCAGGCAACCCCAATCGGCTTTACGGTACGGTTCAGCCGTCGGCACGGTACGTCGGCAGCCTGTATGACCTGAACCTGCGTGTCGGTCTGTGGAGTAACGGCAGCGAGGTGGACAGGTCAGAACAGCCGGTGAACCCATGGGCAATCTACCCCTACCTGATGGGGTTCCGGACCAGCGGCAACGTGGAAGTGGTGGCCAAGCTGCAGAAGCATCTCTCGGTGAAGGTGTCACGCAACCTTTCTGGGATGCAAAGGCAGGACTGGGCTTTCGCCGTGCTTGGCGATACCAACGAGGACGACCGTATCGATGAGGAAGACCTGCAGCGGGTCGCGCACTTTTTCGCAAGTTCCCATCCTTCCGGTGATGTCACTGGCGACAGCAAAGTCAACCTGGATGACCTGCTCGCCGTGCTGACCTATTACGGACAGAGTGGACAGGGCATGCGCTAAAAAATCTATCCGAAAGGAGGACACAGCACGATGAAACTTTGCAAGTGGCTGGCGCCCATCGCGCTACTGGCTTTTACCCTGCTGCCGCTACAGGCGCAGGAGCATGGTCACGAGGGTGACCTGCACCTTGGTTTTCAGGATGGCGTGCTCGCTATCCTGTCGCCCGACGAAATCACGCAGGAACCATACTGGCTGACGGTGGAGATGGAGCCAACTGGGCTCGGCTTCTTTGTGGTGGACATCGGCATCGATTTCGCCCATGAGCACGAAGGGTTAGCACCCACGCAGCACGAGCCGATGCTGAAGCAGGTCACTCTGCTGCAGCATTTCATCACACCCGGACTATATGGTGTGGTGGAAGGGGAGGCGACCCCCGTCTTCGGCGTAGGCACAGCGGGTTCACTCACGCTGGTGTATGACCCTAACGACCCAGAGTCGGTGCATAAGCACGTGGTGTTCTCTACGTCGCAGTTTGCACCATCTATCCTTCAGTTCCAGCTGACCAACGGTATCGCCCATGACGGTACCGCGCTCGGCAACTCGGTTGTGTACACCCTCAAGTTCCAGCCTGTGCCGGAACCGGCTAGCGTCAGCATTCTGGGCGCAGGTATCGGTTGGTTACTGCTGCGGAGGCGAAGAGCATGAAAGTTGCATACGTGTTCATCATGCCCCGCAGTGCTTCGTACAAGCTGCAGCAGATGATCCTACCGCAGTTGGAAGCGGGCGTGCATGGCGTAGAAGTGGTAGGCATGTTCTTCTTCGACGATAACACGTTCGTGCTGCGCAAAGGCGACCCCATCGGCGAGCGGCTGGCGAAGGTGGCAAAGGAGAAGAACATCCTGCTGATGATGTGCGACATGTGCGCCCTGGAGCGTAATCTGGCAAAGGGTATGCCCAAGTGGTGCGATCCTGTTACCGGTCAAGGTTGCTGTGAACCGAACATGATTGAACCGGTGAACTGCGTGGAAGGGGTGCAGGTAGGCTGTTTCCCCGACCTGTATGCGGCGCTTGCGGGCAACCCACCCGACCAGGTTATCTCGTTGTAAAGGGAAGGGGGGCTTTGCCCCCCTCGAACCAAACCTAACGTATGGAGGGAGAAATGATGTTACGAAGCAGGTTCACCAGAGCAAAGGCGTTTACGCTGATAGAACTGCTCGTGGTTATCGCGATTATCGCGATACTGGCGGCTATCCTGTTCCCAGTCTTTGCCCAAGCGCGGGAAAAAGCACGGCAGGCGAGTTGTATCAGCAACCTGCGTCAGGTTGGCTTGGGGATGCTGATGTATATCCAGGACTACGACGAGATGATGGTGCCGTACGCCGTGTCTGACCCGACAAACAATCGGTCTACAGTATACTGGTGGCACGGTGCAAGCATCCGCGCTCAGGGCGCGCCGTTTATCTATGACCCCACTCAGGGGCTTATTCAGCCTTACCTGCGTAACTACCAGATTCAGGACTGCCCGTCGGCGCGGGGGCTGCCGGGTAACACGGCGATGGTCAACGGCAACTTGTGGCCCGACTACGCCACCAACAGTCTGATATTTGTGGACGTCACACGCGAGGCTGCTATCAGTTATGCCAGCCTGCAGCTTCCAGCGGAGACGATGTTCCTGTGCGACGCAGTGAACGCTTTTCGACCGCCACAACTGCTTAGTTCGCCTTTTATCTGGCCTCCGTCGTGGGCTGCGAACGCATCGCAGTTCCACTTCCCGGAGCGGTTCCACGGGCGACACAACGGCTGGGGAGTGGTGCTATGGGGAGATGGTCATGCTAAGGCGCGTCGTCCATCCTTCCGTGTGGCGGGCGCATCGGCGGACAGCGATTGGCGACGTGCCAACCAAATCGGCGTGCTGTCGCCGTTAGACAACGTTCCTGCCGACCTCACGCGCAACGACCCTCGCGCACCGCAGTACGACTACTACTTCACCCGGAATAAGGAGGCGGGATGGTAAGACGTCTCCAGGTGGTGGGCGCGCTCTGGCTGCTCCTGCTATGGCAAGTACTGGCTCACGCGGTTCCGTGCGATGAGTGCTTCCCATTGGAGCAGCTAGAGCCGCGCCTGCGGCACCAAGCCGAACAGGTGCTTCTGAACATGCTCGACCGAGAATCGTTATACACCGTAGTTGGTGGGCTGAAGCCCATGAGTAGCAGCTTTGCTCGGCTCGGCTTTGGTACAGAACCGCTAGACCGCGACACCTACCAGAAGCTGGTGGACTTGCGCACCATCTTGCGCCACTTCCGTTGTGGCGACTACATTTATGCCGACATGATGGTCTTTCGTCGTTCTGAAGATGGCAAGAAGGTCGCGCACGCTTTTGTTGTCAACATCCCAGCGCTACGCGCGACTATTCGCAAATACGCAGAGTTCTTTGCTGGGCTGGGTATCACCGAAAACAGCCATCCGATGGAGACCGTCATGGCAGTGGAACATGCTCCGCCCAGCACCCGTCATCGCGGATACGGCTACCTGTTCGGGTATCCCAAATATGCTGTCGACTTTTTCGTGGAGGCAGAGGAGCGACATCGGCGTACAAAACAGTTCGTGGAACGCGACTTCGTGCACGTACCGACCTTTGCGCGAGAGACCAACCTTTTTGTGTGGGCAGTGCCCAAAGGTCATACGCCAAATGAAGAAGACTTAGCCATTCGCGCACAGGCGCAGCGCATCTTGCAAGACTATCGTGCGCGTCGCGAGCGATTTGTTGGCAAAGACAAGCCCGGTGTCTTGCAGCTGCTGCGTGAATGGCTTTGCGATGGAAACGGACAGTGCAACGTACAAAAATTCACGTTTGCCATCGAGCACACGCCGTCAAATCACCTTTCGGAGGAACAACCATGAAACTGCGTGCCTTCACTCTAATTGAGCTACTGGTTGTCATCGCGATTATCGCGATACTGGCGGCTATCCTGTTCCCAGTTTTTGCCCAAGCGCGGGAAAAAGCACGGCAGACCGCTTGCCTGAGCAATATGCGCCAGATGGGGATCGCGGTGAACATGTATGCTCAGGACTACGACGAGTGCTTCCCGCTGGATTCGCACACTGGTACCAATGCGCCCTGGGTCTGGCTACGCACATTGGAGCCTTACACCAAAAACAAGTTGCTGTACCGCTGCCCATCAGACCCGAGCACCAACTGGACAACGCCCCTGCCGGGCTTTCGTCATGTACGCCAGACCAGTTATGTTACCAACTTCTGGATGCTGCCGCGTATTGGGGTGGACGACCTGACCACCAATTGCTCAGGCTACAATACCCTTGCTTCAGTGCGGTCGCCTGCTCGTACCATTTACATCGCCGAGGCGAAACCCAACGCGACCATCGACCATTATCATGCAGGTGCATGGAAGTGGCCCAACGACTGCGGCACGTTTTTCCTGCCTACCGACGAGCTGGCGATGAACTGGCACATGGGCGGGACGAACTACACGTTCGTGGATGGACATGCTAAATGGCTGCGCTTTGAGCAGACCTGGACGCCCGACGGCGCCATTGACCTGCATGACCCGAGCAGAGAATGAGGAGGTTTTGCGATGAGAAAAGGATGGTATCTTGTGCCGCTATATCTGGCATTGACCGTAGCCACATGGGCTGGGCCAAAATGTTTTATTGACCTGTCGTCGGCAGAGGTGGCAGACGCTGTTCCCACACCCCACCCTGCCACCCAACCGGTTACCGAGCTGGATGTGGTTCCGGGTAGCCTAGTAAGGGTTACCGTTGGGTTCCGCTTCGAGCCGGTTGCGGATGTCACCCGATGGTACTTGCTGGCGCTGCTGCTCCACATAGACCATCCGTATCTGGAGGTGGTGGCTCCCAACCCGAGCGACATCGCGGAGAACGCCTTTTGGCATCCGCATGCGTCGGAGGGGGGGCTTCGAACTCAGGCGAAAGGGGCAGCATCACCGCAGACCGCTCCTATGCGCGCCAACATGCTGCAGCCAACCGATGCCAACAGTGCAGAGTTCTCCAACTCCGCTGCCGTGTGGGTGGTGCTGGCTCCGGCAGGCAACACGCTGACAACCGCCTGGTATGTGGGACACGTGTACGTAAGGGTCAAGTATAACGCGCCGGAGAACACGGACATCCCGATTACCCTCACCCACGTGAGCGACCCCGAGCGTGTGTTGCCGAACTCGCTACTGGCTACAGATGGGGGGCAACAGTATCACCTGTTTGGAGAGCATCTGACCGTCCAGGGAGCTACCCTGCACGTACGAACATCCACAACGCAAGTGGTTGCGCAGGTCACACTGCAAGACTTTGTGGGTTCCGCTCAGGGCAGGCAGATGGAGGTACAGATACGCCCGCCTAGCAGTGTGGAACCGGTAGAGACGCATGAGGTGACCCTCGACGAGGGGGGTACTTTCCGCATCACTACCACACGGAACGGCGTCTATGATGTCTCGGTAAAGGGAGAGCACTGGCTGCGCCGCACTCTACCCAATGTGGCGCTGAACGGCACGGTGCGCTTGAGCCTGTCCCTGCAAAATGGCGACATCGATGGGGATAACGAAGTGTCCCTGTTCGATTTCGGCATGCTGGTGTCTGCATTTGGCAGCACTCCGGAGGACACCCACTGGAACCCCTGGGCGGACTTAGACGGCGACGAGGAGGTGAGCCTCTTCGATTTCGGCGTGCTCGTTCGCAATTTCGGAGCAATAGGAGACGAATAGCCCTCCCAAGACTGAGATATATTTGCGAGTGGAAAGGGAGCATCTGCTCCCTTCTTTTTACGTGCTTGGGCTACTACAGCTCCGGCTTGGTGTCCGAGACCGTGACCTCTTTCATGATGTCGTATTGCTGAATCTTGCGCACCACGTCCATACCCTGAATCACCTTGCCGAACACCGCGTAGTCGCCGTCCAGCTGATGTTGCGGGCCAAGGCAGATGTAGAACTGACTGCCCGCGCTGTTCTTGTCATCACCCTTGCGAGCCATCGCTACCGCACCGTCCTCATGTTTGAGACCGGTTTCTTCAAACGGGATGGTGTAGCCGGGACCGCCTGTTCCATCGCCGTTGGGGTCGCCGCCCTGCACCACGAAATCGGGAACCACGCGGTGGAAGGTCAAACCGTTATAAAAGCCTTCTTTCGCCAGCTTGATGAAGTTGCCTGCGGTTTTGGGGGCTTTTTCCAGATTGAGCTCGATGACGAATTTGCCCCTGCCTTCCACATCCACCACTGCATAAGCCACCTTGCCCTGCGCGGGCGAGACCGCCGTCTCAGCGGGTTTTTCCGGTGCGGAACTAATTTCGGCACCGGGTTTGGGTTCCTCCCTCTTGCTGCAGCCCGTTGTAGAGAACAGGATGCCTGCCACCAGAAGGCAGGTCAGGATGGGTATGGCTTGCTTCATCGTGTTCGCCTCCTTTAAATCGGCTCCAGTGCTTCTCGTTCACCCATTGCTAGCGACTGACCGTCGTGCAGCGCGTATGGGAACTTCGCGTAGCTGGCGGAAACGCCGAAATTGCCGTCTGCGCGCACCGCCAGCACCGCTGCGTGGGGTGGGATGCCGTTGAGGTCGGTGCGTTTGCGCATCAGGTAGCGAATCGCCTCGTCGCATGCCTCCTGTGCGCTCATGCCTCGCTCCATCAGGAAGACCACGCGACTGCATAGCGCTACGCGGCTAATCTCGTCGCCGTTGCCGGTAGCGACCGCTGCCCCCACCTCTTCATCGGCGTATAACCCCGCTCCGACAATCGGGCTATCTCCTACCCGACCGGGGTATTTCCATTTGAGACCTGAGGTGGAGCAACCGACCACGATGGTGTCGGGCGTCCAGATAATCATGCCGACGGTATCGTGGCTGTCCTCCACGTCGGCGGGGGGAGCCTGCGTCTCACGCCATTGCAACCACTGCTCGGAGGCTTGGGGCGAGAGCGTTTCTTCCTCTTCAAAGCCCTGTTCTCGCGCGAACTCCGCCGCGCCTTCGCCAACCAGCAGAGCATGAGGTAACACCTCCATCACCCGCCGCGCCACCGAGATAGGGCGGCGAAACCCGCGCAGGGCGGCTACCGCCCCGGAGCGATGTCCGCGCGCGTCCATAATGGCGGCGTCCAGCTCCACATAACCGGCACGGTTTGGCAAGCCCCCGTAGCCAACGGATTGCACGCTTTCGTCCATTTCTACTGCATTGATTCCCGTTTCTAGGGCATCCAGAGCAGATGCTCCCAGCTCCAACATATTGAACGCACGTTCTACTGCCAGCTTGCCGAAGTTCCACGTAGCGGTCAACAAAATCTTGTTCATACCCGTTGTGCCTCACGCTCCGTCAACGTTTGTACGACACGCTCTACCAGCCGGGTAGTAGAACGCCCCTGCACCAGAGAGACCGTGACCACCTGCCCGCCGTACGAGCGTACTGCCGGCGCCTCCGGGATGTTATCGGGCTTGTAGTCGCCTCCCTTCACGTAAATCTCGGGGCGCAGGAGGTGAATCACCGCATCGGCGGTCAACTCCTCGTAGATGGTGACGTAATCCACGCTTTCCAGCGCCGCCAGCATCTCGGCTCGCTCGTCCTGTGTCACGAAGGGGCGAGGGTTGCCTTTCAGCTGGCGTACCGACTCGTCGCTGTTAATGGCAACCACCAGATAGTCGCCCAGCTCGCGCGCCTCCTGCAGATAGCGGATGTGCCCCACGTGCAGGATGTCGAAGCAGCCGTTGGTAAAAACGCACCGCTCTCCGCGCTCACGTCGCTGCTGCACGATACGCGCAAGGTCCTGCTGCTGTTTGACTTTATCGGCTGTCCTTCTCAGCACCTAAATCTCCTCCAGATACATTTCCGTTCCCTGCGTGATACGTTCCAGCCATCCGCCCGACGGGTCCACCAGCGGTATCCACCAGAAGGTCGGGCGGTGGTCGGTGTGCGTTAGCCCTTCGGAGACCAGAATCGCCTGACGCACCAGCTCCATTTTGCGCAGTTCCGCCCGGCGTTCTATCTCCGCCGCACGCTGGCGCGCACGCTGGTTTTGCTCCCCGCGTTCCAGCATCTGGCGCTGAGGCTTCAGACGGGCGACCTCCGCTCGCGCTTCGGCAATCCACTCTCGCCGTTGCTGTAGTTCGCGGTCAAAGCTCTTGCGAGCCTCTTCGTATTGTCCGATCTCATCGTGAATGCGCTCCACTTCGACGCCGGAGGTCACTCCCCGTTGCGCCAGCTCCCACAGCCGCTCTTTCAAGGGCTTGATGGTCTGCCGATAGTTTTCGCCTTTTGCCAGTTCAATCCTCTGGTACTCCTGTTTCCACTGCTCTATTTGCGCGTACAGAGCGTGAATGCGCTGGTGGATTTGCTCTGCCTGCCGATGTAGTTCGCGCAGGGTAGCGATGTGTGTGTCGTACTCCTCGCGCAGGAGGTGCCAGCCTTCGCCTTCTCGTTGTGCCAGGAACTCCAGCACCTCGCGCGGGCTGGTGAGCCGGCGAACCGTTTCCAGCAACGCCTTTTGTTCGGCAACCACCTCCCGCCAGCGAGCGGAGAACTCGGATGTGCATATCTCGCGCTTTCCGAAGGCAGCCGCCAGATGGTCTGGCAGGGTGATCGTTTCGCAGTCGGTGCTGCCCAGCGTATCCCAGGTGGGGTAGACCAGGCGCAGGATGGGGTGCACGCTCCATTCGACGCCATGCTCACGAAGATACTGGTTCATCTTGCGGGTACGCCACACGTAGGGCGAACCGCCCTCGTTCATCACGAACAGGAACTCTCGCGCCAGCATGGACACCAGCGCTACCGCCTTGCCCACCAGCGTGGCTCCTGAACCGAAGTGTTCTTGCACCACCTGCGCCAAATCCGCCGCCGAGTGTACCGGTCGCTCCAACGGGATAGTCACCGGTTCCTCTGTTTCCACTGTCAGCCAGCGGTCGGTGATGCACAGTGTGCCGCGCCCTCGCCTGGGGATAACAAGGTCGAACGGGAGTGCCCCTTCGCCGAATCGATCCAGCGTGTAGATTTCGGAATCTGCCACTGCCCAGTTGTAGGCAGCTTCGGCAATCGGGCGGGTTTCTGGGTTCAGGAAAACGTTCACCAGCTGGAAGCGGGGCAGGGTAGCGGTTTCGGGGGTAAGCTTCAACAGGTTTGCCGAACAGTTTGTGCTGATATTGTCGGTAGGCGCATTCATCATGGCGAAGAATCGAGGGAAAAGCCACTGGTACAGCGCGCTCAAACACTGGTCGGGGTACTGTTTGGCAAAATCGCTCACCCATCCCAGAATCCTGTCCGCCACTGCCGAGCGTGCTTCCTGACGTCTGGACGCGGGCAGCAGGTTCAGGCTCTCCTCAAAACCCCACTGCAACAGCTCTATTAAGGGCTCCAACATGTGCTGCAGGCATACCTCATGCACAATCACCGAGTGGAGCTCCGTATGCACCAATCCGCGCCAGCCCCACGCTTCGGTCATGCGGTCGATGAACTGTTGCTCGCCGTCGGGATGCCACTGCGCCACCTTATCAAACGCGACGCCAGCGTTCACGTAACGCTGGCGGGTGGGGATGGTCTCGCTACCAAACAGACAGGACAGCTCGCCGGCGGCGGACCACAGGTCGCGCGTGGTGCCGTCGTTGTGCGGCAACGCCACGATTTTGCGCTCGGTCTGCACAGGGCGCGAGAGCTTGGCGAAATAGTCGGTACAATGCACGCACAGCAGGAATGGAAAACGCACCTCCACCTCGCGCGCCAGACAGTTCAGCACCGCTTTCATCGGCTCGTCCCAGAAAACGGTCTGCCCCAGAGCGAGGAGGGTGGTATGGGGATAACGTTCCTGCAGTTCAGATAACACTTTCGGAACGGATGGATGCATAGTCATTGGTCAACATCTCCTGCAAGGTCGTACGTTCTCCGTCGGTGACAACAACGGTGTCTTGATTATAGCCTATTCGCAGGGGCGCAAGCAAGAGGGGATTCAGCTCTCGGTGTCCGGTTCTACTCTCACTAACCCGGCAAGGTGGTGGTCTATGGCGATTTGCGTGAAGCCGATTTGCAGCACGTAGGCGGGGAACCGCTGTATCACCTTCACACGCGCACCCGGCACCACTCCCAGAGCCAGCAGTTTCTGCGCCACCGTGTGGTCGTGCAGGCGCAGCTCGCGCACGATACCCGCCTCCCCCACATACAATGCGGTCAGCGGTAAAGTGCCCTCAACCGGCTCTTCAGGTTGTCCACGATGGCGACGCCGCTTGCGCACGGATGACTACCTCTCGCGTGTCGCTGCTTCGATGGCACGTCGCGCCCGCCACCGGCGCAACCACTGCACAACGGCAGGCTCCTGGGGCTGTTCATAGCCACAACGCGGGCATTTGGTCAGGTGGCATCCGCCGAACAACCCGCACCCCTGACACACGAGGGCGGCTTCGTCTTGCTCGTATGTGTAACCGCAGAAGGCGCATTTCATAGTTGTACTCCCAGTAACCGCAGGATCAGGCTCATCACCGCTCCTACTGTGATGGCGAAGGGGAAGATGATGGCGGAAATCGCCAGAGCGGTTTTCAAGCCCCGCTCTTTTTTCATCATCAGAAACTGCGCGATGCAGGGCAGGAACAGTGTCAGCGTAACGGCGGTTACCAGCAGCTGTCGTCCGTCCAGCACACCATGTTCCTGCAGGCGATATAGCCCGGCTGCACCGTAGTCACGTCGGAAGAAGCCGAACAGGAAGGCAGACGCCGCCTCGTCGGGCAAGCCCATTAAATGCACCACCGGTGTGAGCGCACGCAGAGCGAGGTCAAAGAGCCCGGTCATCTGCCCAAACCATATCAGCACGCTGGCGAGGATAAAGAGCGGAAACACCTCGCGGAAGTACCAGTGCATTCGAGCATAGGTCTTGGTCAGCACGTTGGACAAGATGGGCATGCGCATGGGCGGAATCTCGATGTGGAAGGTAGCGGGTGTTCCGGGAAGCACCTTCGCCGTCAGCCAGCCGATGAGCAGGAAGACGCCCACCAGCGTTGTCGCCCATATTAACAGCGCACCCGGATGCGACGCCAGCAGCGCCATAATCACGCCCAGCTGCGCCGAGCAGGGGATTGCCAGCGCAAGCAGGAAAGTGGCGATGAGCCGTTCACGAGGCGTTTCCAGAATGCGCGTGACCATCGTTGCCATCGTGTCGCAGCCGAAGCCCAGCACCATCGGGATGACCGCTCGCCCGTTCAGCCCTATCTTCTTGAACAGGCGGTCAATCAGCATCGCTAGGCGAGGGAAGTAACCGCTGTCCTCCAGAATGGAGAACATCAAGAAAAACGTGCCTACAATCGGCAGGATAAGTGCCACCGCGTAGGTGACCCCCAGCGTGAAGATGCCGTACTCGCCGATGAGCAGCTGCTGAGCAGGTGCAAAGGGGAGGAGTGCCTTTACCCAGTGCGTGATGAACGGGTTGATGACCTCGCCAAAGAGCCTGTTCTCGAGCAGGTCCACCAGCGTGCCCCCGCCAAACACGCCCACAAACTGGTACAACCCGTAGTAGAGCACCAGTAGCAGGATAGGGATGCCCGTCAGGGGTTGCATACACACTCTGCCTATCCACTCGGCAAGCCCGCTGCCTGTTTTGAGGGGATAGTGAACCACTTGCTGGGCGATGGCTTGAGCCTGTTTCTGGCGGTGAGCAAGGATTACCATGCTGAGCGGTTCGCGATAGTGCGCCTGTGCCTTTCGGATGTGCTCGGCAATGGCAGCAAATCGCTCTTCCCCCTCGCGTCGGCGCACGATACCCTCTATCTCCTCATCGTGTTGCAACAGTAACAGAGCAACAGCGCGCCGGCTGAGGGTGTACTCCCCGCTCAGCAAAGCCTCTATGGCATCAACCGCCTCTTCAATCGGCGGAGGGTAGGTTGCGGCTTTGTCTACCGGAAAGGTATTCACTGACAATGTTTTTTAACTCCTCAACACCTCGTCCTGAAATCAGAGAGGCAGGTATAACCGGAATGCCCAGATGCTTCGCCAGAGCGTGATGGTCGATATGCAGATGCAGTCGCTCCGCTTCGTCCATCATGTTCAGCAACAGGATAACCGGCAGACCGGCTTCCAGCAATTGCAGGGTCAGCGACAGCATCCGGTCCAGGTTCTTGGCGTCCACCACGTGGATAACCACATCGGGCTGTTCCTGTAGCAGTAGCGCGCGTGCCACACGCTCCTCTTCGGTAATGGGAGAGAGAGAATACATGCCGGGCGTATCGATGACCTCACAGGTGGTGCCGCCAATGCGCGCCTGTCCCCGTGCCACCTCTACCGTGGTGCCGGGGTAGTTGGATACCACCACGTACCTGCCCGTCAAGCGGTTGAACAGCACGCTCTTGCCCACGTTGGGGTTTCCCACCAGCACCACGCGGGCATGGGCGGCTTGCGTGCGTGCGTCCTTAGAAGGCGTGTGGCTCATGCTGGCTCCTTTACCCATACATAGCGTGCCACTTCCGGCCCGATGGTGTGCGGCGTGCCGTCCACGTTAATCTGGATCAGCCCGTCGAACGGCGTCCGGCAGACGACCTCTACCTGTGCACCCGGCACCAGCTGCAGCTCTTCGATATATTCCAGAAAAGCACGTCGCTCGTCAGTGATTTTTATCACCAGCAAGTCCGTGCCCGCCTCCGCGTCGCTGAGTCGCCACGAGCCGTCGTTTACGGTGGGGTCTATCGGATTGCCGTGAGGGCAGGTAGTGGGGTGTCCAAGCGCCTCGGCAATCTTGTCCGCAATCTCGGGGGCGATGTAGTGCTCGAGCTTGCAGGCGAAGTCGTGCACGTCGTTCCAGGGCAGACCGATGATGTCGGTCAGCAGTCGCTCGGTCAAACGGTGGATGCGCAGCAGCTGGTGAGCAAGGCTCTCGCCCTCTACAGTCAGGATGATGCCGCGATACGGGGTATGTTCCACTAGTCCCATTTCGGCGAGGCGTTTCAGCATGATGCTTGCGGAAGCTGGAGAGACGTTCATGTACTGGGCTACCTCGTTCGTGGCAACCCGCCCGACCTCTTGCTGAAGTCGGTAGATGCCCTCGATGTATTCCTGCACCGTTTCGTTCACCTGCCCCTCCCGCATCGCACTGGGGCGACACACCTCGGGCACCCGTAGCTGGATTCCGGTACGGCTGCGCATCGGCGGTATTCCTTTCGCATCACTCAGGTTTGATTTTTTTATCTCTATCTAAATTATGCCCTAAACATGAATAAAAATCAAGTTGCGGCAGAGGAACCTATCCCCCCGACGCTCTTTCCCCGCGCACGGCTTGAGTTGCACTCGCTGGAGTTTGCGCGCCTTAGCGCAAGCGCATCCGTTGTTGCGGGTGTATAGTGCTTCGGGGCTATGGCGTCTGTTGCGTCGGTATGGGGTGCGGTGCGTTCGTTTTTAGACCAGTTCGCGGAGGGTTGGAGGCTCTGCTGCGTTACGTGGGTTTAGGTAGTGCAGACGGACTATACAGCGGTGTTTTTGCGCAGGAGGAGCTGGTTGTATTTGGAGTATAATTGTGCTAAACTCGATGCAATATGGGGGGCACAATGCATCATCACCATTCAGGCGAGGGGCATTCCCATACGCATAGGGCGGTAGACCCTGCCCTGTTCTCTTCGGAGCGAGGCATCTGGGCGGTCAAGTGGTCGCTTGTTGGTCTGGCGATGACTGCAGCGTTGCAGATGGTGGTTGTGTTCTTTTCGGGTAGCGTGGCGTTGCTGGCAGATACCATACACAACTTCGGCGACGCCACAACCGCCCTTCCGCTGTGGCTGGCATTTGCTCTGGCGCGAAAATCCCCGTCCAAACGCTTCACGTACGGCTACGGGCGCATTGAGGATTTCGCCGGCGTAGTGATTGTGCTGGTTATTCTGTTCAGCGCTCTCGTGGCAGGTTATCAGTCGGTTGAGCGGTTGCTACATCCTCGCCCTGTTGAGCATCTGTGGGCAGTTGTCCTGGCATCGCTTATCGGTTTTGTGGGCAACGAGCTGGTGGCGGCATTCCGCATCCGTGTGGGCAGGCAGATACACAGTGTCGCGCTGGTTGCGGATGGCTATCATGCGCGCGTGGACGCGCTAACCAGCTTGGGAGTGCTTGCGGGGGCGACAGGCGTATGGCTGGGATACCCGGTGGCAGACCCCTTGGTTGGGTTGCTCATCACCCTAGCGATATTGGGTATCGTGTGGGAATCTGCTAAAGCGGTGTTGACGCGGATGCTGGACGGCGTGGACCCTGAAGTGATTGACGAGATCAAGCACGCGGTGAACCATGCGCCCGGTGTGGTGGAAGTGACGGACGTACGCGCTCGCTGGCTGGGGCACCGTCTTCACGCAGAGGTCAACCTGGCGGTAAGTCCCGACCTGTCGGTAGAGGAGGGACATCGCATCGCGGTAGAAGCCAAGCACCAGCTGCTTCATCATCTGCCCTACCTGTGGAGCGTCACCGTG
This sequence comes from uncultured bacterium, assembly GCA_938027655.1. Taxonomy (GTDB): domain Bacteria; phylum Armatimonadota; class HRBIN16; order HRBIN16; family HRBIN16; genus HRBIN16. The sequence continues at coordinate 84,484 of CALJAP010000021.1, read as the reverse complement.
CATGTAGACCCCGAACATCTGTCGGGTGAGGTGCATCATACTATTGGGCAACACGCGCACGGCGAGATGGGGTTACACTCGCACCACTGAAACTACGCTCCCCACGCAAAGCTAATCGCGAACAGCAGGGCGATGCCGTACATCCACGGCGAGACCTCGCGCCCCTTGCCTCGCAGCAGCATCACCACCACATGTGAGATGAACCCGACGCCGATACCGAAGGAAATGCTTTGCGTGAGCGGGATAAGCAGCATGGTGAGGAACGCAGGGATGCCATGCTCCGGCGTCGCGAAGTCCATCTCTCGCACCACGCTCATCATCAGGTAGCCGACGATAATCAGTGCGGGAGCGGTAGCAACAGCAGGAACGACCCCCACCAGCGGCGCAAACAGCAAGCTCAGCAGGAACAGTATACCGACCACGACGGAGGTCAACCCCGTGCGTCCGCCTTCGCTGATACCCGCTGCGCTCTCGATATAGGTGGTAACGGAACTCGCGCCGCACAGCCCGCCCCACACCGCTGCCAGCGAGTCGGTAAGCAGTACGCGGTTGAGGTAGGGTAGATTGCCACGTTTATCCAGAAAGCCCGCCTGTCCACCGATGCCGATGACCGTGCCCATCGTGTCGAAGAAGTCGGTGATAAGGAAAGCGAAGATGACGCCCACCAGCGCGGGTTGCAACGCGCCCAGGATGTTTGCCCGCCCAAAGGTAGAAAAGTCCGGCATCGCCAGCCAGCGTTCAGGCAGGGTGGTTAGTCGGGCAGTGCCCGGGGTGAAGGTATCGGCTATCCACGCCACTGCCGCCGTGCTTAAAATGCCCAGCAGGATTGCCCCGCGCACCCGAAACGCCAGCAACAGCATCATCAACAACACGCCGAGCGTGGAGACCAGAGTGCCTTTTGTGGTGAAGGTGCCATGTGTGAGGTAAACCTCCCCACCGGCTTTCAGCACCCAGCCTGCATGTTGCATTCCCAGAAAGGCAATGAAGATGCCAATGCCCACGCCGATAGCGCGCTTGAGGTTCATGGGGATAGCCTGCATCACCTGTTCGCGCACGCGGGTAAGCACCAGTACGGTGACAATCGCGCCTTCGACCACAATGACGCCCATCATGGTCTGCCAGTCCATGCCGGGGCGCTGGGCGTGCATGGCAAGCGCGGCGTTCAAGCCCATCCCGCTGGCGAGCGCGAAGGGATAGTTCGCCCACAAGCCCATGATGAGCGTCGGCACGGCAGCAGCGATACAGGTGGCGGCGGCGACCGCTTCGATGGGCATCCCCGCCCCCTTCAATACCTGCGGGTTCACGAAGATGATGTACGCCATCGTCATGAACGTGGCAAGCCCGGCGATGACCTCACGCTCTATCGTGCTGCCGCGTTCGTCCAGCGCGAACAGGCGGTTTATCAGACTACGGGAAGCGGATGAGAGTGAATACGTCGTAGCCATGCAGCATCTTCCGCCCCTTCAAGAACTCCAGTTCGATCAGGAAATCGAAGCCTGCTACTTCGCCACCCAGGCGTTCCACCAGCCTCGCGGCGGCCGCAGCGGTACCGCCGGTTGCCAGCAGGTCGTCCACAATCACCACGCGCTGCCCGGGTTGCACGGCGTCCACGTGAATCTCCATCGCGTTGGTGCCGTACTCCAGCGCGTACTCCTCCACAATCTTCTTGTAGGGCAGCTTGCCCAGCTTGCGCACCGGTACAAACCCCACGCCCAGTTCGAGCGCAATCGGAATGCCGAACACGAACCCGCGCGACTCGATGCCCACGACCACATCAGGCTGGCGGCTGCGGGCATACTCGGTCATCTTCTCCACCACTTCGCGCAGTGCCTGCGGGTTCTGCAACACAGGCGTGATGTCCCGGAATAGCACCCCCGGCTGCGGAAAATCGGGAATATTACGTATCAGCTTTTCAGCCAGTAGTTCCCCCATCAGCGAACCTCCCCCAAGTGTTTTGCTACCATCTGAGCCAGCGAATCGGTATACGGCGGTCGAGCAATGCCCTCTTCGGTGATAATCGCGCTCACGAGCTCCGCCGGTGTAACATCGAACGCGGGGTTGATTACCCTCACCCCTTCGGGCGCGATGCGCACTCCCGCAATATGAGTTACCTCCTCGGGCGAACGCTCTTCAATCGGGATACCGGAACCGTCCGCCACCGACAGGTCAACGGTGGACACCGGCGCGGCGACGTAAAACGGGATGCCATGCCATTTCGCCAGCACCGCCACGCTGTAGGTTCCCACCTTGTTCGCCACATCGCCGTTAGCGGCGATACGGTCCGCCCCAACCACTACGATATCGATTTCGCCCCGTCGCATCAGCATCCCTGCCATGTTGTCGGTAATCACGGTCACCGGGATGCCTTCCTGCACCAGCTCCCATGCGGTCAGCTGCATTCCTTGCAGACGGGGGCGAGTTTCGTCAGCGTAAACGGAGACGCGCTTACCCGCTTCCACCGCCGCGCGGATGACCCCCAATGCCGTACCATAGCCCACTGTTGCCAGCGCACCCGCGTTGCAGTGGGTGAGGATACGTGCGCCGTCGGGGACCAGCGTTTGCCCATGCCGACCGATGGCGCGGTTCGCCTCCACGTCCTCGCGCAGGATGACTTCACTCTCCTCACGGAGGCGACGGCGTGCCTCTTCGGGGGTATCACAACACTGTGCCACACGCTTCATGCGCTCTATTGCCCAGAAAAGGTTCACCGCCGTCGGGCGGGTGGAGGCGAAAACGTCGGCGGCTCTCAGCCACTGCTCGCGAAAAGCTGGCATGTCGGAGGTGTCTATCGCTTCCGCTGCCAGCACCAGCCCACACGCCGCCGCCGCACCGATAGCTGGCGCACCGCGCACCACCATGTGCCGGATCGCCTCGGCGACCTCGCGCCAGCCGGTAGTGCGCACCTCCACAAAGCGGTGAGGCAGTTGCGTCTGGTCTATCAGCACCAGCACATTGCCTTCCCAGCGGACAGGGCGAATCTCCATGCTACACCTCGATGCGTGCATGGTCTAACACATGCGGGCAGGGACACTCGCGCGTGTCAGGGATGCGCCGGATCATCTCCAGCACCACGTTCTTGATGCGCTCGGAGTTACGCTGAAACACCTCCATCACTTCTCTGGTGGTTACCGGAGGCACCTGCCCGCCCATCACCAGCCCGCTATCATAGTCGGTAATGAGCGAGATACCCACCACGCACATCGCCAGCTCCCGCGCCAGATACGCCTCGGGATACTGGGTCATGCTGATTGTCTCCCAGCCCATTGAGGTGTACCACTGGCTTTCCGCTTTGGTGGAGAAGCGCGGTCCCTGAATCACCACCACTGTTCCTCGCTCATGGCAGGTGATACCCTGCTCGCGGATAACATCAATCGCTATCTGGCGCAGGGTGGGGCAATAGGGGTCGGCAGGCGAGACGTGCGTGACGACCGGTCCCTCGTAGAAAGTATCTGCGCGCCCATGCGTGCGGTCCACGTACTGGTCCACCACCACGAAGTCGCCCGGATGGATATGCGCCTGCAGGCTTCCCGCCGCGAAGGGACTGATAATGCGCGTGACACCCAGCTCCTTCATCGCCCACAGGTTGGCGCGGAAGTTAATCTTGTGTGGGGGGATGCTGTGGTGTCGCCCGTGTCGGGGCAAAAAGGCAACACGCTTGCCGTGCACCTCCGCGATGGCAATGTGGTCGCTGGGCGCGCCGTAGGGTGTCTCTACCTTTACCTCCTGCACATTGTCTAAGAAGCGGTAAAATCCCGAACCGCCGAATACCCCGATATCCGCTCGTGGTTTGCTCATAGTCTCTCCCCTCAATCGGTCATGATGCCAGAGCTCATTATAACCAGCGAAGAGTGCTTTTGCAAATGGTGGCTAGATCTGTGTTCGAGAGGCAAACGAGCAGTTGCCTTTTGCTCACCAGTGTGCCATAGTATTTTGCGAGCGTGACCGCAATCGGCTCGCAAGGAGAAAGGCTTATGCTGACCAAACAGATCGACGTGAAGGAAGCCCAGGCGCGATTACAAGAATTACTCTCCCAAATTACCTCAGGGGTAGAGTGGATACTCACAGACGGTACGACGCCTGTTGCTCGCCTTGTGCCTTTCTCTGCTCGCGTAGCAGGTTTACACGCAGGGGCAATTTGGACGAGCCCGGACTTTGACGAACCGCTACCCGAAGAGTTCTGGACAAGCGACGCATGAAGTTGCTGCTGGATACGCATATATCTGGTGGGATAGTGAACCTGCCAAACTGTGGCCACAGGCTCTGGCACTTTGCCAAGACCGGCGGAATGTTCTGTTGCTCAGCGTGGTCAGCCTTTGGGAGATGCAAATCAAGCTTTCGTTGGGAAAACTGCGACTGACTTTGCCACTGCGGGAGATTATCGAAGCGCAACAACAGACCAACAACGTTGAGACCGTGCTGATTACCCTCGCGCATGTGTTGGCATTAGAAAGCTTGTCCTCTCATCATGGAGATCCCTTCGACCGTATGCTGGTTGCCCAAGCCATGGTTGAAGGAGCAGCACTGGTGAGCGAAGACTCCAACGTCGCCAAGTATGCTGTCCAGGTTGTCTGGTGATCCCCTGCTTCCCGGTCGAGGTATTCGCTGACCGACCAGAACTTGCAGCCGACTGCTTGAGAATATCGAAAAAACAGAGATTCAATCCCTTGCAAACTCCGTCCGCGCAATAGTATAATAACGTGAGGCTTTAGAGCACCCTTCCTGCTCCGCCCGGTAGAGGTGGAGCCAAATCAGTCCAGAGGGAGGAAACACGACAGTGCCGTTTTACGAAGCCATGTATCTCGTCCACCCCAGCGTGGACGAGGAGCGACTGGCAGAGATCATCGCTCGTTACAATCAGGTGGTGGAAAGCGCCGGAGGTGTCATCGATCACTCCGGTAAGTGGGACCGGCGTCGCCTCGCATACCCCATCAACAAGGTGCAGGAAGCCACCTACGTCTTGATGTACTTCCGCGCCGACCCGCAGGTTCCTGCGGAGTTAGACAGGCTGTTCCGAATCAGCGATGAGGTGATACGCCATCTTATCGTTCGTCACGATAAACCGCATCTGGTGCTGACCGTTCCCACCACAGAAGAGACTGCCGAACCGATTGCTGAGGAAGAGGTGGTGGTAGAGGAACCTCTTGAGGAACCCGAAGCTGCCGAAGCGGAATCGGCGGTCGAGGAGGGCGTCGTAGAGGTATCGGCCTCTGAAGGAGGGGAACCAGCGGGCGTCGAGGAGGAGCAAGCGTAAACACCACTTCTCGCTCAGGAAGGGGAAATCACCATGTACAACCGCGTTATCCTTATCGGACGACTTGTCAGGGATCCGGAGTATCGCTCCACGCCGGAGGGAGTGACCCTGGCGCGGATGACCATCGCTGTGGACCGGATGCGAAACCGCGAGACAGGCGAACGCCAGACCGATTTCATCGACCTGGTGGCGTGGCGCCAGCAAGCGGAGTTTGCCATCAACTACCTGAAGAAGGGGCGGCTGATTATGGCGGAAGGGCGCCTGCAAGTGCGTGACTGGCTCTCTCCGCAGGGTGACCGACGCCGCGCCTACGAAGTGGTGGTAGACCGGCTGGCGGGACTGGACCGCCCCAGAGAGGCGGCTGGCGTACCGGAAGAAGAGCCTGTGCCCACCGTGAGTGCCGCTTCGCCGACGAAAACGGCTGCACCGCCTGTTCAGGCGGCGCCGGGGGAGGTGAGTGACCCCTTCCTGGGCGACGAGGAGATGATAGAAGAGGAGGAGTTCGAGGACTACGACCCCTTTGCTGAAACCGACGAAGAGTAAACGGAGGAAATCATGACCAACAAACCGCGCTACCGGCGACGCCGCAAGGTGTGCGGCTTCTGCGTGGATAAAGTCGCCTATATCGACTACAAGAACGTGGCTCGCTTGCGCCGATACATCACGGATCGGGGCAAGATTGTCGCACGACGTACCAGTGGTAACTGCGCCAAGCACCAGCGACAGCTGGCTAAGGCGATTAAGCGGGCGCGCCATCTGGCTCTACTGCCCTTTGTGGCGGAGTGATGAAGGAGGAGCTGAGGTAATGTCCGATCAGGTTGCGGTAGACACCAGCGTGCTGGACGATGCGGCGCGTCGTTCCGTGCTGGATGCTCAGAATATGATTCCCCTGACCCATGACTTCCCCGAACAATGTCGCAAAGCACTGGACATCGCGAAGCAGTTCAATCCTCCTACACCGCGCATGCCTATCCAGAATGTTGTGGTGACGGGGCTGGGCGGCTCGGCGGTAGGGGGCGACCTGCTGCGCGTGCTGGTAGAAGACAACGGCGAAGTGCCTCTGGTGGTGAACCGTGACTACCAGATGCCCGCTTTCGTGAACGACCATACCTTCGTGATCGCTGCCAGCTATTCCGGCAACACCGAGGAAACGCTGAGCGCGTTCGAGGACGCACAGGACCGGGGCGCGCTTCTGGCGTGCGTAACCAGCGGTGGCGAGCTGGCTCAACGCGCGGCGCACTACGGCACCCCTGTCGCGTTTATCCCTAAGGGACAGCCCCCTCGCAGCGCGATGGGCTACCTGTTTATCCCTATGCTGATGGCGGCGCATAAGGCGGGTGTCCTCCGACGTGATCCCACCGGTGACCTGCAGAACGCTATCGCCTTGCTGGAGCGGGCACGAGAGCAGTGGAACGCCGATGTGCCGTTCGAGAAGAACCCTGCCAAGCAGCTTGCTGCGGGGCTGTACGGCAAGCTGCCCCTCATCTACGGCTCGCAGGCGTATTCCACCGTCGTCGCCTTTCGCTGGAAGACGCAGTTGAACGAGAACACCAAGATTCACGCTTTCTCCAATGGCTACCCCGAGATGAACCACAACGAAATCCTGGGGTGGGTGCTGGCGAAGCAACAGGTTCCCAATCTGGCAGTAGTGCTGTTGCGCGACCATGCGGAGCGACCGAAAATCGTGGCGCGTGTGGAGACGACGAAACGACTGTTTGCCCGCGCAGCGCAGGTGCACGAAGTGTTTGCCGAGGGGCAGAGCCTGCTGGCGCGAATGCTCTATGCCATCTACTTCGGCGATTGGGTGAGCTGCTACCTCGCGCTGCTCTACGGCGTGAACCCCACCGACATCAGCTACATCAACCTGCTGAAGGCGGTGCTGGAGAAGATTGACGAAGACGACCCAACCTATACCGAGGTGCTGCAGAAAGAGCTGGAAGCGATAGGATAGATTGCGCGGGCAGGGGCAACCACATAGGGCAGGGGCAACCGCATAGGGCAGGGCAACCACATAGGGCAGAGGCAACCACATAGGGCAGGGCAACCACACAGGGCAGGGGCAACCACATAGCGCAGGGGCAACCGCATAGGGTAGGGTCAACCGCATAGCGCAGGGGCAACTACACAGGGCAGGGGCAACCACACAGGGTAGGGGCAACCACATAGGGTAGGGGCAACCACATAGGGTTGCCCCTACAGGGGGATGCCCAGCTTCTGCGCCAGCTTCTGCTTTAAATCGGGAGACAGCATCTCGCTCAACGCGCTGTACACGTCAGGAAGCGATTGCCCGGTAAACCACGTCTCCTTCACCCGGAAGCCGGGCAGCACCTTGCTCTCCAGCCAGCCTTCTTCACTCGGCACGAGAGGCACGAAACTGCCTTGCTCCAGCGTGAAGACATCTACCCCCAGATGCGCCGGGCGCGAATCGACCAGCCAGTACTCGCGCACGCCCTCGCGCTCGTATTCCAGAAACTTCTCCATCCGGTCACGGCGCACGCTATCCTCCGAAACCACCTCCACCACAAGGTCAGGGGCACCGGTGAAGCGTTCCTCGCTCAACTTTTGCAGATTCTCACTGAGCACCACGATTATATCCGGCTCGCGCGATGCTGGGCGAGAGGGTAAAAAGGTCTCAAAAGGAGCGGCAATCGCTTCTCCCTGCCCGGTGAGTTCCAGAAAATCACTCAGCAATCGGGTCAGGAATATAGTGATAGACTGATGTTTTCTCTTTGGTGGCCTCGGTAAAATGACCTCCCCATCCACCCACTCGGCACAGGTATCTTCCCCTGCCCACTGACGGAACTCCTCATAGGTCATGGTCATCTTGTCGGTTTTCAGCGCGGGTTGCATGCTTCGCCCACCTCCGGCCTTTATTGTACCTTGCGGTACTCTACCTTGCCATGCGCCATCACCTTTACGATGATGAAGCCTCGCCCGGGCGGTGGCTCCCCCTCGAAGCGTATCTCCGCACGCTCGTCGGGTTGCAGACCGAAACCCTGCGTGTGCTTGCCGCCAGCGGTCAGGCGGTATAGTCCCGCGGCGTCGCCCCATGTCTCCAGTGGCGTAATCACCTGCACCGCGCCATGGATGAGGTCGTCTGTGCCGTTGCGCAGGCGCACGAGCAGCGCATTCCGAACGAGATGTACATCCCATTCGGGGAAGTACTCGCGTCCGACCTCCAGAATATCCTCATAAGTTTGCCCATCCCACTCCAGCCGGGCGCGCACCACACCCGTCCGCCGCGGTGTGTCGAAGCAGAGCAGCACCTTCCAGCAGTGTGCCTCGCCCGGAGGCAGGTCAAACGGAATCTCCGCAGGCACAGTGTGCCAGCCTTCCGGGACGATTAGGCGAACGACGCCCGTCGCGTTGCGGTCGCGTAGGTTATTCACGACGCCCACCTCGATCGTGTTGACCGTCACGCCTCCCTGGCGGATGTGGATACCCGTCTTCACCTCTCCGCGCAGGCTCACCGCCACCGGCAGGTAGCCGATGGGGTCGGCGCCGAGATTGTGTTGCCAGTAGCGCACGTACACCGGCTGCACGGGTTCGGTCGTTGCGCCCAGCACACGGCGTCCGCCCTTCGGGGTAAAAGGTTTCGGCTTCAGCAGGAAGGTTTCGATGGCGAAGCTATCCAGCGGGAACTCTACCGCTCCGTCCTGCAGAGAAAGGGCTTGCAGGGGTTCCTCCAGCAGGTTGGCATGATGCGCCCCGACGATGCCGGTATGCCATCGCAAGCGTACCCTGTCGCCGAAGCCGGTGGGGTCATAAAGACGTACGACGATGCTCCCCCTCTCGGCATCCACCGCCCCTGATTCAAACCGCCCCGTTGGGTTGTCTGCGGGCTTGAGTGCGGTGAGGATAGCCCCTTTTGCCTCCACTTGCAGGAAGGAGTAGTCCAGCGGTAACGCACCGCCGTGCAGCATCCCCTGTACGGTCTGCAGCGGGTTGTTCACCTCCCAACCCACGCGGGCGGTTTGCGCCTCTCTCCAGTCGCCGCGGTGCGGATAGAGGCTGTAGCGGAAAAGATGCGTCTTGTGTTCGGGGATGAAGACGAAGGGCAGTCTGTCCGGCTTGCCCCACGGTGTGCCTCCCCACGCGGCGGTGTGCATGAGGAACAGTACCATGGTGTTGTCGTTCTCCACCGAGTTGAGCACGTTGCCCGTGTTTACCAGTGCGACGCCGTAGCTGTCGGCAGGGATGGGACGTTGTAGCAGGTTTGCCTCGGCGGGCAGAACGATGGCGGCGGACTGCTCTATCTGCTCAGACAGCTGTTGCACCATCTGCTGCAATGTGGCCTCGTCTTTCGCGGCAATGACCAGCACGGGCAGAGGCTGCCAGCCGTCGGGCATATCGGGGTCGTCCACCAGCGCGATGCCCTGCTGCTCGCTGAGGAGAGCCTGCAAGCGGGTCGCCTGCGTTTCGGGGAGGTGTGCCATCAGGTCGGAGAGATAGGTGTTATCCCCGTTCAGGCTGAACACCACGCGGAAGGACATACCCAGCGACAGGTCTTCGTTGGGGTTATTCGGGAAGGGCAGGATGGTGTCTTCCACAGGCAGCTGCAGGCGACGCGGGGCGTCGAAGTCATCGTAAACGGGAGTACAGGGCACGCCTTTGCGAATCAGCGCACGCTGCAGAGTATACGCCGCCTGCACACTGGCAGGGTGGTGCGAGGTGACCAGGTGGCACATGCCGAAGGGTCGCTGTTGACCGTCTGCAAAGCGCACCCACGCCGCGCCCGACAGGTCTACCCACTGGCAGGCGTGCCTTGCCCCACACTCCGAGAAGTTACGCCACTGGTGGAAGCGGAAGTCCAGCTTGCCCTTGCTCTTGCGCTTGGTGATGGCTCCGAAGCGTTCTTCGAACACTGGTTCCGCGTTTTGCACGTTCACCGGAAAGGTGACCACGAACAGCTCGTTTTCGCCGCGGTAGCGTTGCAGCTGGGTGGCGAAGTCGATGCGGCGCACGCCCTGCGTCAGGCTCACCACCTGCTCTCGCTCACAGGAGCGCATCTCGCCGCGAATCACCAGCCTCGACTGCACCGGTCCCTGCCACGCCTGCACGTTTGCCGCGTAGTCGCGCGAGAACCACTTCGGTCCCAGCGTATAACACTCCCATGCTGGCTCCGCGCGGTCTGCCTTCTCCAGCAGAGCGACGATTTCGTTGCCCGGTCCGGCTTGCGGGTTCAGCACCTCACGCCCTGCCTGCTTGTCGAAGAGGCTGCTCAGCCCGCCGCCAAGCTGCGGGTCTGCCGTCACGCGGAAGAACTCGTTCTCGATAGCGTATCCGGGTATCAGCCGGGGCGCAGGAGGCAGGCTGTCGGTCTCTACCACGCGGTAGGTGCGGAAACCCATCGCCGGAATATCTCGTGCCAGCAGGGTGACCTCCGCCTCGTGCAGGGGTAGGCGCGGCGGGACGGGTGATTCCAGCTGGCATGGCACCGCGTTGCCTTCCGAGTCCTCGATGCGAAAACCGCTGACCGGTTTGGGGAAGCGCAGGGTGACGTGCACCGCATCGGTTCGGCTCCACCCCAGTGCATTATGCACCTGCAGGGCGATGACGGTAGGCGGTGGAGCGGTATAGGCGGTGTCGGTCTGGTCGCAGATGTAGCGCAGGCTACGGGAACGCACGTCGTGTGCCAGTTCCAGCGCTTCGCGGAACCCCGCCATCATGTCTAAGTAAGCGCGGTCGCAAGATGGTCCGGCGATGCCGTCGTGGTGCTGGTTGAACAGCAGCTGGCGCCACGCCTTGTCCAGAGCTTTATCCGGGTATTCCGCGCCCAGCAGGTGGGCAACGGTGGCGAAGAACTCCGCCTGATGCAGGTTCTGCTCCGCCAGCCGGTTGCCGATTTTGAGCTCGATGCGCGACAGCCCCGTACCCTGATGATGCCACTCATAGTCGCGGGAAGTGACGGGGATGGAAACGGTGCGCTCCTCGTGCTGGCGGAATGCGTGCTCGAACCACTGCTCATGCCCGATACCGCTGATGATAACCGCGTGTTCGCGTCCTGCCAGCTCCTCGCAGCGTCCAGCCATCCACGCGGTGGGAGGTTTAAAATCCACACAGTCCAGCCGACAGTCGGCGGTGAAGCCCAGCGAACGCATCTCCTGGAAGAAATCGTCTATTGCCTTCAGGAAGGTTTCGGGGTCACCGCTGGGCAACCAGTAGCCCATGCGTTTGAACAACAGAGGCTCGCCGTCCAGCGCGAGGTGCCAGAACACCGCCAGCGCGCCGCGGATATCTTTGCTCCAGATACAGCCTCTGAAGCGCGACTTGCGCAGAATCTGCCCCAGCTGCGCAGTGTGTCCGAATACGTCCCAGGGCATATATATCCATGGCTGGTCACCCAGCACGCCCTCGTGGTACCAGCGTCCGTACAGGATATTACGCACGATGCCCTCGCCGCCGATGACCGTTTCGGTCGGTTGGCTGTGCGAGCCACCCGTGCCGATACGCCCTTCCTGAACCCAGCGGCGTACTTCGGGTAACGCTTCGGGATGCGTGTCCAGGTAGGGTTTGAGGTAGGTCAGTTCGTGCAGGAAGACGCCGTAGCGCGGGTCGATGCGAAGAATCTGCAGGTTCTGGTGCATATCTCCCAGCAGGCTCACCGCATAATCGCGCTGGTCCTCCAACCACACCACATCCGAATGGAAGCCGGGCACCACGTAGGTGCAGGTACGCTGCGCCATTGCTGTTCCCCTTTCGTCGTAGCGTTCATGCTGCTATCGAGTTGGGCATTGAGGGCACAGTGTCCTGCCCTTGCCTCGAAGTTGCATACCAGAAAGTAAACCCTACTTGACCACACGCGATTATTTGGATGCAGACGAGGCGGTTTTACGTCTTCACCATCATGAAAACTGTCATTCTAAGTGCCGGTGAAGAATCTCAGCCGCCTTCGCTGTGCTCAGTATGACAAAAAAGACAAGGGCGAGCATGTTGCAGAGCGGACAGCTTGTCTCCGGTAATCCAAATATGCTATGTTGAAGCAAACAGGACGAAGGAGGCGAGAGGATGAGAACCAGAGGACTGGCGATGCCGCTGCTTGCCGCAGCATTTCTGCTGGCAATAGGCACTCTGTGGGCGCAATCTAGAGTACCGACTGCTGCCGTCACCCGCACGCAGCGAATTGAGCTGGTAGACGGGGAGGGCAGAATCCGCGCCGAGCTGAAAACCTCCGGCGAGGATACCCTGCTGGTGCTGTACGATGCACAGGGACGCCTTCGCGCGACAATAGGCACCGAAAGCGTCGCCTTTTACGGCGCAGATGGCAAACTGAAAGGAAAAATAGACGCGCAGAGCCTTTCGGGCGCAGCGCGGGAAAACAGGTGAACATCCCGTTCGGGACACAGCGCCGGGGGGAACAGTAAGGGGGAGCCGTCCAGGCTCCCCCTCTTCATGACAGCCGTGTCCAATACTACAGCCGGTTCTGCAGGGCAAACCGGAAGTGGTACAGCTTCACCGTTCCGCCGCGCTTGAACCACTTGGCGTGACCGTCGGCGAAGGTGATGTTTGCGCCCTCGTTGTGGCGGTAACGCAGGTTACCCACCTTGCCAACCGCGCTCCAAATCTGGATGGGGTTGGGCGCATCATCGTCGATGTTGGTGCCGTCAGGGAGTTTCCACAGCAGCACCGACAGCGGGTTCACCTGGTTATCGTCCCAGTAGTTCGGGGGCGGAACCGAACCGGTGACGGGGTCTTGCCATACCTCCGGAGTCCACCAGTTCCAGAAGGTGGAGGAGCAGTAACCACCCCATTCGGGTACCTGTCCGGTATCGCCTTGCAAGATGGTCTCCGCAGGACGGGGCATCGCCGCCTGCGATTTGTAGTTCAGCACGTCGTTATAGGCATACGCCCATGCCGACGGCCATGTTGCCGACGGGCACCCCCGAATGCCCGCACCCGTCCATACCTGCCCGTCCTTGATGTAGGGCCAGAGCAGTTACATGTACCAGACCGTAGTGTCGCCTCCCTGCCGGTAGTCGTACCCGGGCGGCATCACTTCGTCGTAGTCCTGAATGTACATCATGGTCGCCAGCCCGATCTGCTTGCAGTTCGACAGACACCGCGTCTGCCTTGCCTTCTCGCGCGCCTGCGAGAACACCGGGAACAGGATCGCTGCCAGTATCGCGATAATCGCGATGACAACAAGCAGCTCGATAAGGGTAAAAGCCCTTCCGTGTTTCATGGGAGACCTCCTTCTTTGAATCGAGTAGCGTTGTCAATGTGCCGCCCTGACTCTCGGAGCAAGCCGCTATAGAGAGACAGCGCATACGGCTGTCATGAAACGATTAAGTACTTTTAGTATACGCGAGCCTTCCAAAAGAGTCAATACGGTGAAGCGTATTTGCTCCAGAATTTTTTGTGAAAAAGGTGCAGGGGAACCGGCAAACTTGCAAGGGTACTGCGCCGCGTGCTGCACGTGGTATAATAAAAACCCAAAGGAGGATGCTGCTCTATGCCCACCCTGTTTGAGAAAATCTGGAACGCGCACGTCGTCCATGAGGAGCCAGGACGACCGACTTTACTATACATCGACCGCCACCTGGTGCATGAGGTCACCTCGCCACAGGCGTTTGATGGCTTGCGCGAAGCAGGACGCAAGGTGCGTCGTCCCGACCTGACCTTCGCCACGATGGACCACAACGTGCCTACGGATAACCGCTGGAACATTACCGACCCTATCTCCCGCAGGCAGATTGAGGTGTTACGTCGCAACTGCGAAGAGTTCGGCATTACGCTGTTCGACCTCGACAGCGAAGACAACGGTATTGTGCACGTTATCGGACCCCATCTGGGCATTACCCTGCCGGGGCTGACCATTGTGTGCGGGGATAGCCACACCTCTACGCATGGCGCATTTGGTGCGCTGGCATTTGGCATCGGTACGTCGGAAGTGGAACATGTGCTGGCAACTCAGACCCTGCTGCAGACAAAGCCCCGCACGATGGCGATTCGGCTAGAGGGAACGCTTCCGCTGGGCGTTACCGCCAAGGACATCATCTTGAGTATCATCGGGCGCATCGGCGCGGGGGGAGGAACCGGCTGCGTGATTGAGTATATGGGCGAGGCTATTCGTTCGCTGAGCATGGAGGAGCGCTTGACGATATGCAACATGTCCATCGAAGCGGGTGCACGTGCTGGCATGATTGCCCCAGACGAGACCACCTTCGCCTATCTGGAAGGCAGACGCTTCGCCCCGCAGGGCAAGCAGTTCGAGCGAGCAGTTGCCTACTGGCAAACCCTACCGTCTGACCCCGATGCGCGGTTCGACCGTGAGGTGCAGTTTGACGTTGCAGAGTTTGCACCACAGGTCACCTGGGGCACCAGCCCTGAGCAGGTAGTAAGCGTGACCGACTGCGTGCCAGACCCCGCCTCCTTCACCGATGAGACGAAGGCAAAGGCGGCAGAACGCGCCCTGCAGTACATGGGGCTAAAGCCCGGCACGCCTATTCAGGAGATACGGGTAGACCGGGTGTTTATCGGCTCGTGCACCAACGGTCGGCTCAGCGACCTGCGGGCGGCAGCGGCGGTGGCCAAGGGCAAGAAGGTAGCTCCGCACGTGCGGGCGATGGTGGTTCCCGGCTCACAGCGCGTCAAGAAGATGGCGGAGGAAGAGGGGTTGCATCACATCTTCATCGAAGCGGGCTTCGAGTGGCGCGATTCGGGCTGTAGCATGTGTCTGGGCATGAATGCTGATATTCTACAGCCCGGCGAACGCTCTGCGTCGACCAGCAACCGCAACTTCGAAGGCAGGCAAGGGCGCGGTGGACGCACGCACCTAGTGAGCCCCCAAATGGCAGCTGCTGCAGCCATCGCCGGGCATTTTGTGGACATCCGCGAGTGGTATCGTGAGGGCAAAGTCGCCGAGGAGTTACTACGCCGATGAAACCTTTTGAGAAAATAAACGCGCTGGTGGCTCCGCTGGACCAGCCGAACGTGGACACTGACCAGATTGTGCCCAAGCAGTTCCTGAAACGGGTGGAGCGCACCGGCTTTGGACAGTTCCTCTTTTACGACTGGCGGTTTCTGCCAGATGGCTCGCCCAATCCGGATTTCGTGCTGAATCAGTCGCGCTATCAGGGGGCGCAGATTTTGCTCACCCGCGAGAACTTCGGCTGCGGCTCCAGCCGCGAGCACGCGCCCTGGGCGCTGCTGGACTACGGCTTTCGGGTGATTATCGCCCCTTCCTTCGCCGACATCTTCAAAAGCAACTGCTTCAAGAACGGCATCCTGCCTGTGGAACTGCCGGCGGAGGTGGTGGACGACCTGTTTCGCCGGGTGACCGCACAGCAAGGCTACCAGATAGAGGTAGACCTGGAGGCGCAAACACTGACAGGCAGCGACGGCTTCACCTGCCGGTTTGAGATAGACCCCTTCCGCAAGAAGTGCCTGCTGGAAGGGCTGGACGACATCGGCTTGACCCTCCAGCACGAGGACAAGATTGCCGCGTACGAAGCCGCGCACCGCGAACCCTGGCAGGCAGCGATAGCGGGCAGGTAAGAGGCTGATTCTCCCGCGATGTGGTAAAATACGGATGGCAATACCAACAGGAGTGACACAATGCCTATCGACACTCCCGATGTAGAAGAACTGATAGAGCTTCTGCGTAGCAATGCGGAGCTGCGCCGAAAGGTGTTTGTCGCCCTCGCGCCGGACGAGTTCCTCGCCCTGCCTGCAAAGGTGGAGCGATTAGCCGAGCAATCCGCCGAGCGATTCGCGCGGATCGAGTCCCTTCTGGAGCGTCAGGCACAGGAATTTGTGTCTTACCGCCAGATGTCGGAAGAGCGTTTCGCACGCATTGAGGCGGCGCTGGAGCATCTGGCACAGGAGTTTGCCGCGTATCGTCAGGCATCGGAGGAGCGTTTCGCACGCATTGAGGCGGCGCTGGAGCGTCAGGCTCAGGAGTTCGTGTCTTACCGCCAGATGTCGGAGGAGCGTTTCGCACGAATCGAGGCGGCGCTGGAGCGTCAGGCTCAGGAGTTCGCTGCCTATCGCCAGGCATCGGAGGAGCGTTTCGCACGCATTGAGGCGGCGCTGGAGCATCTGGCACAGGAGTTTGCCGCGTATCGCCAGGCATCAGAGGAGCGTTTCGCACGCATTGAGGCGGCATTACAGGCGTTGACCGAAAGCCACAACCGTGTGGTGGAGGAGTTCTCCTCCTATCGTGAGGCAACTAACAGCAGGCTAGACCGCATCGATATGCAGATAGCGCTACTGGCAGAGAAGATAGACAGGCTGGTGGAATGGCAGAAGGTGCGCGATGTGCACATCGACGACCTGCGCGGCTGGCGTCTGGAGATGCACTACGCCAAGCACATCCACGCCTACTTGGGCAAGGTAATGCGCCGCGTACGGCTGTTGTCACCGCCGGACATCGAGGAGCAGGTCAGGCAAGCGCTCGCTGGCGATGAAATAGTGGACATCTTCTCGGCGGACATCATCGCGCGCGGACGCCCACTAGACGCACCGGACAGGGATATTTATCTGGTGATGGAAGTTTCGATGGTGGTCGATGTAAGCGATGTTGCCCGGGCGCGTCGTCGTGCCGAGCTGATGCGCAAGGCGGGCTATCCCTGCATGGCAGCAGTGGGTGGACACGACATCACCGAGGAAGCAAAACTGGAGGCACAGCATTCGAACGTGCTGTGCGCGCTGGACGGCAACCTGCATGGTTGGGATAGCGCACAGGGGCAGGCAATTCCTGCGGGGCCTGAATAACATTATACTCTGCAGGAAAACGCCTGCGCAGTGAGAACCTCTAACTGAAACGCAATCGGAGGTTATCATCGTGATCGCTTGTTGCTTCATCGGTTTGTTGCTCGCTATGGCTCCCGTGAACGCGGCTGCGCGGGTTACCCTGGTGCGCAACGGCAATCCACAAGCGGTAATCGTGGCACCCCCCGAAGCTCGCGGCGACCTCTCTGCAGCGGTAAACGACCTGCAGGTTTACATCGAGAAGATGTCCGGGGCGCGTCTGCCTGTGGTCTCGGAACCGCCTGCGAACCGTGCCGCTATCGTGCTGCGTGCCGGCATGCGGGGATTGTCGGATGTGGGGTACCGCCTGCGCACAGAGGGCAACCGCCTCTTCATTGAGGGGGCGACCGAAGCGGGCGTGGTCAACGGCATTTACGGTTTACTGGAGGACCATCTGGGTGTACGCTGGTACATCCCGGGCGATTTGGGCGAGTATGTACCCCGGCAGAAAACCGTCACGATACCTGCGCTGGATGAAACGCGCGAGCCTGCCATCCCTAGCGTCACCGGCTTCGGCGGCTATCAGGCAGACCCGCCTAGAGGCGCAGAGTGGAGACGGCGCAACCGCCTGGCAGGGTTTCAACCCTACTGGCACAGCCACAACTGGGAAGGCATTATCTCCCTGAAGGAGGTGGACCGACATCCCGAATGGTTCGCGCTCATCGACGGGCAACGGAAGTGGCAGCTGTGTACCACCCATCCCGAGGTCATCCGTCTCGCTATCCAGAGGGTGCTGGACTACTTTGAGAAAAACCCGCAGGCGAAAACCTTCTCTCTGTCACCCAACGACTCCGGCAAGTTTTGCCAGTGCGAACGTTGCCGTGCATTGGACCGAGAGCTGGGTGTAGACCCCTTCGCGCCCGGAGGACAGTTCACCGACCGCCTGCTGGTGTTTTTCAACCAGATTGCGGAAGAGGTAGCGAAGCGCTACCCGGATAAGATACTCTGCTTTTACGCCTACCTCACGCACACCGACCCACCCCTGAAGGTAAAGCCTCACCCCAATCTGATGCCGGTGATATGTCACACGCCGTGGGAGTTCTGTCACGCCCATCCCATCACCGCTGACTGCGCCCCGTGCAGACGGTTTCGTCAAGCGGTACTGCGCTGGCGCGAGCTGTGTCCCCATGTGGGCATCTACGACTACTACGGGCACTGGCAGTGGTTCGGGCAATGGCCGCTGGTGCATACGCTGAAGGTAGACATCCCCTTCTATGCGAAGGTGGGCATCGAGCACCTGAACAGTGAGACACATGATGACTGGTGGACGCAGCCCCTGAATATCTTCGCGGCGGTGAAGCTGGTGTGGAATCCGCAAACCGATACCGACGCGCTAATCCGTGAGTTTTGCCAGCATCTGTTCGCCGAATCCGCCGAGCCGGTGTACCGATACTTCACCCTGTATGAGAACCTGATGGCGAGTATGCCCCTGAAGGCGAAGAACCACGAGGACTGGTGGGTGTATCCCTCCTCGGAAGCAATGGAACAGGGGCGCCAGTTGCTGGAGGAGGCGTTCAGCAAAGCGCGTTCGGAGGCGGTGAAACAGCGGGTACGCAAGCTGCAAATCGGGCACCGCGTTTACACCCTCCAGTGGCAGGCGGCAACCGCCCGACGCGCTGGCGACATCATGCGCGCCTGGGAGGCGGACCTGCAGTTCGCGCAGATGGTGCAGGAGCTGCAAAACAGCGGTCAGCATGACATCATCGATATGTGGCTGGCACGGCACGAGTCGCAAGAGCGCGGTAGCGAGGCGCAGGCATACGTGGAACTGCTGACAAGCGCAGGCTACACTACCACCGAGGCGCGCGGACAGGCGTGGCGCGAGGCGCAAAAGGAAGGCGCGGCGTTCGCCCACAAGCTGGGCTTCATCACCGAGTGGCAGGTGATAGGACCGTTCCGCTGCAACCCGGGCGAGCTGAGCAACGCGGACATTCCGGTAGATGCAGTTAACCTTTCCCAGAAGTTCTCCACATTGTCAGGGGAAGCGGGCTGGCGGCAAGTAAGCGTCAATCACCCCTTCGGCTTACTCGATCTGCGCAGCCTGTTGTGCAGTGACCCTTGGGTGAGCGCGTACGCTGCCTGCTGGGTACAGCTGCCCGGTCTCCCAGTCATCAGCCTGCGGCTGGGCAGCAACGACGGCGCGGCGGTGTGGCTGGACGGCAAGCCGATTCTGGTAGCAGATGTGCCTCGCGGCTTCCAGCCCGACCAAGACCGCGTGTCGGTGCCCGGAAATGGTGCAGGGTGGCACCTGCTGGTGGTCAAGGTCGTCAATCACGGCAACCTCTGGAATCTGACGGTACGCTTCACCGATAGCGTGGGGCGTCCGCTACAGATACCGACGCGGGCAACACCACCTGATTAGAGGAATGACGCAATGCGCCGGAGGGTTCTCCTGTGGGCGGAGAGAGGGTTACAGGTGTATCACCGCCAACAGAGGGCTTATGTTCTCGGTATGGAGACCCCTTTCGTCGCATGGCCCACCCGTTGGGCAACCTGTCTGCCCGGCGACTACGTGGTGTTCGCGCTGGGAAAGTACATCCTCATCCTGCACATACCCACACGCCGACTGGGTTTCCTCGCAGCAGGCAGGTGTCCGCTGGTGGTGATGCCGGACCGAGATGCGCCCGAAGGGCCTATCAAACCTGAATAATCACGTGTGGTGAATCACTAGCGGGAAGATTCCAACACCGAACGCCCGATGACTATCCGCGTTGCCTGCAGGCTTTTCCTCACACTTCGGCGAACCGTACTGGAGAGGTGATTGCGATGCAAGAACTCATACAGCAACTGCTCGCGCAACGGGTGGTGGGCATCCTGCGCCTGCCGCAGTCGGACCTTGCGCTGCGTGCGCTGGAAGTGGCTATTGAGCACGGTTTGCTGGCGGTCGAGGTGACCATGACCACACCCAACGCGCTGGAGATTCTGCGCGAGGCTCGCCAGCGATGGGACGGCAAAGCACTGGTGGGCGCGGGCACGGTGCTGGATGCGGAGAACGCCAAACGGGTGATAGATGCGGGGGCGCAGTTTGTGGTATCGCCAATACTGGATGCTGGCATGGTGGAGACCAGTCTGGAGGCAAATGTTCCACCCATTCCCGGTGTTTTCAGTCCCACGGAGATTTTCACCGCCTATCGGATGGGTGCGCCCATCGTGAAGGTGTTTCCGGCGGTGACGCTGGGCACTCAGTTTTTCAAAGAGGTGAAGGCGCCGCTGCCGCACATACCGCTGATGGCGGTAGGCGGGCTGAATGCGCACAACGCCGCCGAATACCTGCACGCAGGGGCGGACATGGTAGGAGTGGGTGGGGCGTTGTTCCCGAAGGCGGCGATACTGGCAGGTGAGTTCGAAGGGGTGGCGCAAACGGCGGAGGCGTTGTCCGCGCTGCGGCACCTGCACCTCGAACACGGGTGAAATCGGTTATAATAGAGCCAAGAGGTGATGCCGATGGCAATCTCGCAGGCAATAGAAAGCGTACGCTATCCTGTGTCGGATGGGAAGCCAATGGCAGAGACGCCTGAACATCTGGAAGCGATGCTGTATCTGCTGGACGCGCTGATGCGGTACTTCGCCGGGCGCGAAGATGTGTATGTAGCGGGTAATCAGTTCATGTACTGGATTGAGGGCAACCCCTCTCAGCGCGTTGCTCCCGATGTGTATGTGGCATTCGGAGTGCCTAAACGCCCCTGGCGCCCCACGTGGAAAGTGTGGGAGATGGGCAAAGCGCCGGATGTGATATTCGAACTGACCTCCCGCTCTACCGCACCGGAGGATTTGGGCAGGAAATACCGGCTCTACCAACGACTGGGCGTGAAGGAGTACATCCTGATAGATGTCACACGCGATTACCTCATAGAGCCTGTGATGCTGCACCGCCTGGTTGGGCATGAGTACCAGCGGATTCCCAACGAGCGACCGAACGACCGTGAGTGGCGCGCTCATAGCGAGCGGCTGGGGTTATCCATCGTGGTACGGGCAGAGGATGAGGGATATAAGGTGCGGCTCTACGATCCCACGAAAGGACGTGCCATCCCGACCGCAATGGAGCTCGCCGAACAGGCAGCGGAACTGGAAGCCCGTGTGCGCGCGCTGGAGGCGGAACTGCAACGGGGAAAGGAGCCGGGCGAATGACCTATCGTGGCGTCGTGGTTGCCCGAAACGGGGCGGTGGCAACCTCTCAACCGCTGGCAACGGCAGTGGGACTGCATGTGCTACAGGAAGGTGGTAACTTCGTAGATGCCGCGATCGCCATCAGCGCGGTGCTGACGGTGATCGAGCCCTACAACAGCCACCTCGGTGGAGACGCTTTTGTGATAGTGTACGACGCCCGCACACGTCAGACGCATGCGCTCAACGCCTCCGGTCCTGCCCCGCGTGCGGCGACACGCGAGCGTTTCCACGACGGTATCCCTGCACGCGGTATGCAGAGCGCGTCGGTACCCGGGCTGGTATCTGCGTGGGCGCTTTTGCACGAGCGATACGCCACCCGTGAGCTTTCGGAACTGCTCCAGCCCGCTATCCGCTACGCCCAGCAGGGGTTTCCCGCCGGCTACCGTTACAGTCAGGTGTTTGCTGCGCATGAGCACCTGCTGCGACAGTTCCCCATCACCTGGCGCGAGCTGGTGCCTGACGGGGAGCTACCCTACCCGGGCAAGATGGTCACCCAGCCGAACCTCGGCTGGACGCTGACCCGCATCGCCACCGCCGGACCGATGGACTTCTATCGGGGCGAGATTGCCGAGCGCATCGTGCGTCATTGCCAGCACCACGGGGGACTGTGTACGGAAGAGGACCTCGCGCAGCCGCCCGCCGAGTGGTTGGAACCGCTTCGCGTGGAGTACCGCGGGTACACCCTGCACGCGCAACCGCCCGTATCACAAGGACATATCCTCGCGCAGATGCTGAACCTGCTGGAGGGCTACGACCTGCGCAGTATGGGCGCGCTCAGCGCGGAGGTCATCCACCTGCAGGTGGAGGCGAAGAAACTCGCTTTCGCGGACAGGCACGCCTACCTTGGCGACCCGCGCTTTGTGGACGTGCCGATGAACGTTCTGCTGAGCAAAGGGTATGCAGAGCGACGCCGCCAGCAGATAGACCTGAACCGCGCCGCCGACCGCGTCACCGCCGGCGAGATTGAGCATGACACCACCTACTTCTGCGTCGTGGACCGCTACGGCAACGCCATCTCCTTTATCCAGAGCATCTTCCACTCTTTTGGGTGTATGCAGGTAGCGGAAGGCACGGGCATCCTGTTCAACAACCGTATGACGGGCTTCTCGTTAGACCCCAACAGCCCCAACGCGCTGGAGCCGGTCAAGCGTACCGCGCACACCCTCAACGCCTACCTGCTGACGCGCGGCGACGAACTGGCTTTCGTGGGCGGCACGCCGGGTGGCGATGTGCAGGTACAGAGCAACACGCAGATTATCTGCAACCTGATAGACTTCGGCATGAACCCCCAGGAGGCAGTGGAAGCCCCCCGCTGGCAGCACGACCCGGAAGGGCTGAAAGTCGAGCGTCGCACGCCGATGGAGACCCTGCAAAAGCTGGAGCGCAAGGGGCATCGCGTGCTGCTGTTACCCGACTGGGGGCAATCGGGAGCGGTGCAGGTGATTGCGGTGCATCCCCAAAGCAAGGCGCTCCTTGCCGGTTCCGACCCCCGCTGTGACGGTCACGCGGCGGGGTGGTAACACAGCGAAGAATCTGATTGTAACCTCTCCCCCGTCCCCTCTCCCACAGGGAGAGGGGAGATGCTCCTGCTTTCATCATCGTTAGACCAGCTTTTGCAACGGGTTTCCCCGCAAGTTTACTGACAGCAATCTTGCCGTTTTTCTGCCGCACTATGCCAACAACCCGTATTTTGCCCAGCACCTTTGGTACAGACTTTGCATTAAATTAAGGGCGAGAACACATTTCGATAGGAGGTGCCTGATATGGCAAGCAGCAGGTTCCTGTGGTGTCTCGCCCTGGTGGCTACGCTGGGCTGGATACTGGCTGGCGGTTCGCAGGCTCAGACGTTTACCTTAACCGATAACGGATGGACTTACTCTGAATACGTCGGCAGCCAGGGCTTGGGGGATTTCAAAGACCCTTCTGGTACAGACCATATGCATCAGAACTGGTGGTGGTTCCGCACCAGTACAATGAACGCGGAGCAGGCGTTGTCCAACCCGAGTTTTGTAACTCCAAACCCCACAAATACGGCGCGACTGATTTTCGCGCAGGCAGGGTTGGTCATCGAGCTAAACTATACTCTCTCCGGTGTCAGCCCCACAGTAGCCAAAGTGGATATCGACTTCTCCGTCAAGTCTGCCGGACCAACTCTCGATGTAGATTTCTTCTCCTATTCGGACTTTCACCTGAACGGCACAGGGTGGGACGACAGCGGTGTTCTCGTCAATCCGCAGACGGTGCGATATGTGGACGGTACCACCGCGGCAGACCTTATCGCCAGTGAGGCAGGACTCGTTGGGTATGAGGCAGGCGCATTCTCAACCCTGCGCGCCCTGCTGAACGACAACGCGGTTTACAACGTGTCTAATTCGGGTCTGCCTTTCGGACAGGGCGACATGACCAACGTGTTCCAGTGGCGCGGCAAGGTGATATCCGGTCAACAGACGCTAGAAGGCAGGTTGACCAAAATGGTGAACCTGAGTTACAATCCGCCTCCTCCCGCTCCCGTCATTCCCGAGCCGGGCACGTGGGCACTGATGCTGAGCGGGTTGGCGCCGGTGGCGCTGCGCCTGCGCAAAAAGGCTTAACAGCAACACACTTCCTTCCCTCCACATCCCTCTCCTGATGCAGGAGGGGGATTTTCCTTTTGTGCGGGCAATCTGTCGGGCGCGCACTGGGACTGAAACCCTCTCCTGTCCCAAACGGTACGGCAGGAACATGACGCCCTTCAGAGAAAGCGGTATAACGAACCACTACGCCGGAGCGCGGGCACGGATGCAATCTGCAGCCTTTGAGAAGAGGTGGCGCAAACGGTTTCAAGCGGTCAACGGCAGACCGCTGGCAACTTTCTGCGGCGGCTACCTGGCGGGAGCTGCCGCAGGCGTGACCTTTTCTCCCCTGCCGGTGATACAGGGATGTCTGCTCCTGACCGCTGGCGGATGGCTACTCCAGCGGTATCGGCTGCTTTCCGCAACAACCGCCCTGTTGAGTGTGCTGGCGCTGTGGTTGGGCGCAACACAGGGCATTCGCTACGCCTACCGCGATGACCTGCTCTGGCGCACCCTGCCCCGCGACGAGGTGGTGGCGGCTACCGGCGTGGTGACCACAGAGCCGACCCGAAAAGCGGGTACATGGCGGTTTGTCCTGCGCACAGAAAGCCTGGTTACTGCACACCGCACCATTCGCACGCCGGTGCGTCTGTGGGTGCATGTGCCGGAAACGCTGGTAGACAACGTATTCGCGGGTGAACGTGTGCACCTGGAGGGCAGGTTACGGATGCCCTCCGCCACGCCGACAGACCCGGACGCATCGTTTGCGCGATACCTGCGCAGGCAAGGCATCTCCAGAACGTTGCGTCCATACCGCATCCAGCACCTGCCCCAACCGCACTGGAGCGTTCTCTTCTCGCGCTTGCGCCGGATGTTGATACGCAACCTGCGCCTCCATCTGCCCACGCGCGAAGGACACATCGCCGCTGCAATTGTGCTGAACGACCGTGTAAAACTGGACGATGCCATTCGCGAAAACTTCCGGCGTACCGGCACAGTACATATCCTCTCGCCATCGGGAACGCACGTTTCGATGCTGGCGATAGCGGTGTGGGCGATATGCCGGTTTGCCAACCTGTCACGCAAGGCTTCTGCGCTGGCGGTTATACTGGTTATTTGGTTGTTCGCAGGAGTGGCTGCAGGTGGAGACCCCTCTTTGCGCGCCGCCATCATGGGCACGCTTATCGCAGGAGCCACTGCTCTGCAACGAGAGGGCGACTTGCCAACCTCGCTCGCGCTGGCGGGGTTCCTGATTGTGCTGTCAGACACCGGCGCACTGCGTGACCCCAGCTTTCAGTTCTCGTTTACGCTGGTGGCTGCGATAGTGGCTTCGGCAGGATGGACCGGGGCTATCGCCACAGGCGCGGCAAGCGACAGACTGCGCCCCTTGCGAGCAATCCTCGCTGTCGTGTGCTTGAGTGTCATCTGCACGCTGGCATCCGCCCCGCTGACCGCGTTATACTATGGTCAAATGTCCTTGATTGCGCCCATAGCCAACCTTGTTATCGCCATGCCGGTGCAGGTGCTTACCTGCGCGGGGCTGGTGGCAGCGTGCCTACCTTGGCTGCCCGACTTGCTCTGCGCCCCAATAGCGTTGAGCGCGTGGACGGTGGACAAAAGCGTTCGGTTGCTAGCACTCCCGGCATGGGCGAGTATGGCGTTACCTGCTCCTTCGCGGTGGAGCATCGCGGCGTTTTACACGCTGTTCTTTACCGTGCTGCTCACCTTGAACATGCGCGCCGCCCAGCGCAAGAGGGAGGTGAGGCAGTGAAGCCGATGATGACCTCACCCCCGACCCCTCTCCTACGAGGAGAGGGGAGCCGCGCAGAAAGCACCCCCTTCCCTTGTAGGGAAGGGGGACAGGGGGTTAGGTTCCTCCCCCTCTTCCTCACCCTCCTGCTGTTCTATAGTGGCATTGCCCTCGCCCAACAACCGCAACCACCTGCCGAAGCCATCTCGCGCAGGGTGGAACGACTGGATGTCGAGCGGTTCGGCACCCTTTTTCTGGACGCCCAGAACAACCTGCTGGCGAGCGACATCCTCGCCCGCTGGCGCGAGTACACCATTCAGGCAGAAAGCGTGGAAGGCAATCTGGACAGGGGCGAGTACCTGTTTCAGGGCAGGGTCACTCTGGAGGGCGGTGGAATGGACGCACGTGGCGAGATGCTTCGCCTGAATGTGCGCCGACGCTCGTGGCAGATGCAGGGCGCGAGCGCAGACCTCCTGCCCGAGTTTCTCAAAAATCAGCTGCGTGGTGCGGTGCGTCTGTCCGGGCAGCAACTGCAAGGAGAGCAACAGCATGCCCAGATGCAACACGGTGAGGCGACTACCTGTTTGCTGGAGCACCCACATTACCATTTTTCCACCCGCAGCGTGGACGTGGTGGTGGATAAGCGTCTGGTAGCACGAGCGGTCAGCTTGAATGCGCTGGGTCGCAAACTGTTTACCTTACCCACGCTGGTGGTGCCGCTGGACAGACGCCTCTCGCGTGGTACCCTGCCGCAGGTCGGGCAGTCGGTGGAAGAGGGGTATTATGTGAAGACCGCGCTGGGCTACCTGCTGGGCGACAACGCGGGCACGGCGCGCATTGACCTGATGCAGAAAAAGGGTATCGGATTGGGCGTCGACCAGCAGTATCTCTGGAAGGGCGCTGCCGGGCTCCTTTCGTTCTACTACCTGAACGACCGCAGTCGCGCTACCCGCTCCGTCACCGCGCAGCTGCGCCATGAACAGCAACTGCTGGGCTTTAACGCACGGCTTACTGGCGACCTGCGTTCGGGAAGCTATCTGTACTACTCGGATACCCGTGCATCCAGCTGGCAGGTGAGCTTGAGCCGGGCGTGGTCGTCGGGCAACCTGTCCCTTCTCTCGCGTCTCAGCCAGCAGAGCAGTGCGGGCTATTCTACCGATTCCTCCACCAGTTCACTCCGATGGAATCAACGCTGGGGCACGCGCGCCTCGCTGACCTTCTCTACCGACCTGTCGCGCTTCCGCTCGCAATCGGGCGGGGAGGTGCGCTCCGAGCAAGAACAGCTCGCCACGCAAGCCTCACTAAGCGGCAGCAGTAGCAAGTTTGACTGGAGCCTCGCCTTCAACCGGATTATCCCCATCGGTGGGCAGACGGGAGGCTTCACCTTCGGCGGCATCGAAAAAACGCCCGAGCTGCTCCTCTCTACCACCGACCGCCGTCTGTTCGGTAAGGAGATGGGACTACAGATGCAGCTGGGGCTGGGCAGTTTCCGCGAGCTGCCGCAGGGCAATCCGATTCAGCGTGTGCTGTTTGAAGCCCGCTGGACCCCTACCACCTCCAGCGGAGGCAGAAGCTCGTTGAGCACCTCCGCCCTCTTCCGACAGGTGTTTACCAGCGATGGAACCGCCCAGTATATCCTGCAAGGTAACTCCGACTGGCAGCTGCGCTTCGGGCAAAACAGCCGATGGTATATGAACTACCGTTATCTGCGTCCGTATGGATTTACCCCCCTGCGCACGGAGTATACTGGCGCCACGAACTTCGCCTCGGCGGGGCTGGAGTGGAACGCGAGCCGCGCTCTATCCGTCCGGGCGTATACCGGCTACGACCTCTTTGCCCGACAGCGTGGCAGCCGCCCCTGGCAGCCGTTGAACCTGGGCGTGCTGTGGCAACCGAACCCCGCATGGCAGCTGAATGTGCAATCCACGCTGAACCTTAACGAGGGGCAGTGGAACTATCTGCGTGCATACCTGCGTGCCCGCACCGCCCCCTTCTCGATGAACTTGAACGGAGTGTACGACCCCATCCGCCACCGCTGGGCGAGCGCGAACCTCTGGCTGGACACGCAGATATTCCGAATGCCCCTGCGCGTGCAGACCGTTCTCACCTACAACGGCTACGTGAATCGCTTTGAGGGCAGGCAGCTCCTGCTGACGTGGGACCTGCACTGCTGGGAGTTGAGCGTAGGGTATATCGACAACCCGCTGGGCTTCCGTGCCGACCGCGAGGTGATCTTCCGCCTACGCATCAAAGCCTTCCACGAGGTGCAGAGGTTTGGCATCGGACAGTTCGGGCAGTCGCTGGAGACAGGCGGAGGGTGGGCGTACTGAGGGTTGGCACGGGCTGGTGCATATCTACGGGTAGGGGGCGGCCAGCGGGTCGCCCCCGCTTGCGTTTATCTCCCCGCGTTATACATCTTTAATGCCTGTTCCAGCCGTGCGTTCACCGCATCCCAGTCGATCACCTGCAAGAAGGCGTCGATGTACTTGGCGCGGGCGGTCTGGAAGTCGTAGTAGTAGGCATGCTCGTAAGTGTCCAGCGCGAGAATGGGCGTGGCGTTCCATATCGGGAAAGTGTTCTGCGCGTCACCGATATAGTTGAACAGGCTCCCATCGTCGTGGTCCAGCGCAAGCCACACCCACCCGCGCGCGGCGATGCCGGTCGCTTTCAGGTCCTGCGCCCACGCCTCGTACGAGCCGAAGTGCTTGTTAATCGCCTCGGCTACAGGTCCCGTAGGCGCGCCGCCTTTGCCACCCAGAATGTCAAAGTACAGTTCATGGTTCTTCACGCCGCCCAGCGCAAAGGTGTACTCCACCTTCAGCACGCGGATGTCCGAATAGGTCTGGTTCGCCTTTGCCGGGTCTTTGTCCAACGCAGCCAGCTTCTCGCGGATCTCATTCGCTTTGTTCACATAGCCCTGATACAGCTTGTAGTGTTCATCGTGTGTCTTGCGTGAAATGCCTGCGCTCTCGGTGTTGTACACTTTCTCCGGCAGCGGCTTCGCTACGATCTTCACAACCTCCATCGCTCCTATCCTCCTGTTGAGTCTGAAAACGTTCCCTGTTGTTTCTGCCAAGCTCTCGACGGCAGGCAAACCGCTGGCGATTGCCGCGATGCCCAGCGCCGAGGCTTTGAGGAAGCGTCTGCGCCCCTCGTCATGTTCGTGTGCTACGTGTGCGATAGCGGACACCTCCTGCTTACCTGGTGTTCCCAGTGTACCCCAGCGAAGCCAACATTTTCAATAGCGAAATGCCGCTTCAGGAAAGAGGCCTTTATGGATTAGGTTTCTTTTCTGTCGTTGGTGAGTATTTTTCGAGCGAATACAGGTTGCGGACCAAAATTGCACAGCAATCCAACTTCTATCTCGGTGGCTCTCAGATAGTTGAGCAGCTGTGCTTCGTGCTCAGGACATAACGACTCTGCCGCTTTAATCTCCACGATCACGCATCCCTCTACGCATAAATCAGCGACATACTCTCCTACCACCTGACCGTCATAATACACTTTGATAGGCATCTGTTGACGTATATCCAAACCTTGCTGACGCAGCTCGTGGGCGAGCGCGTTCTCATACACTTTTTCCAGAAAGCCGTACCCCAGTGTGTTGTACACCTTGTAGAATGCAGCGATGATTTTGTTGGTCAACTGTTTGTGTAGCATGAGAACCTCCTCACGGCTTGATAGCACACGGATAAACACCGATGCAACGGATGAACACGGATAGTATCTGTGCCGCTCCGTCTCATCTGTGTCAATCCGTGTCCTTGCGGGAAATAGCACACGGATAAACACCGATGCAACGAATGAACACGGACAGTATCTGTGCCGGTCCGTCTCATCTGTGTCAATCCGTGTCCTTCCGGGAAATAGCACACGGATAAACACCGATGCAACGGATGAACACGGATAGTATCTGTGCCAATTCGTCTCATCTGTGTCAATCCGTGTCCTTCCGGGAAATAGCATACGGATGAAGACGGTTGGGCAATCCGCATCAATCCGTCTCACCCGTGTTCTTCTGTGTGCTGATCATGAAACTCGGAGACACGCATCACATATATCAGCAAAGTGCGTTGGCTGCCGTCCGCCCAGTCCTCTGTTACCTCCCCGCGCAGGCGAAAGCCCAACCGCTCAGGGATAGCGCGACTGCGGACGTTTTCGGGCTCCACACGAATGCGCACCGCCGGCACCTGCCACTGCTCAAAGGCGTAACGAACCAGTTCTCGTGTGGCGCGGGTTACCAACCCCTGTCCTTCTGCCGCCTCATCGATCCAGTAGCCGATTTCCGCCTCCTGCTCCGCGCTGGCAGTGCGAAACAGCCCAACCGTACCTACCAGGCTACCGTTCCACCATATCCCCATCTGCAGGCTGCGTGCTGAACGAAATTTGCGTAACGACTCGCGAATAAAGCCCCGCGTATCCTCCTCACTGCGCACGAAATCCACCCAGCTCATCCAGCGACGCAAGCGTTCGCGGTTGCGCACGGTCAGGTCGAACAACGCCGGAGCATCTTGCAGGGTCAGCTGGCGGATCTCCGCACCTTTGCCCAAAGAGAGGACAACCTGCTTGCGCCCTAGCCACCGGCGCCAGAAAGCTGCCATACCAATAGACCCTTCCCTCGTATTGGAGCTTTGTAAGGATTCCTGCTCCTGCACCCCGTTCTCCTGCCCCGCATTCACGAAAATGAAGATACACGTTTTCGCTGGCGCTGGACATGCCTTCGCCAACCCGTGCCCGCTGGCGCAAGTAGCTCCAGTCCATCCGTACGGCGTGCTCGCGCAGCAGCTCCTTCGCCCATCTCGTGCCCTCGGTACACATGCAGTGAACCGCTGCATTCAGCCTGCAACTTTCTTTCCAGCGTGCTTTCCGGCATCTCCTAAGTATTCTCCTTCCTTACGATACGCTCTCCACGCTTCAACGTCAAGCAGTCTCACATAAGGCAGGTAGCTGCCCATCTGCTGCGGAAAACAGATAGTAACCGGACGACAGGAGGAACCGACGTTGCAGATAGAACACGGAGCGGTTGACTATCAGGTATTTCAACGTGATGAACGAGAGCAAGCAGTTGTAGCCGTTAGCGGGCGGTGTCATACGGACACAGCAGACGCGGTAGAAGCACAGATTGTCAAACCGGATGGTTCTGTCCAGAACTGGACAGAGGCAGGCAAAGCGGAGGGGGGGCAGTGGCAGGCTTCTCTCCACCTGCAAACCGGCGGCGCCTATACATTACGCTTTCGCCTGCGTCGCCAGCCAGAAGAGATTGTCGAAGTCAAAGAGGTGCTGGTGGGCGACCTGTGGGTGCTTGCCGGGCAGTCCAACATGGAAGGCGTGGGCGACCTGGTGGATGTGGAAACGCCGCATCCTCTGGTACACAGCTATACAATGGCGGAGAGCTGGGAGATGGCGCAGGAGCCGCTGCACTGGCTGTGTTGCTCTATCGATTCGGTGCATAATCCGAACGGCGTCATCCCCGGCGACGAACAACACGCAGAATGGCACCGCACCCGCAACAAGGGAGCAGGGTTAGGCTTAACCTTTGCGAAGGCAATGGTAGAGGCGACCGGCGTGCCGGTGGGTCTCATCCCCTGTGCGCATGGCGGCACCTCACTGTCGCAGTGGAGCCCGGACTTAGCCCATCTTGGCGGCGGCTCGCTGTATGGCTCCATGTTGAGGCGCGTGAATGCCGTTGGCGGCAAGGTGAAAGGTCTGCTTTGGTATCAGGGGGAAAGCGACGCCAACCCGAACGATGCTCCGCTGTTTGCCGAGCGATTTACCCATCTCGTGCAAAGCGTCCGCACCGATTTTGGCGACCCGAACCTGCCGTTCTACACGGTGCAAATCGGGCGGTTCGTGGTGGCAATGCCGGAGGAAGGCGAGCTCGCGTGGAATCAGGTGCAGGATATGCAGCGTCGCCTCGCCGAGCAGATACCCAACACGGCGGTGGTTGCATCGGTAGACCTAGAGCTGGATGACCTCATCCATGTCGGCACGCAGGGGCTAAAGCGATTGGGGAAGCGTCTGGCAAATATCGCGTTGAGAGAGCTGTTCGGGCGAAGCGATATCCAGAAGGGACCCCGCCCGGCAGGGGCATTCGTGGATAACCCGGAGGGCACTCGCATCCGCGTGCGTTTTATGGAGGTGAACGGTAGGCTGACGGCAGCCGGCAGAATCTCCGGTTTTTCCATCCGCAGCGCACAGCACCACCCCTATCGTATTATCTACAAGATGGAGGTGGATAAAGCCTCGCCGACCGACATCTTATTGCACCTTACCGAAACCTGTCCGCAAAACGCCACCCTGTGGTACGGCTTTGGCATTGACCCCTATTGCAACGTGGTAGATGAAGCGGACATGGCAGTGCCGGTGTTTGGCCCGATAGCCATTCAGCGGATACAGTGAACGCCTCAAGGGTTTCTGGGGTATCATGAATACGGAAACAAACATGGCGAGATTACCGCTGAACCAGATACTGGTGGGCGACTGCATACAGGTGATGCAGGGTCTGCCGGAGGGGTGCGTGGATATGGTCTTCGCCGACCCGCCGTACAACTTGCAGATTCGTCAGGAGCTGTACCGCCCCAACATGACCGTTGTGGACGGCGTGGACGACGAATGGGACAGGTTCCAGAGCCTAGCCGACTACGACCGGTTTACCGAAGCATGGCTGTCCGCCGCGCGGCGCGTCTTGAAAGACACAGGCACACTCTGGGTCATCGGAACCTACCACAACATCTACCGAATCGGTAAGATTCTGATGGACCTGGGCTTCTGGATACTGAACGACATCGTGTGGGTGAAGACCAACCCGATGCCGCAGTTCAGGGGGGTACGCTTTGCGAACGCGCATGAAACGCTCATCTGGGCGCAGAAGGTGAAGGGCGCGAAGTACACCTTCAACTATCACGACATGAAAGCGCTGAACGATGGCTTGCAGATGCGCAGCGACTGGTGCATCCCCATTTGCACAGGAAGCGAGCGAATCCGTATCAATAGGGAGAAAGCGCACTCTACCCAGAAGCCTGAAGCGTTGCTGTACAGGGTCATCCTGTCCAGCACGGACGCAGGTGATGTGGTACTCGACCCGTTCTTCGGTACGGGTACCACCGGAGCAGTTGCCAAACGCCTGCACAGGAACTGGATAGGCATCGAGCGCGACCCGCGTTATGTCGCCGTCGCCAGAGAGCGTATTGACCGGGTGCTGCCTGTCTTGTTTGAAGCCATAGAACCTGCATCAACGCCAGTCCACAAAACGAAGAGAGTGCCCTTCGGGGCACTGGTGGAGAACGGCTACATCGCGCCGGGGGAAACACTGTTCTTTCAGGCAAAGAGAGAGCTGCAGGCAACGGTGCTGGCGAACGGACATATCCGCATGGGCAAAGAGCAAGGCTCCATCCACCAGATGGGTCGCCTGATTACAGGAGCTCCCTGCAATGGATGGGAGCACTGGTACTTTTACGATAAGCGGGAGGGGACGATGTTTCCTGTCGATGTGCTGCGAAAGAGGTTCGTTCAGGATATGGTCGAGAGCGGGCACGAGACAGCCCCTGAGAATACGCATGTTGAGCCACCGCTCTTGCAGGCAGAACGGTAAAGATGGAACGGGAACACAAGCCTTTAACGGTCGGGGTACTGGCGCTACAGGGCGATTTTGAGGCGCACCTGCGCACACTGCAACGATGCGGTGTGCACGCGCAGGAGGTGCGCACCATACAGCAGCTGCAAGAGGTGGACGGCTTAATCATCCCGGGCGGCGAAAGCACGACTATCATGAAGTTGTTGCAGCGGTACGGACTGGACACGCTCCTGCGGCAGCGGGCAGAGCAAGGGATGCCTGTGTACGGAACCTGCGCCGGGTTAATTGTGATGGCACGGGAGATTGAAGGCTACCCCCAGCAGCCCAGGCTGGGATTGTTGAACGTGGCGGTGGCACGTAACGCCTTCGGCAGGCAGGTAGACAGCTTCGAGATAGACCTGCCCGTGCCCAAACTGGGTGAGCCTCCGCTTCGGGCGGTGTTCATTCGTGCGCCTTACGTGACCCGCGTTGGCGAGAACGTCGAAGTGCTGGCGAGCCTGAACGGCAAGATTGTGCTGGTGCAGCAGAAAAACCTGCTGGGCGGCGCGTTCCATCCGGAGCTGACGGAGGATTTGCGGTTGCATGGCTATTTCGTGGAGATGGTGCGTGCATATCGAAAGCAACAGTGACCGGTTTGCTGCACCGGTCACTGTGTTGCCAAAAGGCTACCGAGAGGGAGCTCTCAGGACTCGGCGTAAGGCGCTTTGTGAGTATCGAAGGGTATCAAACCGAGGCTGGCGGCACGCCGGAAAGCCTGAACACGGTTCGATACCTGCAGTTTGTCGTAAATGTTGGCGAGATGGAAATCCACGGTGCGCTTGCTGACAAACAGAAGGTCCGCGACCTCCTTGCTGGAGCGCCCCTCAATAATCAGCGACAGCACCTCAATCTCGCGCTTTGTCAGCTTAACCGAGCGCTCGTCAGAACCTTTATGCTTCGGTGTAGCCATGGTACTCATTTGCTCCTTTTAGCTCCTTTTCCGTTTTTCGCGCCGCCTCCAGAGGGAATATTCCATAATCAGTGCCTGTTTTACAGCACGTTTGCGCGTGTCAATCGTAGACCGACACAAACCGGTAATGTCACGAGGAATACGCCGGAGACGGATGCTATACACCGGTGACATTTCACTATACATAGATGTCAAACCGTATCTGTGAGTTCCGTTTGTGTGTGGAAACACTAAAAAGCGCGGGATGTAAGATGTAATCGATGAGGTGTGTGAACATGCAATGGTCACCGAACCCTGGCAAAGAGCTCACGCGCCTGTTTGAAGGGCAGGAATGGGCACGCTATCCGGTACGCACACACGTGGTGCAGACCGGGGAAGACATCGTAGCAATCGTTCGGCAGTACGCCGGACCTCATCTCCAACCGGGCGATATTCTGGCAATAAGCGAGAAGGTCGTCGCGATATGCCAGAGGAGGGCTTTTCCGATAGACGAGCTCCAGCCCCGCCCTCTGGCTCGCTGGCTCAGCCGTTACGTCACCAAAACGCCGCACGGCATCGGCATTGGCAGTCCGGTAACGATGGAGCTGGCACTGCGCGAGGCAGGAGTATGGCGCATTCTGCTGGCGGCGGCGGTGGCGGCGATCACCAAGCCGCTGGGTATCCGCGGGATGTTCTACCGCATCGCGGGGCGCAGTGTGGCGGCGATAGACGGTCCCACACCCTACACTCTGCCGCCATATAACCGCTATGCGTCGCTGGCTCCGAAGAATCCCGACAAAGTGGCTCAGGATATTGCGGACGAAATAGGTGTGCCCGTCGCTATTGTGGACGCCAACGATTTGGGTGTGGAGGTGCTGGGCGCCAGCCGCGGGCTGAACCGCACGCTGGTCACGGAGCTGTTTCGCGATAACCCGCTGGGACAGGGCAGTCAGCAGACCCCGCTGTGTATCCTGCGTCGCCTGAGCTAGAGGGTCGTTACGTGCCATATTCGAAGCAGCTCCGCGACGCTCCATGCCTGCGCGAAACAGCCGCGCGGATGATGAGGAGGGTCGCCGTCGAAGATTTCGGATACCGTGCCCAATCCGACATCGCGCAGGTGCTTTTCGAAGGGCTTCAGCAAACTGCGCAGATGCGAAAGGGTAGCCGGCGTTCTGCCGGAGGTGAAGAGCACCGCATCCGCGTAGGGTCCCAGCAGCCACGTCCACACTGTACCCTGATGATACGCGCTGTCGCGGGTGGTGACATCGCCTCCATAATGCCCGCGATATTCAGGGTCGAAAGGGGCCAGCGTGCGCAATCCATACGGAGTGAGCAGGTGACGTTCCACAGTACGCACCACCTGTCTTGCCAACTCGCGCGGAACAGGAGGCTGTGGTATTGCCAGCGCAATCAGCTGGTTGGGGCGCAAACGGCAATCTTGCCTGCCCCGGTCATCTACCACATCGGCGAGATAATGCAGCTCCGCAATCCAGAACGCGCTCATGAACGCCTCACGCGCCTGTCTCAACAAGTCACCAGCCGCCGAAGCGGTAGCTGCGTCGCCGTAGCGTTGCGCCGCCTCAGCGAGCACCTGCAGAAACTGCAACCACAAAGCGGCGATTTCCACCGGCTTGCCCTCGCGCGGGGTAACCACCCAATCGCCCACCTTCGCATCCATCCAGGTGACTTGCCAGCCGGGTTCACCCACGCGCAAGATGCCGTCCGCAGGGTCCACTCGGATACCGAAGCGCGTGCCCTCGCGATATGCCTGTAAACACTCCCGCAGACGGGGGTATATCTCCTCCCTGAAGAACCGCTCGTCGCCCGTCTCCCGCCGATAACAGTCCGCCATCCAGGCAAACCACAGCGTGGCATCGGCGGCGTGATATTCCGGCTCTTCGCCTGCATCCGGGAAGCGATTGGGAATCAGCCCATCGTGCATGTATCCAGCAAAAAGGCTCAACACCTCTCGCGCCTGTTCGTAACGATTTCGCACCAGCAAGATACCGCGCAGGGAAATCATCGCATCGCGCCCCCAGTCGGTAAACCAGGGGTATCCCGCAACGATACTCGTGCCCTGTGGGCGGTGGATAACAAACTGCTCTGCCGCACACCACAGCGCGCTCGCCAGCGGATGCTCGCAGAATGGAGGCGGCACCTCCTGCTCTTCGGGCGGCTTCGCAGGCATCTCCACAAAGGGCTCCAGCGATACCGCAACGGTGACGCTTTGACCGCGCTGCAGGTCGCAAACCAGCGTGCCGGGCGTCCACAGGTCTTCTGTATCGTCCAGTCCGCGCTCGGTTTCCGCGGGGTAGTGGAAGGCGTAGTACCAGTCGGGACGCGCGATCAAGTGAGCGTCGCCGGTACGCAGGTAAACAGCGGGAAAGCCAGGGTACGGTGTCAACAGATACACCCCAGACGCCAACTCTTCGGCGTACGGATTCAGGGCGTCATTGGCGTGTGTGAGCGTGTGGTAGTCGCGACAGGCGAATAGGGGGATCAGATGTAGCCGCACTGTCCTCTGCCTCGAGAGCAGAGTGTAGCGCACCACGACCGCGTTATGATACGGAACCAGCCACACCTGTCGTTGAATCACGACGTTGCCCACCGTGTATAAATGGGCAGGGCAAGGATGCAAGCTAAACCGTTGCAGGTGGTGGATGCCGTTCGGGTGAATGGCGCCGTGGTACAGGTGGCTGGAAATCGGGTGGCTTTGAGAATCGACATCCACCCACGCCTCCACTTCCGCCAGCACCAGCACTCTACCGGTAGGGGGTGGAGTGGCAGCGGTGAGCAACCCATGGTAGCGTCGCGTGCGCAATCCAGCGATGGTGCTGCACGCGAAGCCTCCGATGCCGTTGGTCAACAGCCACTCTCTTCGACACGAGGCTTCTATCCGATGGAGCGTGTCGCGGGTAAAGGACAGATTGGGTGGACATTGTGCACGCATCTTTTTCCTGATGAGGGCATTACACAGGCTGGCGGGTGATTCCTGCACGGATTTCTGGCTACCCGATACGCCGAGTACTTGACCTCTTTTCAACCTTTGGATATACGTGTTCTGACCCGAAAAGGCGTTTCAATCCATTTTATCATGCTGAGCGATAGCGAAGCATCTCAATCCATCGCGATACCGAGATTCTTCAGAATGACAGCAAGCGGAACTGCTCCACTCAGCAAGAGCCTCGTCCTGTCCGCACGGCAGGAACTCTTCCCCTTCTGCAGAATAAGAAGCAGCAGGATTTTACTCCTGTTTTTTCAAAACGTTATGGCTGTTTTACACAAGTGTTATATATCGGAGGAAGAAATCCATCGATGCAAAAGGCAGTGGTTACTGCCCCCTCGGGGACGGCCCGAAGCACAGGTGAACCCGCCTCGGTAACCCCGCCGGTACGTCTGCGCGCGCTGGTGGTAGGATTTGTAGGCATTGTTGCCCTGTGCGTGATTGTATCCGCCGGCGAGCTGATTGCGAAAAACATCCAGATTGGGATGATGCAGCTGGCTCCCGCGCTGGTGGGAGTGTTGTTCGTGCTGGTGGCTGGCAACCAGCTGCTGGGTTGGGTATTTCCCCGTGCGAAGCTAACCCCTGCGGAACTGGCAGTGGCTTACATCCTGATGATTCCTGCCCCGATGATTGCCTCACGAGGGTTGATGGAACGATGGCTGCCTCTGCTGGTGGGGGTCAACTACTACGCCCCGGGTAACCGCTGGGATGTGCTCTTCTTCCCGCACATTCCACCCGCGCTCGTACCCTGGCATCCCGATAAGGGAGCAAGGCAGGACGTAGCGGTCTGGTTCTACGAGCGACTGCCCTACGGCGTGGTGCTGCCATGGGCGCAGTGGATACTACCACTTCTCGTATGGCTCATTCTGATACTCGCTGTCTACGCCGCCTTCTTCTGCATGACCGTCATCCTGCGCAGGCACTGGGTGGAAGGCGAAAAGCTCTCCTTTCCGCTGGTGCAACTGCCTCTGGAGATGATGTTGCAACCGCAATCGTTCCTGCGCAATAGATTAATGTGGGCTGGGTTTACGGTATCGTTCGGGCTGTTCCTGTTGAACGGTTTGCACCAGTGGGTTCCGACGGTGCCCGAGGTTCCGTTAATGTTTCACCTGAACCCGTTGTTCACGGAGCGTCCCTGGAATCAGGTGACCTACTGGGCTATCTGGATTTCTCCGGCGGCTATCGGCTTCTTCTACCTAATGCCTACCGATTTGCTTTTTTCCTTCTGGCTGTTTTACCTGCTGGGCAAGTTTCAAGAAGCGATTGCCGCCGCCTATAGCGAGAACATCCCCTTCGAGCACGCCACCTTCGGCGCGCATGTGGCATATCAGGGGGCAGGGGCGTTCTTCATGCTGGCGATACTCACTCTTTTCAGCGCACGGCATCACCTGCGCCATGTGTGGCGTCGCGCGATCGGTGCCGCCCCCCCCGACGAGGCGGAGAATCGAGAGATGTTCTCCTACCGCGTGGCGGTCTGGGGGCTGATGGCGAGCCTGCTGGTGATTCTGCTGTGGGCGCGCTATTTCGGGATGACGTGGCAGGTGGCGTTGTTCCATTTTGGCGTGTACCTGTTTGTTCAGGCAATCATCATGTCGCGTTGCACGGCGGAGGGTGGTTTGTTGATTACGGAAGGTTGCTTTACGCCGACGGACATTTACACTTTTGGCGAGCGGCAGATGTTAGGCGCGCGCCAGCTGACGTTGCTCTCTTTTCTGGACGGGATGCACACGCGCGACCTGCGCGGGATGTTGCTGACCGGCTTGCTGGACGCGCAAAAGGTGACGGAGCAGGCACGCCTGCGCGCGCGTCGGGTGTTCTGGCTGCTGGTGGGCGGGGTACTGTTCGCCATCGCCATCGCGCTGGTAGTGCAGATGTGGTTGCCCTACAAATACGGCGCGGTGAATCTGTACAGCTACGTCTACAGCGCAGCAAGCATCCAGTTCTTCCGCGAGAATGCACCATTCATGGGTAGTGTGCCCACCCAGCGCGAGTATCCCAACGGTCCTCTGTTCGCGATGATCGGCGCTCTGGTGTGCGCGCTGTTGAGCTACTTCCGCTGGCGCATCGCAGGGTTCCCGCTGCACCCGTTAGGCTACGCCATGGCACCCTCCTGGGGTATCGTGGTCTTCTGGTTCTCGATGCTGGCGGCGTGGCTGATTAAGGTACCTCTGGTACGCTATGGGGGGATGCGCACTTTCCGCCTGCTACGTCCGTTCTTCTTGGGGTTGATATTCGGCGAGTTTCTCTCGGCGTGCATGTGGTCGCTTATCGCATGGTTCTGGCAGTTGCCTACGCCAACCTTCCCATGGCCGTAGTCACAGCAGCCCACCGGTCACGCAGCTGAAGAAGCCCAGCACGGCGTTCAGCAGGAATATCTCGTACCAGTCCATCTCGAGGAAGGCGCGCAATATCAGCAAGTCAACGAACCAGGCGAGCACCAGCAGCAGCCAGAAGCCGGTGAGCAGTGCCAGCAATAAGACAATGCTGGAGTTCAGCACCATCAACATCGTAATCGCCAGCATGTTGCGGTAGCCCTCCAGAAAACCCACCTGAAACGGCTCGCCGGCGATGCTACCCGTTACCCGCACGCCTATCCACAGGATGAGCGTGTCGAACAGCCACTTGAAAACGGTGAATACGGTCATCAGAGGAACCGCCAAGCCGCCCACAGTAGATAGAGCGGTCACTTGTGCGAAAGTGCCCTGTTGCAGACGGGATACCGCTATAGCCAGCACCACCCCTACCGTCAAGCCTGCGCAGGTGACAACGCATAGCAGAGCCCATAATGGTAGGCTCAGTATTTTCTCTTTCCAATCGCTTGGGGTCACCATCGCATCAGCTGTGCCTGAGCATCGACGCACGGTTCGCCGAACGCTGGGTGCAATCGTTGATAGCTACCATCTACCAACATGCGGCGAGCGCGTATGTTGTCTCTTAGGTAGGTCTCTAGCACCCGGTCACGCAAGTAGCGAATATGTTCCGGTTGTTGCACGGGGAAGAGCACTTCCACCCGATGGTCGAGGTTGCGAGGCATCAGGTCTGCACTGCCCAAGTATACCTCTTCCTGTCCGCCGTTCCAGAAGTAGTAGATACGACTATGCTCTAGGAAACGTCCCACGATACTGATGACGCAGATGTTTTCGCTGAGGTCCTTGACGCCTGGGCGCAAACAGCAGATGCCGCGTACCAACAGGTCCACTCGTACTCCCGCCTGCGAGGCTTCGTATAGTAGGTCTATCATCTCCTTGTCCACCAGTGAGTTCATCTTGAAGATAATATGTGCCTCCCTTCCCCGAGTGGCATGTTCTGTTTCCCGACGGATTAACTCGCCCAGTTTCTGGCGCAAGTTCACAGGTGCTACGAGCAGCTTGCGGTAGTCCTGCTTGTACGAGTAGCCGGTGAGGTAGTTGAAAAGGTCTGTTACATCGGAACCGATGTCTTCGTCGCACGTGAACATGCCGATGTCTTCGTAAATCTGAGCGGTTGTGGCGTTGTAGTTACCAGTAGATAGATGGACGTAGCGCCGAATCTGGTCGCCTTCTTGACGCACTACCATTGCCACCTTACAGTGAGTCTTGAGCCCGACCACTCCATACACGACATGCACTCCCGCGCGCTCCAGCGTACGCGCCCAACCGATGTTGCTCTCCTCGTCGAACCGTGCCTTGATCTCCACCAGCACCGCTACCTGTTTGCCCTCTTCTGCGGCTTCC
Organism: uncultured bacterium; assembly: GCA_938027655.1. Lineage (GTDB taxonomy): Bacteria > Armatimonadota > HRBIN16 > HRBIN16 > HRBIN16 > HRBIN16. The sequence continues at coordinate 43,795 of CALJAP010000021.1, read as the reverse complement.
AGCAGAGCCTGCACGACTGGTGCGTTTTTACCCACACGGTACACCGTTTGCTTAATAGCTAAAACGTCTGGGTCGTGTGCGGCAGTGCGAAGAAAGTGAACTACCGGTTCAAAGGAGTCATAGGGATGATGCAGCAGGATGTTGCCCCGACGGATGGCATCGAAAATGCTGTCGTTCTGCAAGGTGGCTTGCAGTTCGACAGGTATGGCTGGACGATACGGCACGAACTTGAGGTCGTTTCGGGGTAGGGTGTCGTACAGATACATCAGCTGGCTGAGCCCCAGCGGATGTCCCAACGTATACACATCGGTTGGGTAGAGCTCCATGTTCTGCATCAGCAGGTTTCGCACCCGGAAGGGCATCTCCTCGCCGACAGCCAGCTGCACGACCGAGCCGAACTTGCGCTCACGAATCGTTTGCTGGACGGTTTCCAACAGGTCATCGGCTTCCAGTTCACGGATTTCGATGTCGGCATCACGGATGACGCGGAATGGGTAGGCAGCCATGACCTGCACACCGGGGAAGAGGTCCTGTAAATTCGCTATTACCAGCTGTTCCAGCCAGGTAAAGTAATGACGGTGGGGCGCAGTACCATCAGGGCGTCTGCTCCCTGAGAAGCGCTTCACCGGTACCAGGCGAGGCAGAGTGTTGGGAACTTTCACACGGGCAAATCGCTCGGTGCCTTCCGCATCCCGAACGATGACAGCTAGGTTCAGACTAAGGTTAGAGATATGCGGGAAAGGATGCGCCGGGTCCAGCGCCAGCGGCGTCAGCACAGGGTAGACGACCTCTTTGAAATACCGGTCCGCTCTTTGTCGTTGAGAGGGGGTCAGCTTATGGTAGTCCACAACGTAGATGCCAGCACGACGCAGTTGCGGCAGGAGCTTCCGGTGCAGACAGGAAAGCGCGCGCCCGTACAGCTCCAGCGAGACCCTGCGAATGGCTGCTATCTGCTCGTGCAGGCTCATCTCGTCAGGGGACACCTGGTTCAGTTGCGCTTCAATCTGTTCGCGAATGCCCGACACGCGCACCATAAAGAACTCGTCCATGTTAGAGCCGAAGATGGCGAGGTATTTCACCCGTTCCAACAGCGGGTTGCGCTCATCTTCAGCTTCCTCGAGAACCCGTCGCTGGAACTCGAGCAGGCTGAGCTCCCTGTTGACGTAGCGTGGGGAAGAGTTGTGACGTGACTTAGAATCACCCATGTCGCGCACCAACCTCATCGGGGGAGCTATCTCTTCGTACCGATTGCTATCATCTGCCTTGGTGTCAGTAGCCAGTGCAGTGTAGCGTGAGGCTCCCCGCCAAAGGAATCGACGGTGAGGTAGCACACGCCTCCCTTTTTGAACACGATTTGCAGCCCGCTGACTCCGAGCAGCAGGTTCGCCAGCGCACTGATGCTCGGCTCATGTCCCACCAGCGCAACCGAGTCGACACCCGCATAGGCGCGAAGTTCTTCCCACAGGTGGTCGGGATGAGCTAGGGGAAGCAGGTTCTCGGTAAACACCAGCCCTTCTGTCGTGCCGAGAACCTCCTTGAGGATTTCGGCAGTTTGGCGGGCGCGCACGTACGGGCTGGTGAGGATAAGCTGCGGACATACCCCCAGCACCTTCAAGCCGCGCGCGATATCGCGCATTTTCGCTCTTCCTTTATCGGTCAGAGGGCGTTTGCTATCGTCCTCGTATCCCGGTGCGTCGTGCGGTACAGAGATAGCGTGCCGTACCAGATACAGGTTCATGCGCTGACCTCCTCCTGCTCTGGCGATGCGCTGGCTGGTACTGTCTCCGCATCTGTTTCGGGAACTGCTGTCCCGCTATCCCCTTCCTTGCCGTGCTCGGCAGGCTGTGCCTCCGGTATATCTACCTCGGCGGGTTCAGAGGGAAGCCCGGCTTCGGACGGCGGCTCGAAAGCAGCTTTTTCGTGCCCTTGGGCCAGCGCAACCACCGTTTCCGCAACAGCAGATACATCCCACGGTAACGGTCGCTCCGGCGCCGTGCGCCAGAATGAGTATACCTCGTTCATGCGCTGGATATACGCCGACACCCTCTCCTGATGCTTCTGCTGATAAAACTGGCGCACCGGCTCCATCATGCACTGCTGATTCCTTGTGGCGAACTCGTCAATACTTCGCAGCATTACCTCCATATCCTGAATCTCTCCCATCAGCGTCTGGTAGTCGTGGAGACGCTGTATCAGGTCATCGGGCATGGTGCTCAGAAGAGGCCTCACCACCTCCACGCTGTAGCGAAAGCGTTTGAAGGCGATGCGCACGCGGTGAACCGTTGCCGTGTTGGACTCGTCCACAAAGGCAAGCCGATGCAAAACGGTTTGATAAGCGTCATCCACCGGTGCCAGCACGTCCTCGCCGTACTGGGACGCTGTTTTGAGCGCGCTGCGCAGGGGTTTCGCATAACCGTTCTTCAGGGTGTTGATGTCCTTCTGCGCACGACGCAGGTAGCGTTTCTCCTGCTTCTGCAGGAAGCGATGGAACGGCTCGACGGCGGGCAGCTCAGTTATCCGCTGCGAGGTTTCCAGCAGCATGACCTGTGTATCGCGCAGGGTGTCAAAGGCGTCGAGGTGACCTTTGATGTCACGTCTTGCCTTTCGCAGGGCTGGCGACTGGCTGAAAAACGCCAGAAAATCCATCAATGCCAGTAATCGTCGCATCGCAACGCGCAAGTCATGCACCGCTTGCTCGCTGAACGATTTACGACACCGCTTCACCTGCGCACGTAGAACGCGCGTGCGCTCCCGTATCGCCTTGTCCAGTAAACCGAAGGCATTGCTGTCCATACCGGTCTACCCTCCCTATGTGATTTCCAGCGACACACCAAAGACATCCTCAAACATCTTCTTGCGTTTGCGCAACTGCCATTTTTCCAGCAGCAGGTCACCCTCTCCTTCCACCAGCAAGCGCCAGCCGTTCCGCCCTGTGGGCTGTAGAGAAACGTCTGTCAACGCGCGTGTGCGGCTGGTGTCCATACTATCCGCCAGACGCAGTATAGCAGTCAGTTTCATTACTGTCAATCGGTCTCTCTGTGGTAGGCTTCTGAACCCGTCGTCCTGAAGTGAAGGAGCCTCTTTGCGGTGGTAGCGGATGATATGAGCGACCACTTCCTGCTGCGCTGGCGACAGACCGATGAGCGGGCTGTGCTTCACGATGTAGTAGCCATGCTTTTCATGGTCTGCTGGCTGAATGAACTGCCCGATGTCATGCAGCAGGCTGGCTAACCAGAGCAATAGTCTTTCCTCTCCCCCAAGACGATGCAGGCATTCCGACTGCTCAAAGAGCCTGTCTGCCAATTGGGCTACTTGCTGCCCATGCCGAATATCCATCAGGTACTTCTGCGCCAGGCGCAAGGCGGAAGCCTTTACCTGTTGCTCAATGGAGGGGCGTTGCCCGATGGCAGCTGGCAACATATCCCAGAGGATGCCCTCTTTCAAACCCACATGTGGAATGGTTATCTGGCGCACGCGCGTCTCGCGTGCAATCATGTGCAGAACGATGCCCGCAGGGATAATCACATCGGCGCGGTCGGGGCGCAATCCCAGCTTGTCGATGCGTTCCTGAACGGGCATTTGTCCGACGGTCTCTACTAGGGTAGCCAGTTCGTCGAGGGTGATGAACTCGTTGCTGCGTCGCCGTAACAACCGTTGCCGCAGCTCTCCCAGCGCGTCCACATTGCCACCCGTACCGATGCAGAGGTCTATCTTCTGGGAGCCGATTTCGCGGTCGATGCGTTGCCGCGCCAGCTCCGCGTATTCCAACACCATGCGGCTAAAAAAGAGAAGGTTGTCTGTGACACTACCGAACTTCTGTAACAGGCGCACGGTGCCCAGACGATAACTTTCGCTGGAGAGAATGGTTTCGCCGTAGCTGAGAGTTACCTCAACGCTGCCCCCACCGATTTCGATAAGTACCGCGTACTTCTCCCTCAGGTCCAACACCTTGCTCACCGCCAGGTGGACAAGGCGCGCCTCCTCCTCGCCGCTGATAACTTCAGGCGTGATGCCTGTGTGCAAAGCAATTCTGTCCACAAAGATGTCACTGTTTTCCGCCTCGCGCACCGCGCTGGTTGCGACCGCTCGCAGGCGCGGCACGCCAAGATGTTCCACGATGCTGCGGAAACGGGTCAACGCCTGCACCGTTGCCTCCATGCTGGCTTCCGTAATGTAGCCCAGCGAAAAGACATCCTGCCCAAGGCGCACCGGCGCACGCTGGTAGTTTACCAACTCAAACCGACTGGCTTCCACCAGTCGGACAACCTGCATTCGTATTCCATTAGAGCCGATGTCTATTGCTGCCAGCATCCTTTCCTGTGCATCCCTTCTACCGCGTGGTTATGCTTAGTTACTTCGCTGACCGACGTTTCCCCTTCCGTACCAGCTGTTCCACAGGCAACCTCTCCTCTTGCCACTGCTCCACGTTGCGCCACGACACATGTCCATCCAGATATGCCACGTTGCCGCCGTCCTCGTGGTTGCCAATCCAGTTCGAGTACATCACGTCGCCAAAGACCGCAAGGGAGCTTTCGTCGCCGGCGGACGGCGGGCGGCTGTACCAGTAGGATACCGCAACTTCCGCGCGTTCGCGTCTGGGGCGGGGACGGTTATCCGATGGACAGAAGAACACGTTCAGGTTGTCAGTGTAAGCGGAGACCAGGCGCACCCAGCGCGTCTGTGCAGGGTAGTGGTCGTCGTAATCCTGGGCGTATAACCGCAGCGCCTGCACCAGATGGCGAAGGTTGGCACGACAGACGGTGCGGTTGGCGGCTTCACTGCCTTTGCCATAGAGATTCAACACCATGCCCAACACGGTCAGCATGATCAGGAACACCACAAAGGCTTCGAAGTGGCGGCGGTGCAGGGCGCGATCCAGCCACCGCTCCTTGAATTTGTACGGCATGGTACATCCCTCCTATGTGCCTGCAAAGGGTGCCGGTCTTCCCACTGATATTGTAGCACGCCCGCACCAAAAAGCAAACCCAATCTCCACGATGACAGGGGAACCAAAACGGTGTATAATAATCCTGCTTCAGTCAGCATCATGGGAGGTTGTGACCCTTGCAACGGTGGAAACGTACGCACTTTTGCGGAACATTGCGCCCGGAACATATCGGACAACAGGTGATACTCAACGGTTGGGTACACCGCAGCCGCGACCATGGAGGACTTATCTTTATTGACCTGCGCGACCGCAGCGGACTGGTGCAGGTGGTGTTTGACCCCAGCACCGCCCCACAAGCACACGCGGTCGCCGAGACAGTGCGCGCCGAATATGTGCTGGCGGTAGAAGGAACCGTCCGGCGTCGACCGGAAGGGCTGGAAAACCCCAAACTGGCTACCGGCGAGATTGAAGTGCTGGTATCCGATGTGGAGGTGCTGAATACCTGTCGCCCTCTGCCCTTCCAGATTTCGGACGAGAACCTGAACGTAGACGAATCGCTGCGCCTGCGTTACCGGTATCTGGACCTGCGCCGCCCGGAGATGTTCTATCGTCTGGAACTGCGCCACAAGGTGGTGAACCTGATACGTCAGTTTCTGAACGAGCGCGGATTTATAGAAGTTGAGACGCCAATCCTTATCAAATCTACACCGGAGGGGGCACGTGACTATCTGGTACCCTCGCGTCTGTATCCCGGGCATTTCTACGCTCTCCCGCAGTCGCCCCAGCAGCTCAAGCAGCTGCTGATGGTGGCAGGTGTGGAGCGATACTACCAGATAGCCAAGTGCTTTCGCGACGAAGACACCCGTGCCGACCGCCAACCCGAGTTCACGCAGCTGGACCTGGAGATGTCCTTCGTAGAGCAGGAGGACATCCTGCAGCTGATTGAGGAGCTCACCGTCTTCGTGGTAGAGTCGGTGTCCAGTAAAAAGATGATTAAACCCTGGCCCCGCCTCACCTACGACGAGGCGATGGCGCGCTACGGCACGGATAAACCCGACCTGCGCTTCGGGCTGGAGCTGGTAGACCTCTCCCCGGTGCTGGCAAACACTCAGGCGCAGATTTTCCGCAGTGTGCTGGACAACGGCGGACAGGTGAAAGCCATTCGCATCCCCGGTGGCGCACAGTACAGCCGTAAAGACCTGGACGAAATCACCGAGTTCGCCCGGCGATTCGGTGCGAAGGGGCTGGCGACGATTCAATGGATGGAAACAGGTGTGCGATCGCCCATCGCTAAGTTCCTCACCGGCGAGGAGATAGCCTCCATCCGCCACGCCACCGAAGCGCAGGAAGGCGATATGGTAGCCATCGTCGCCGACCAGCCAAAGGTGGTAGCGAACGTGCTCTCGCGTCTGCGCAACGAGTTCGGCAAGCGGCTAGGGCTACTGGACCCGAACATGCTGGCGTTTTGCTGGATTGTGGACTTCCCGCTGGTGGAATGGAACGAGGAGGAGGGACGTTGGGACCCGATGCACCACCCCTTCACCATGCCCCACCCGGAGGACCTGCCCCTGCTGGATACCGACCCCGCCCGCGTGCGTGCATCCTGTTACGACGTGGTGTGCAACGGTGTGGAATGGGCAAGCGGCAGCATCCGTATCCACCGGCGCGACATCCAGCAGAAAGTATTCCGGTTGCTCAATTACAGCGAGGAGGAGACGCAGGCTCGCTTCGGACACATGCTGGAAGCGTTTGAGTACGGTGCGCCCCCTCACGGCGGCATCGCGCCCGGCATTGACCGTCTGGTGATGTTCCTCACCGATGATGAGAACATCCGTGAGGTGATCGCTTTCCCCAAGACCGCTACCGCGCAGGACCTGCTCTTTGGTGCACCTGCGCCGGTAGACGAAAAACAGCTGCGGGAACTGCATCTGCGCGTGGTGTTGCCGGAGCAGAAAAAGGGGGCATAAAAAATCGGAGAGGGGGTTGAATCCTTACCTCCGCGCTCTTGATCCAGCGGCTTACCCCTGAGCGGGGGGCTTTCACACCGGAGAGGGCGGGGCAGGTACCGAACCAAGCCGGACGGGAAACCTCCCGCCTCTCGACTTCAGCTCGGGCAGGCAAACCCCCTCTTGGCTCCGTAGCCCGGTCTCTACCGGGACGGGTCCACTCTACTTATACACTACATCATTTCCATATCTTTGTCAAGGGGGAATCCGGTGATTCTTCGAGAAATTTTCTGCGGCACACCACAAGGTAACCGGCGCACCCAGAACGAACAGTATCGTGTACACAACTTGTTTGCCAAGGGGTGGAACTGATGCAACCGATACGCATTGGAATGATTGGTGTGGGGCAGATTGGTAAGATGCATCTACACCAGTACGCCCAGATACCCGGCGCGCAAATAGTTGCCGCCGCAGACATCAACGAAGCAGAGCTACAACGTGTTGCCGCGGATTACCACATCCCCTATACGACAACCGACTTCCGCAAACTGCTGGAACGTGACGACATCGACGCCGTCGATGTGTGCCTGCACAACAACCTGCACGCTCCCGTGACCATCGAGGCTCTGCAGGCTGGCAAGCACGTCTATTGCGAAAAGCCGATGGCAGGTGCTTATATAGACGCTCTTGCCATGTACGAAACGGCTAAACGCACAGGCAGGAAGCTCTCGATTCAGCTGGCAACCCTCTTCTCCAAAGAGACCAAAGCCGCCAAGAGGCTAATCGATGAAGGCTATCTGGGAAAATTGTACCACGCGCGCTCCACAGGCTTCCGACGGCGCGGCAGACCGTACGTGGACGGATACGGCACAGCTTCTTTCGTGCAGAAAGCGGTCGCGGCGGGCGGCGCGCTATACGATATGGGCGTTTACCACATCGCACAGGTGCTGTACCTGCTCGGCTTGCCGAAGGTCGAACGCATCAGCGGCAAGACCTACCAGGAAACTGACATGGACTGCCGCCGACGGGAAATCAGCGGCTACGATGTGGAAGAGCTCGGGCTGGGCTTTGTCAAGTGCGCCAACGATGTCACTATAGACATCATCGAGGCATGGGCAGTGCATCTTGACGGCTTCGAGGGCAGCAGTATCTTCGGCTCCAAAGGCGGCGTGCGTCTACATCCGTTCGGCTACTTCACTACCATCGCTGACATGGACATGAACGCTACTTTTGACCTGAACAGCGCGGACTGGCGCTGGCACCAGCTGGTTGAAAACACCGACGCATACGACTCGCCGCAGCACCACTGGATTGCCGCACTGCAGGGACGGGTGGAACTGCTGCCTACTGCCGAAATCGCTCTGGCTACTATGCTCATCAGCGAGGGCATCTACCTCTCCGACCGTCTGGGACGCGAGGTGACTGCAGACGAGGTGCGCCAGGCGTCAAAATCTACGGCGATTAAACTGTAGATACTCCACTCAACCCGTTGGGGGGACGCGCTCTGTCGCGTCCAAACTGTGGTCACGACGGAGCGTGACCCTCCACCCAACCCGTTGGAGGGCAAGGCTCCCATCGAGCAAAAATGGTATAATGAAACGGAAAACATGCCAACTCTTGAGAATGGGGACGGACGCCCTTGAGTGAAAAGAACCCTGTGTCCTTTACCGACTTGCCAACTATCTCGGTGGTGGTACCTGCTTATAACGAGGAAAGCAGGCTGGGTGACACCCTGCCCGTGATGTACGCTTATCTGCAGGAGCACTTCCCTCAGTTTGAGCTACTTGTGGTGGACGATGGTTCCACCGACCGCACCCCTGTCATTGTTCAGGAGTTTGCACAACACCACCCGGAGGTGCGTCTCATCTCTTACCAGCCGAACCGGGGCAAGGGGCATGCGGTACGCACCGGTGTTTTGCGTTCGCAGGGGGAGTGGGTGCTCTTTTCCGACGCCGACCTGGCTACTCCCATCGAGGAGCTGCCGAACCTTGCTGCCAAGCTGCGCGAGGGATATGATATCGCCATCGCCTCGCGGGCGGTGCGGGGTGCAAAGCTGGTGGTGCGACAGCCGTGGTACCGCGAGTTCGCTGGGCGCAGCTTCAATCTGATGGTGCAGTTGCTGGCAGTGCCCGGTATCCACGACACGCAGTGCGGGTTCAAGCTATTTCGGCAAGAAGCCGCCCAGGAGATATTCTCCCGCTGTGAAGAGAACGGCTTCAGCTTCGATATCGAGGTGCTACACGTCGCCCTGCGTCTGGGATACCGGATAGCGGAAGTGCCGGTACACTGGATGCACCGCGAAGGGTCTAAAGTGCGCTTGCTGCGCGATGCGGTGCGCATGTTTCTCGCGTTGCTGCGCATCTCTCGACGCCATCATGCGTTGCGGGCGGTCGTGCAAGAACCCCATCAGGCGCCATGAACCCCGCCGAGTACGAACGCATGTATCGCTACGAGGACCACTACTGGTGGTTCGTGAGCCGCCGTGAGTTGGTGGACTCGCTGGTGCGCCGACTGCCCCTGCCTCACCATGCGATTATTGTCGATGTGGGATGTGGTACCGGCGCAACCGCCATGCAGCTACGCCGCTACGGCACGGTCATTGGAATAGACATCTCCCTTCTCGCCCTTTCCTGGAGTCGGCAGCGCGGGCTGAACAACCTGTTGCTCGCCGCCGCCGAGAGACTGCCTATCGCTCATGAAAGCGTGGATGTTATCGTCGCTACCGACATTCTGGAACATCTGGATGACGATGTGGCGGTGCTGAAAGAGTTTTATCGCGCATTGAAGCCGGGCGGATATGTGGTAATTACCGTACCCGCCTACAGTATCCTCTGGAGCGAGCATGACCTCGCCTTGATGCACCGACGACGTTACGTCGCTCATGTGCTGGCAAAGCGCAGTTGTGCTGCCGGCTTCGAGATAACCCGCCTGACGTATGCCCTCTTTTTCCTGTTTCCGCTTGCGCTGGTCATGCGCCTGCTCAAACGCCGACCGGCACCCGGTAAGGAACCAGAAGCCCAGCTTCCCTCCCTGCCAGCGTGGCTGAACCGACTGCTCATCCGCGTTCAGCGCATCGAGACCGCCATGCTGTCGCACCTGCGCTTTCCATGGGGGGTTAGCGTGGTTGCTGTGCTGCGAAAGCCATGAGCAGCGAGTGGGCACTGATAGCAGCTGCAACCGCGTGGACGTGGACGAATTTGATAGAGCCGTTCCACCTGCGCCTGCGACAACGCTCTCTGCTTCTACCCTGCTTGCCTGCCCAGCTGGATGGGTTGACCATCCTGCACCTGAGCGACCTGCATATCCGCAAGATGGGATTACTGGAGCGCAAGCTTATCGGGTTGCTCTCACGCACATCGGCGGATATAGCGGTTCTGACCGGAGACCTGGTGGACTCGGACAGCGGCGTCCAGCCGTTGCGAGAGGTGGTTTCACACCTTCGGACAACTGCGGGCAGTTACGCGGTGTGGGGCAACGCTGAGCACAAACCCGAGAAGCTTTCTCACCGTGACGTTCTGGAGCGAGTGCTGGCAGGAGCCGGAGTACACGTGCTTACCAACGAAACCACAACGCTCAGGGTGGGCGACGCCACTATCTGGCTTGCCGGAGTAGACGACCCGTATTCGGGACATGAGCATCTGGTGCAAATCGCCCCTGCCTCGCGCTGTGCAGACCTGCACCTGTTGCTGGCGCATTCCCCCGACATTCTGCGCCATTCTCTCACCGCGCGATTCGACCTCATCCTGTGCGGACATACGCACTGTGGGCAGATACGGATTCCCGGATGGGGGGCTTTGTGGAGCCACACGCGCCTTGGACGGTGGGCTGGCGATTGCGTTCTCACCCCCGACCGTATCGCCCGCCGACTGAATCGCTCACTGCCCCAGCCTTACGTTGTCGTCTCTCCGGGCGTGGCGACGGTGGGTACTCCCCTGTTCAAAGCGCGTCTGTTTTGTCCGCCGGAAGTTACCCTACTTGACCTGCGCGCTAGCGCCTCTGCACCAGCGCATACACCGACGACGGCTTCTCCAGCTCAGGATATTTAACCAGCACAGCAGTATGGATAATCCGTGCCACTCCCTCGGGCGAGAGGTCATCGGTGTAGATAACCAGGTCGTAGATCCCCTCTTCATCGATTTGCCGACCGAACATCTGTTTGACAAAGGCGGCGCGTCGCCTGTCGGAGTCCCGAATCGTGCGTTCTGCCTGCTCGCGCGTCAAGTTCATCTGTTTCATCACACGCTCAACGCGCACCGGCATAGACGCCTTCAATCGCACGCGCAGGGCACGAGGCAATAAGAAGTTCGCTCCCCGCCCGAGAATGATGGCAAACCCCGCCCGCTCGATGGTCAGTAGCACTTCCGCCAGATGCTTATGGTAGCTCGGGCTTTCGATAACCCCGACCCCCAGCAAGGATTTGACCACCGTCTCAACCTCATCTTGAGCCTGCTCGTCCAGCGACTGTACCATCTCCTTGCGCACTTCTGCGTGATTGGCGATGGCATCGATAATCTGCTGGTCCCATATCTGCCACGGCGGACCGAGCCTCTCCACCAGTTTCTGCGCCACCTCCGAGCCGCCGGTTCCTATCTGGCGGGAGATGGTTATCACGGGAAGCACAGCGCGCGTTTTCTCTCGCCTCTGTATCTCCTCGATACTGCGCAGACGTAGGATAGATTCGGTGACACGCTGGTCAACCAGACGCAGGTCTTCGCTGATACGAACCATCACAATCGCCTCCTTTACATGCTACCCTTCTAATGTCAGTATATCATTCCGGTCACAAAACCGCCAGAAGTCTGTTACCGGTTTTTGCATCGGTTAAAAGAAAAAGGCGGCAGTTTCACCAACCGCCGCCGAAGCCGGGGGATTACGGGGCGCCTCAGGTGCGTGTTGTGTTCTGCATTTCTAAGGCGACCTTCTAATATCATCCTACCCCCTTAGTGTTAACAAGGTTTTAAGGTTTTGTAAAGGAAATCTTTTCCAGAACGGCGGGCAGTACCTCTTTCCGGCACACAACTACCAGCTCACCCGGTGGGCACGCAAGCACCCATCCCTCTGCTGTTTTCTGTAAAGGTACCCCTGTTACCGACTGCGCCACGCCATTGTGCCACTCCACAATCCATGCCGACAAACCCTGCACGTCGCTTCGCCATTGCAGCTTGCCGCCGTCCATCGTGGTCATTGCCAGCGTTTCCGCGCGCGAGAGCGGCTTATCATCCAGGCTCACCAGCATCCACGCGCTCTCCCCAGCAGCCACCTGCGTGCCATCGATGCGTAACCTGCCCCCGCCGGATGCTGCCACCGGCTGCGCTGTACCGTCCATCAACACTGCACAGGGCAGGTCGTTTCGGGCTTCTATATCCAGCCGATGCCCCCCAACTTGTAAAACGACGCTTGTTGTCGGCTGTTGAACATGGCGCGGGAAGAGCGACACCAGCCGAAGGGAGTCACCGCCGGACAGGGTCGTCCGCCATACCCCCTCCGCAGATTCTAGCATCACAGGCGGTTTCAAGCCCATCGACTGCAGAATGCCCAGATACAGGTTGACTCTGCTATCGGCGGTGAGAGACACCTCCTGCCCGAAAATGTCTATGCCGGGCAGTGTCTCCCATGGGGTCGGTGCATAGAATACCGTGCCCTTCCCCAGACGATGGCGATACACCGGCACGCTTTCGGACAGGGACAGCACTTCTGCACCAGTCGCTTCCACTATCGGCAGTGGCAAGCCTGAAGGGTGTTCCCGCGCTTCTTGCAGACGCACTCCGCACAGATTTTCCAGACGGGACGCATTGCGCCCCCCCAGCGGGTCGGTGGAAGGGTCGCCAGAGAGATATACCCGGCATCCCGCCTCTGCCAGTGTGGACAGGGCGGTTACCGAGGCGTCCGATAGAGCGTACGCCAGAGGCATCAGCACCGCCTGCGGAGGATTCTGTGTCAGCAAGGGCAAATCCGCCTCGTTTGCCACGTCGAAGGGCACACCTGTTGCCAGCAAGCACTCTATCGCGTTCATCAGTGCGGTATGCGCCAGCCCCTCCGGCGCACCCAGACGCCAGTTATCGGGAAGCACCAGCACCACATCCGACTTTCGATGCTCACGAGGCACCCTGTCGGAAAAGAGGCGCAGGTTGCGATAGAGTTTCAAAACAGGCTTCGGGCGTAGGGGATTATTCCACGCGATGCCCCAGGGGAACACGCTGTCGGGGTCGTCTGTCCAGCACCAGTTTTGAATCTTGGTGACATCCAGCGCGAGCGCGGCATGTACTACCCACCAGAACAGCTGCCGCTGTTGCCATTCGGTGCGCCGGATGTGATAGTGAGTCCCGCCCAGTTCAGGCTTCCAGGCGTCATGCGTTTTAACCCCGAACTCGCCCAGATTCACTGTTTTACCCGCGAAGCGCATGTCGTTCCACTTGATGGTCGCCATGAGTAGAGCCAGGTCTTGCTGTGGTGGGTTGAAGTAGCCGATGTTCGAGGCGTCCATCCCGTCGATAGACAGGCGCAGGTCGATGCCGTTGAAAGGACGCTGGTAGTATTCGCTGGTGATAGGGTGTTGGGTGTCTTCGGAACGAATCGCCTCACAGAGCGCACCAATCCACCGCCGCATGAGAAACGTCTGAAACTCGCGCACGTCGCGGGTTCGCACCTCGTACCAGCTACCCGAAACGGCGTTCTGCACCGGTATCTCGCCAAGCTTCGCCTCCGGAACATGGGGCGCCCATGCCCGGCGCAACGCTTCATCGCTGCCGTAGCGCTGGCGAAGGAACTCGTTCCACAAACGACGGATATCCGGGATGTCTTTCAGGTTGAGTTGAAAATCGCCGTTGAGATAGTAAATCAACCCGGGCACGTGCTTGTATCGCGCGGCGAACTGCCGGCACATCTCCGCCTGCTGCTTCAGCGTCGCATCGTCTACCACCACATCCTGCCCTATCAACAGACCAGCCATGTAGGGCAGCCCAAAACGTTGCGACAACTGCACCACCGCGTCCAGCTGCCTCCACTGTGCTTCGGTGAACTGATAGCCTTGCGGGTGAAACTGCAGGTTCTCGTAGGTATGGAGCCCATAATCACGCATCAGACCGATTTCGCGGAACCAGGTGAGCGGACTATGACTGCGTGACCCGAACCAGTTGCCGTACGTATCCGTACCCAGCAGGAGCACCCGCCGAGCGGAGCCGTCAGGATAGGTCAGGGTGAAGGCATTATCGCGATAGGTGATGCGCACACCGTTTTGCAGCACACTTTCGTCTTTCACGCAGAAGCCGCTTTCCACGCGGTCCAGCGTGAGATCGCCCTGCCGGATGTCCACCTGTATCACCACGAAATCGGGGGCGTTTTGTGGAATTGTCCATGTCCACTCAGCGTCTGACTTCCCTGTGGGAGGTATCTCCAGCCTGCTCCGTTGCTGCTGTAGAGACGCCCCCTCCGGCGATAACAAACGCCAGACAACGCTCACCGTCTGCGGGCGCGGAGAGGTATTCCGTATCTCCAGGTGCATCCGCACGGTCTCGCCGCGCTGGTAACTGGCGTAGTCGCTTCGTAGGAGCTGGGCGAACACGCCTGCCCGTAGCAGCCGCATCGTTTGCCGGAGCAACGTCTGTCCTTGCGCGCCTGCGAAGATGTCGCGATTGGCTACACCGAAAATCGCCCAGGCGGAGTCGGTAAATGCTCCGGCAAAATGGCGCACCAGCGCACCCGCCACCCCCGCAAAACGTCCGTACTCATCCTGCGCCGTCACCAGCGGCAGCCACCGCGCATTTTGACGGAGCTGGGCAGTGGCTTCGTAACCCCTTACCTCCCCGTCGGAACGCCAGTTCGTCCCAATCCACGGCGCGGACACCAGCTGTTTGCCGGCTATCGGCTGGTCCGGGCTAAAGAGGGTGAGCTGAGTGGGGGTAATCACCAGTCCGTCCTCAGGTTTGCCATAGTGGGCGTTGATACGCTCCTCGCGCGGAACCGGCGCGCAGGTCACTTCATCGAACCACATTGCACCCGTAGCGAGGTATAGCCCGGCATGAAACACCACTTTCGCCGCGTCCGGTGCGATTTCAAACCGCTCTTCGTAGCGTCTCCAGCGCTGTGTGCCGCGCACCTGAGCGAAATCTTTAAAGGTCACCAGCTTGCCCTCGCGGTCGTACTGGTATACCGCCAGAAAGGCGAAGCCCGGTCCCTGCACGTTCTCGGTGCGTATCGACGCCCCAACCAGGTAAATACCGCCCGGCTCTACAGGCAACGTGTAGCTGAAGCGTGCCCCTGATTGCACACTGTTCGCCGTTACCCTGGCACAACGTTCCCCGGCAGCGGGGTTTTCGGTGACGATACGACACTGCTCGCGCACGTCCGCTTCCCAACCGGCTCCTCCCTCCTCAAAACCGCCGTTGGGCGCCAAGGCAAAACGGGGGTCCCGTGCCCGTTGCATCTGCTGTTGGATGAACTCTGCGTAAGATACCCATTTGCCGTCCCGTTTCATCAGCAGATGGTCGAACGCATACCCGCCAGTACACAGCAGGTCGCCCCCCTGCGTCAGAAAAGCCTGCAGGCATTTCCTTGCCTCCACCGGAAACGACGCGCCCGTTGGTACGATAAGCAGGTCAAACTTTTCGGCGTTGAACAAGGCGGGGTCGGCGAGCTGAGACGCGCTCAACGGGGTCAGCGGGATACCTTCCGCAGTCAGAGCACGTTGGAAAGCTTCTATCGGCGTGCGCGCCCCTTTTACCGGCAACGCTGGTTCATGCAGTATCGCCGCGCGATAGTCTGTCCGCCGCGGGGTACCTGCAGGTTCTACCCATTCCACTGCCCTTTCCCCCTTCACCAGATTGAGGTCATCGAACCACGCGGTGCCGCTTGCATTGTAGATGCCCACGCGCACGGCAACGTATTCTGTCCGCACATTCACCGTGAACGTGTACTGCGCGACTGTCCATGTGCGAGTGCCGGTGTATTGGGCAAAGTCGTGCGCTTCCACCATACGCCCGGCAGCATCATACTGATAGATTGCCATAAAGGCATACCCGGCTCCCGAAACAGGAACCACATTCTGCGTCGCCACCCAGCCGCATACCGTCAGCTTTTCGCCGGGCACAACGGTATAGATAATCTGTTCCACCTGCACGCTTTGCGTGCTGTCCACACGCAGGCTCCGCCGTCCACTGCGCTGGTGGTGGAGGTCGTACGAGGCACCGCTTGCCATGCTCCAGCCTGCATCTGTCTCGAAGCCACCGTTGCGCAGCAGTGAAAGGGGAGCGGACCACACCGGCGGCACAAAGAGGGCGAAGGCTAACCACAAAGCAGCACATGCCAGAAACAGTCTATTCATTGTCCCCTCCAGAGATTCAGCGCTTCCCGGTTCGCCATGTCGGCGGGCACTCCCTTTGTTGGGGCAACCTCTGCGGTTGCCCCCGTGTTATATCTTCTTCATCTGCTCGTCCCACATCGCTTTCAGCTTGCGAGCCTGTTCATCATATGCCTCTTTGTTTTGCCACGTCTGGCGCGGGTCCAGTATCTCGGAAGGGACACCCGGGCACACCGTCGGCACACGCAAGCCGAACACGGGGTCTAAGCGGTATTCCACGTCATCCAGTTCGCCCTTCAGCGCGGCGCGCACCATCGCTCGTGTATATGGGATACTGATTCGATGTCCGACTCCGTAGGGACCACCTGTCCAGCCGGTATTCACCAACCACACCTGCGCCTTGTGCTTGCGCAGGCGTTCGCCTAACAGGTTGGCGTATGTCTTTGGCGGCAACGGCAAGAAGGGAGCGCCAAAGCAAGTGCTGAAGGTCGCCTGCGGTTCGGTGACGCCGGTTTCGGTACCTGCTACCTTCGCCGTATAGCCCAGCAGAAACTGTTCCATCGCCTGCTCTTCGGTGAGGCGGGCAATCGGAGGCAACACGCCGAAGGCATCGCAGGTCAGGAAGAACACGTTCTTCGGATGCCCTGCTACGCTGGGGATGACCGCGTTCTCGATGAAACTCAGCGGGTATGCCGCGCGGGTGTTCTCGGTAAGGCTGGCATCGTTGAAATCCAGTAAGCGTGTCTGCATATCGATCGCCACGTTCTCCAGCACCGCGCCGAAGCGGATGGCGTTCCAGATTTGTGGCTCGTTCTCCTTCGAGAGACGAATACACTTGGCATAGCATCCGCCCTCGAAGTTGAAGACACCATCATCGCTCCAGCCATGCTCATCGTCGCCGATGAGGCGTCGCTCGGGGTCCGCAGAAAGGGAGGTCTTGCCGGTGCCGCTCAGCCCAAAAAACAGCGCCACATCGCCTCCCGGTCCCATGTTCGCAGCGCAGTGCATGGACAGTATGCCCTGTTCGGGCAACAGGTAGTTCATAATCGTAAAGATGGACTTCTTCATCTCACCGGCATACTCGGTGCCGCCGATGAGGATGATTCGTCTGGTGAAGTTGACAATGATGAACGCCCCCGACCGCGTGCCGTCTGTCTCTGGGTCCGAGTGAAAACCGGGCGCGGACACGATAACGAACTCCGGCTTGTGCTCACCGGTTTTTGTCCAGTCAGGGCGAACGAACAGCTGGCGGGCAAACCGGTTGTGCCACGCATATTGCGTCACCACACGAATCGGGATGCGATAACGCTCGTCCGCTCCCACGAAGCAGTCCTGCACAAACAGGCGTTTGTCTTGCAGGTACGCCAGCACTCGCTTGTAAAGCGCGTCGAACTTCTCCGGCTCGAACGGCTGGTTTACCGACCCCCACCAGATTTTGTCGGCAACGTCGGGGTCGCGAACGACGAATTTGTCCTGTGGTGAACGCCCGGTGTGCTGCCCGGTACGCACCACCAGCGCGCCCCCTGATGCCAGCACACCTTCCTGCTGGCTTAAGCTGTACTCTATCAGCTGGGCAGTGCCGAGATTCCACAGCGCTACCCTTGCATCCTTAATCCCGTGCATCTCCAGCCCATACCGGCTGGGGTTCACTCCCAGATTTTGCATAGTTTCCTCCTCTCCGAATGGTCTCTTTTTTATGTAAGATCCTGCCCGACGAAGCCCGTGTCAGCAAGATGCTCCGTGACGAACAGTATCTGGCTTACCGCTACCAGCGCCGCCGTCTCTGTACGCAAAATACGAGGCATCAGCGAAACAGACACTGCGCCATACCTTACACAGAGGTCTACCTCTTTATCCGTCAGTCCGCCTTCGGGACCGACGATAACGGCGACCCGTCCTGTCGGCGGTCTGCGTCGTATCCATTCTACCAGAGGTAGGGTGCTGCCGTCGGGATGGAGTGTCACAATACTCGTGCTGCTCATCTGCTCCAGCGCGCGCCGGAGTGAGGTCACTCCCTCTATCGCCGGCACTATTGCCCGATGCGCCTGTTCCGCTGCCTCCTTCGCGATTCGCCGCCATCGCTCTACGCGCTCCCTCTCGCGCTCCCCGTTCAGTTGCACCACACTGCGTTCGGTCTGTACCAGCACGAAACGGGAAACCCCTATCTCCGTGCCGTGCTGAATGACCCGTTCCACCTTGTCGCCCTTCGCCAACGATTGTACCACCGTAATATGCGTCTTCGGCTCCACCTCCGGAAGCCTCTGCTCACCAATGCGTGCGACCGCTTCCTCTTTACGTACCGATTCCAGCACACAACGATATTCTTTGCCCGAGCCGTCCAGCACACCGATTTCGTCGCCCGGTTGTAGCCGAAGCACCACGCGAATCTGGCGGGCATCCTCCCCCGTGATGCACACGATACCATCCGAGAACTGCTCAGGCGGGACGAAAAAGCGATATTTACACACGCCCTAACCTCGCTGCGCAGCGAATGCACACCACTCGCCGCGTTGTCGATACTGCATGTTCTGCCATGGCGGTTGCGACAGGATAGCGCGAATGCGCCCACACCGCTCCTGCACTATTCCGCTCACTATCAGCCATCCTCCTCGCCGCACACGCCGCGTGAAGTCGGGCAGTAAAGCCTCGATAGCCTGCGCAGTGATATTCGAGACCAGCAGGTCGCACTCTGGCGCACCCTCACATCCCTCCGCTAGATGCACCGATACCACCTGTTCCACACCGTTGCGAGCAACATTTCGCTGAGCCGTCAACACCGCCACCGGGTCGTTGTCACCGGCCCACACCGCACCGGCTCCCAGCTTCGCTGCCGTAATTGCTAATATACCCGAACCTGTGCCGACGTCCAATACTGTCATGCCATCCTGTATAATTTTTTGCAAAAAGTCTATACACAACTGCGTGGTCTCGTGCTGTCCCGTGCCGAAAGCCATACCTGGGTCCAGCTCCACCACGACGTCCCCTTGCTGCGCGGTGTACTCCTCCCACGAAGGCTTAATCACCACACGCTCCCCCACTCGCAGCACATGGAAAAACTGCTTCCATGCCTGCGCCCACTCGGATTCGTCCCTTACCCCCTCTTCGATGCGCTGAACCGGGGGAAGCCCCCACTCCGATAGGCGCGACAGCTGCGCCCTCAGAAACTGCCGGCGTTTCTCCAGTCGTTCGGTTACGGGCAAGCTGGTAATCACCCTGTCCTCTTCCAGCCGAACACCCTGCGCCCCCGCTTGACGACAGATTTCCGCCACCGCTTCATGAGACTCCGAAGGAACCACTATTTGCAGCTCCAGCCACTGCATCATGAGCCTTCCGTCACCGCGCTCTTCCGGAATCTGCGAAGCCAACCGGTCAGCAGTAGGCTCGCCGTAGCCATCAGCGGATACAACACCACCCATATCCGATAGTCCATCTTACCGCTGGCTTCCCATGGAGCAATCGGCAACGCCACGTTTAGCAGCAATTCAAACCGCTGCTGCCCGCCTCTGTTGGCGTCCACTATGCTGACCGTGGAGATGAGCTGCACAAGCACCGCCAGAACACCGACCAGTGCGAACAGCGCGCCCCACCGGTTTCGGATGGCAAACGACAACAGGTAGCCCAGTGACCAAATCCAGCAGAAGTAGCCCATGACATATGCCCAGACGAGCGGCTGTGTGCGCAACGGTGCGGGCATGAAACGGTCTGCCACAATCGCCGTGAGCACGATGAGACACATGAAGGGCAACGCGCTCTGTATCGCGCCCACCCGTAGACTACTTGGGTACAGCCACTCATACCACTTCTTGCTGCCGTAAGGAACCCCCGTGAACAACGCAGGAATCACCAATGCCCACAAGAACGCGAACAGTCCACCCAGATAATTGGCTGAGGCGGAGGTGCGAGTTGTCGCTTGTGCGTCGAGGAGGGTAGCAACGAGAATAAGCAGATACAACGCAATCAACAGCGATCGAGTCTTCCACGCTCCCGCACGGGGGTCGGCAAGCAGATAGTTGCTGGCTATCTGCAACAACAGCCAAACAGTAAGAAGCAGGGTTAACACCACGAAAGTCCACATCTGCCAGGAGGTCAAACCGGCGCCCAGCCACAACATGTTGAAAGAACCGCCCCCGAACGCCCGACTGAGCGTATAAGCCGTCCCAGTAACAGCAGCCCCAAAGTACCCGACTGCCAGACTGCCGTAAGTGAGCAGGTTTGCTAGGGTGGAGGTTGCACATATTGTACTCATCATCAGACCGTACGCTGCCAGCACCGCTCCGGTAGCGAGCATACCGAGGTACAGGGTGAGCATTAAGCCAACGTCTACGCCGCCCATCAGGAACAGCACCGCTACCAGTGGCATCCCACACACAATCATCACCACCGTGAACGCCAGCGCGGAAGCGAACTTGCCCCACACGATGGTAAAACGGGAAAGGGGTGTCATCATCAACAGGTCGTACGTGCGCTGCTCGCGCTCCATCGTGATCGCGCTGGTGGTGAGAGCCGGCGTTATAAAAGCCACCAGAAACCACTGGGTCATCGCGAGCGTACCGAACAGCATCTGCGCCAAACCGGTGGTGGTGCGCTGTACTCCATGCGCTACAAACTGGTCGTATGAGATAATAACCACTAGCCCCAGCACCAGCAGGTAAGCCAACAGACAGCCATACGTCCGCGCGCCGCGCATCCTTTGACGCGAGGATTGTCGAAAAACGGGGTTCTCCAGTCGTTCTATCACTACTGCACCACTCCCTGTGTGACGCGCATAAAGATGTCTTCGAGGTCGGTAGGCTGCTCGGCAAAGGAGAGCACCTTTACCCGTTTTTCAGCCAGTGCCCACACCACGCGGTAGTGTTCGCCTGGGGGACCGACATAGTGCGCCCGAATAACCCCATCCTCCACCCGCACCTCACGGATGTCCTCCAGCTGGTTCTGCAGCACCTGCACGGCGGCTTCCTCATCGTCGGCAACCTTGATCTCCAGCACATGCGAGCCGGTCAGCTGGCGCATGATGGTATCGATCTCGCCGCTGATGAGCAGTTCTCCGCGCTCGATGATGGCAATCTTGTTGCAGATATCCGCCAGTTCGGGCAGAATGTGCGAGGAGATAAGGATGGTCTTGCCCATGTTCCGCAGTTCTTTCAACAGTTCTTTTATCTCGATGCGGGCGCGTGGGTCCAAGCCCGATGCCGGTTCGTCCAGCAACAGCACCTGCGGGTTGTGCAGCAGGGTTTTGGCAAGGCATAGCCTCTGCTTCATTCCGCGCGAGAGCGCTTCCACGTAGTCGTCTTTCTTATGCGACAGGTCGGTTAACGCGAGCACATCATCGATCAGCTTTGCCCGCTCCGAGCGAGGCACGCGGTAGGCGCACGCGAAAAAGTCCAGATACTCCCACACCTTCACATCATCGTACACGCCGAAAAAGTCGGGCATGTAGCCGATAATCCGTCGCACCGCTTCCGGCTCCTTCACCACGTCGTGCCCTGCGATGGTAGCGGTACCGCTCGTCGGTTCCAGCAGGGTGGCAAGTATCCGGATGGTCGTGGTCTTGCCTGCACCGTTGGGTCCAATAAAGCCGAGAATGTCCCCTTCGTCCAGGCGCAGATTCAGATTATTCACCGCTACCAGATTACCGTACTTTTTGGTCAGGTTGTGTGTTTCGACGAATGCCACCGCTGACGCTCCTCGCCTGCCCGTTCCGGCTGATGTCACCTGCGGTGATACAGATTAACACAAAAACCCACTATCTGGCAAGAGGGCGGGGGCACATGCATGGCGAATCTAAGGGTACGACCGCGGGTCGCACCGCAGGCGAACCATGTCAGGAGGGTACACATGTCTGTGATCCGCATCGCCATCGCAGGATGCGGCAGCGTGAGTTGGCATTACTTGAATGACCTGAAAACCAGCAAACACGCACGGGTGGTTGCTGTGTGTGATGTCAAGGAAGCCCGTGCTCGCGAACGCGCGGAGCAGTTCGGTGTACCACAGGTGTACACCGACGTGGAGCACCTGCTCAGCCAATGTGAGTTCGACATGCTCATTAACCTGACCTCCATGCAACAGCACTATCCGATTAATCTGCAGGCACTACAGGCAGGCAAACACGTGTTGTGTGAAAAGCCGTTTGCCACCACACTGGAGGAAGGGCGCACGCTGATAGAAACCGCCCGACAACACGGCGTTTACCTCTGGGGCGCGCCGACGGTGGTCACCAGTCCGGCGTTCCAGTGCATGGCGAAACTGCTGGCGGCGAAGGCGGTAGGTGACGTATACGTCGCCCGAGCGTGGTACGGGCACGGCGGACCCGGCTGGGGACCCTGGTTTTACCGGAAGGGCGGGGGATGCCTGTTTGACCTGGGCGTTTATAATATCACCACACTCACCGGGCTACTCGGCCCTGCCGAAAGCGTTACCGCGCTGATGGGAACCGCCATCAAAGAACGATTTGTGGAAGGACAGCATGTCAAGGTGGAAGCCGACGATAACACTATCGTGCTGATGGACCATGGTAACAGCGTTTTCTCGTGTGTGATGACGGGCTTCGTATACGGTCCCTACCATGAGGAGCGCACTATCGAACTGGTTGGCACAAAAGGGAGTATCAATATGCTGGGATGGGACTGGCACCCCAAAGGCGTGGAGGTGTGGGATACCGAGGCGGGCGCGTGGAAGGTGGTCTGCGAAGACCAGAAGGGCTATAACTGGAATCAGGGAGGTTCGTATCTGGCGCGATGCCTTGCCACCGGTGAAAAGCCTTTGATGACTGCCGAGCACGCCTTTCATGTGCTGGAGGTCATGCTTGCTGCGCAGAAATCGGCAGAAACGGGGGAGCGCGTAGCAGTACACAGCCGCTTCCTTGCCCCATGGCTGGAGAAATAGCAGAACACTAAAGCATGGGAACGAAGCGATTGCAAACCGATTCGAGATACGAGCCTGCGAAACCGAACGACCCATCTAAACCCTTGCATTCTTATCAAACTTGAGGTATTATCATTCGTGGATTAGCACTCGGCATTGTCGAGTGCTAAAATTCTGCTTGAGGAGGTGACTCTGCGATGCCTGAGACTGCAGTCAAGGTACAGCTCAAACCGCTTGCAGACCGCATTGTCGTCAAGCCGATGGAAGCCGAAGAGGTAACCAGTGGAGGCATCGTGCTGCCCGATACTGCCAAAGAGAAACCCCAGAAGGGCGAGGTTGTCGCCGTCGGTCCCGGTAAGATGCTGGACAACGGCAAAGTGGTGGAGATGGAAGTCAAAGTGGGCGACGTTATCTTCTACTCCAAGTACGGTGGTACCGAAATCAAAATCAACGGCGAAGAGTACGTTATCCTGCGCCAGGACGACGTGCTGGCAGTTCTGGAGAAATAAGAGAGGAGGGATGAGACATGGCGGCAAAGATACTGTTGTTCGATGAGGAGGCGCGTCGCGCGCTGGAGCGTGGCGTGAACAAGCTGGCGGACGCGGTAAAGGTCACGCTGGGTCCGCGCGGACGTTCGGTCGTGCTGGAGAAGAAGTTCGGTAGCCCCACCGTGATTAACGACGGGGTGACTATCGCCAAAGAGATAGAGGTCGAGGACCCCTTCGAGAACATGGGTGCGCAGCTGGTGCGCGAGGTCGCCAGCAAAACCAACGACGTAGCCGGTGACGGAACTACCACCGCGACCGTGCTGGCTCAGGCGATTGTACGCGAGGGCTTGCGCAACGTGGCGGCGGGTGCGAACCCCATGTTGCTCAAGAAGGGCATTGACCGCGCTGTGGAGGCGGCGGTTGAGGAAATCCGCAAGATTGCTACCCCGGTAGAGACCCGCGATGAAATCGCCAACGTTGCCACCATCTCCGCCAACGACCCCAAAATCGGCGAGCTGATTGCCGATGCGATGGAGAAGGTGGGCAAGGACGGCGTGATTACCGTTGAGGAAAGCAAAGGCACCGAAACCACGCTCGAGCTGGTCGAGGGGATGCAGTTCGATAAGGGTTACATCTCGCCCTACTTCGTGACCGACCCCGAGCGCATGGAAGCGGTGCTGGAAGAGCCGTTCATCCTGCTGTACGAGAAGAAAATCAGCGCGGTGCAGGACCTGATTCCCATCCTCGAAGCCACCGCCCGCATGGGACGCCCGCTGCTCATCATTGCCGAGGATGTGGAGGGCGAGGCACTTGCCACGCTGGTGGTGAACAAACTGCGCGGAATACTGAACGTGGCGGCGGTGAAAGCGCCCGGCTTCGGTGAGCGACGCAAGGCGATTATGGAAGACATCGCTATCCTCACCGGTGGCAAGTTCATCACGGAGGACCTGGGTATCAAGCTGGAGAACGTGGACATCTCCATGCTGGGGCGCGCCAAGAAAGTGATTGTCGCCAAAGAGGAGACCACCATCGTAGAGGGCGCAGGTTCCCAGCAGGCGGTTCAGGGACGCATCGCGCAGATTAAGAGGCAGATCGAAGAGACCGACTCCGACTATGATCGCGAGAAGCTGCAAGAGCGTCTGGCGAAGCTGGCTGGCGGCGTGGCGGTGATTAAGGTCGGCGCGGCAACCGAGACCGAGCTGAAGGAGAAAAAGCACCGCATCGAGGACGCGCTGTCGGCAACTCGGGCGGCGGTGGAAGAGGGCATTGTGCCCGGTGGCGGTGTAACCCTGCTGAACGTTATTCCCGCCGTGGATGCTCTGCAAGCGGAAGGCGACGAGCTCGCAGGTATCAACATCGTGAAGCGTGCGCTGGAGGAACCCGCTCGCCTTATCGCCTCGAACGCCGGCGCAGAAGGTTCGGTCATCGTCGAGAAAATCAAGAACCTGCCCAAGGGACACGGTTACGATGCAGCGAAGGGCGAGTTCGTGGATATGATCAAGGCGGGCATTGTAGACCCGGCGAAAGTCACTCGCTCCGCTTTGCAGAACGCGGCGTCCATCGCGGGCATGTTGCTCACCACCGAGGCGCTGGTCGCGGAGAAGAAGGAAGAGGAGAAATCCACACCTTCAGCACCCTCATACTAACGCAGGAGACTGCCTGGTATGAGAGTTGGGACGGGCTTCACGCCCGTCCCACTTTTGCCATTAGTTAATCTGTAGTCGCAAACGCTATTAGAGCCTCACACGTGATTATTGGATGCAGGCAAGGTGGTTTTACGTCTT
This sequence comes from uncultured bacterium, assembly GCA_938027655.1. Taxonomy (GTDB): domain Bacteria; phylum Armatimonadota; class HRBIN16; order HRBIN16; family HRBIN16; genus HRBIN16. The sequence continues at coordinate 18,533 of CALJAP010000021.1, read as the reverse complement.
CACCATGCTGAACCCCACGATTGAAATCACGGGCTATGAGGGAAGCAAAATCCGCCTGCGCGAATTGAACGGAGTGTGGAGACAGGTTTCTCCTCACCAGTGCCCACCATTTCGATGGTGGGGAGACTACGCAGACGCTTTTCAGCCTATTTTGTCATGCTGGGCGCAAGCGAAGCATCTCATCCTGTCGTTAACACGAGATTCTTCGCTTCGCTTAGAATCACAGGAAAGCGGAACTGCTCCGCTCATACCCCAATAATCGTGTATGGCACGTATTAAGGCGCGAAGATAAACAGGATATAGCGCGGCGGCACGAGGTCGCGAACGACGCGTGCACGGGATGCCTGCGGCATCGGATAGACCCCGCCTATCACCGGGTCATATGGCGCACGTCTTCGTGACTTCCACGCCTGGGATAGCTGTTGTGCCTGCTTCTGGTCACGCACAAAATACGATTGGAAGACAAACTGCGACGCCGTGTTGTAATGATTAACCCATCCCTGCAGTCGCTCCCCATCCGGTGCTCCGCCGACCGCCGGCGTGATGATGGCGAATATGGGCTGTACCTTTTGAAGCACTTCCTTGACTGCGCCCATGTTGGGCAAGGGCTGATTGATTTTGAACTTGTTCTGCCCTTCCCCCACCTCCACAGGCACCTCCACCAGCGGGGTCTCGGGCAACCACACCCACACATGGTGGGTATACCACGCAGCACGCCAGGGCACGTCACTGATACCGACAACGGGTGTCGGCAGGCTACTGGCTGGGTTGCGCTGTTTCATGTCGGCAAGCACCGTGTCCAACCGTTGGGAGATGACTCTAAACGCCATCAACTCCTCGCGTGTCTCTATGGGCTCTCTAAAAACAAGCGTCAACGCCAGCGGTACGAACGCTATCAAGAGGACGCCCGTTATTCCCCACCGCCACACGCGCCGGGCATCCTCGAATAAAGCCTGTGTCAAATCCTCCAGCGTGCCCACCGCCAGCACACTGAAGGGCACCGCAAAACAGTACAGCGCAAACACATTCGCACCGGGCACCCCGAACGAACATGCTATAAGCACCAGTATCGCCGTCCACCACACCATGTTGCGCCACAGCGCCAGCGCACGCTGGCGCATCGGGATGAACAGTCCTGCGAACGCCAAAGCGGTGATAACCGGATGGGGGAACGTGAGCAGAGCGCCGATGCCGTTGCGCAGATTGCGCGACCACTTGCCCAGTACCTGCTGGGCGTTCTCCATGAACAGCGCGGTAACCCCGGGGGGACGGCCGCCCGCTTCATAACGGCGATACAGCGAATACCCCGGGTACGGTTTGATTGCCATTCCCACTTCGTACACTCGCAGGTTGAAGAACGGATTGCCGAACAGGCGCGCGTTGCGTATCCAGTACGGCAGACTGATGAGCACAAAGCCCAGTAGAAACAACAGCACATGCTTTCTGCGATGCTCTGGGTTGGTAATCATCAGGTAGATGGTAGCGGGTATCAACAGCAGCCACAACGATAACTGCGTGAGATACCCCAACCCTGCCACAACACCAGCCCAGAAGCTGCGCCGTGGGGTTCGTTCCTCCCAGACCACGATAACCTGCCCCGACTGGGGGTCCAGCTCCTCCCGGCTGGGACGATACAGCAAATAGCAAGCAGCTAACAGCAAGAAACCCGCCATCGCTGCGGGCAGCCCCGAAATGGCAAGCCATGCCAGCGCGCCCTCTGCCAAAAGAAGTAACGCCGCCGCCCAGTACCCCACCCGTCGGCTGAATAGACGGCTGCCCACAAAATACACCAGTATCAGACTGAGCACGAACCATATCATTGAACCCAGCGCGAGAGTGCTGTCCTGCGTGCCCCTGTACAGGAGAAGAGCCAAATACATTGGATAGGCGGGACCGTGTTCAAGGTCGTACGCCTTGCGCACGTCCTCCCAGAAATATAGCCCGAGAGGTACAATGTTGTTGGTCACAAAACCGCGTCCTTTAGACAGGTTGTAAGCTATTTGTCCATAGTCCATCGCCTCGTCTGTAGGACCCGTAAAACGGGCGCGATAAAACAAGCCAAGAACTGCCGCTACGACAGCCAGTGACACTATCCCTATCACCACCAGCTGTGCGATGTTCGTTACCCTGGTTTCTGCAGTGCCTCGAGGCGCGTCTACTACCATTTGCAGAAGATTCCTCCGTTGCTAAAAATTGCTCCAGTACCTATTTTGATTCTTGCCTGAGAGAGGGTTATCCTCTAGTAGATAATCCCATGCATCCTTTAGCCCTTGCAACCACCGGACAAATATTCTAAAATAGTGGCGCAACTGCTTCACGCGACAAACACATGGAGAGCATCCTGTATGTTTGATTCGATCAAAGCGCGTTTCGCTGTGCAGGCTCCTTCTGTGCCCTGGACACGGGTAGGGGAGCGAGAAGCCGTTGAAGAGGCAGCCCGCGAGCGAGGAGTGACCCCGCGCTCGGTGCTTATCGGCACGGTGCTTATTCCCGTTAACACCTACTGGATTATCCAGGTAGAAGGCATCTGGCATCGCAACCACGCCACCGCGATGTCGCTGTTCTGGAACACCGTTTTCTGCCTGATGATACTTATCCTTGTGAACGTTCTTCTGCTGAAGCGATTCCTTCCGCGCTATGCCTTTACGCAGGGCGAGCTGATTGTCATCTACGTGATGATTACTATCGCCTCCGCGCTAGCAGGACACGATACCCTGCAGCTGGGTATTCCAGCACTATCCATGCCCTTCTGGGGGGCAAACGATACCAACGGGTGGAACCAGCTGTTCAACCACTACTTCCCCAAGTGGCTTACTGTGCAGGACAAAGAGTTTCTACGCCCCTACTACGAGGGGCACAGCTCGCTATACATTCAGGGGCGTATTCTGGTGTGGCTCAAGCCCGTGCTGATATGGAGCCTGTTCATCGGCGTCATGGGGCTGGTGATGGTCTGTTTGAACGTTATCTTGCGCAAACAGTGGATGGAAAACGAGAAATTGACCTACCCCATCGTGCAGCTGCCGATGGCGATGGTAGCGAACGGAGGCAATACCACCTTCTTTCTGCAGAAACCGCTCATTATCGGCGCGCTGCTGGGCGGAGGGCTGGACGTACTCAACGGACTGCACGTGCTCTTCCCAGCTATTCCGCAAATCGTGGTGCGCCACGATGACCCATCGCGCAACCTGCAGCAGTACTTCACTGCGCCACCGTGGAACGGCGTCGGGTGGTTCCCCTTGCCGTTGTATCCTTTCATCATCGCGCTGGGCTATTTTCTACCTGTGGACCTCTCGTTCTCGATATGGTTTTTCTTTCTGTTGAAGATGGCGTTGCGCGTCGTGGCAACTGCCGCCGGCGTGGAACAAGGACGCCCTTACACCTTTCCATTCTTCAACGAGCAGTCCTACGGCGCATGGTTCGCCATCTTTGCATTCGCAATATGGGGCGCGCGACACCACCTGCGCGAGGTTTGGCGCAAAGCCATCAACCCGCTTTATGCCGGTATTGACGACGCACGTGAGGCACTCAGTTATCGTGGAGCGGTCGCCGGTCTATTGCTGGGCATGCTTTTTCTCATCGCTTTCTGCGTGGCGGCAGGTATGAAACTGTGGGTGGTGGTACTGTTTTTCCTCATTTTCTTGGTCATATCTGTGGGCATCACCCGCGTGCGAGCCGAACTGGGTCCTCCGGCGCATGAAGTGGTAGGCATGAACTCCCAAACCTTTCTTATCATGATGTTCGGTTCCACCGCCATCGGCGCGCCCAGCCTGACGATGATGACCATGTTCTGGTGGTTCAGCGGTCGGGGCTACCGCACACATCCCATGCCGTGCCAATTAGAGGCGATGAAAATGGCACAGCAGGGCGGTATTAACATGAAAGGCATGGGCTGGGTGATGATGTTTGCGATGTTCTTCGGTGGACTGGCTTCTTACTGGGCAGCCCTGCACCTGAAATACGCGAACACCACCGGCGTCGACTATATGGACATGCACAACTGGGGCAACTACTACTGGCTGGAGAGCGTGCTGCGCTCGCCACGAGAACCAAGCGTCACCGCGATGCTGGCAGTGGTGTTCGGCTTTGCGGCTGCCTCGCTAATGCATCTGGCAAGACTTCGCTTCCTGTGGTGGCCCTTCCATCCTGCCGGATACGCGCTGTCGTTAAACTTTGGCGTAGAGTACTTCTGGTCATGCCTGGTTATCGCCAGCGTGATCAAGTGGCTGGTGCTGCGCTACGGAGGCTATAAACTGAACCGTCAGATGATGCCTTTCATGTTCGGGGTGATTCTCGGCGAGTACTGCGTGGGGGCGTTCTGGAGCGCGATGAGCGTGATATTGGACACGCGAATGTACGACTTCTGCCCCGGCTAAAATTATCTAAACGCCCTCGGAGGATGCAGGAAACTCTTGACACAGGTGCGAAGTTATGGTAGCGTAGAGTGCCTGTTACGCTAAAGTGTGGCGCCAACCGTAATCCCTGAGTGAGAAAAAGGAGGCAGGTGCATGAGAAAAACCATGTGCGTTTTTGCTGTGGCAGCAGCATTGCTGACATCCACAGTATGGCTGCCCGCAAACGTGCAAGCGATTCCCGACAACGCACCCCGCCTGCAGATTATCAACGCACGCGATTTCGCGCAACCCCTGCAGGTGAGTACGGAACTGTCGGTGCGGTACCAGGGCAAGGCGATAGTGAAGCTGGAGCTATGGGTAGATAACGTGCTCTTCGCCGAAAAGTCTCTGGACACCCCCCTTGAGCGAGGTGTTGCCTCGTTCATACTGGACCCCGCCTACCTCAGCGCGGGCAAACACACGATTACCTTGAAAGCAATTGAAGCGGATGGCACGGCAGGCACCACACGCACCAGCGTAACAGTGGACGCGCCCACTCTAACCAACCTGCCTCTCGCCATCGTGTCCCCGGCAAACGGCACCGCTGTGTCGGGCAAGGTGGAGATTGCACTTCGGGTGAGCGAGCAGCTGGGCAGGGCGTATATCAGCCTGTTCATTGACCGCCAGTTCAAAACACTGCGCAACTTCCCGCCTTATACCTATACATGGGATACCACCGCAGTAGAAAACGGGTGGCATCTCATCGAGGCGCTGGGCGTGGACGAGGCGCGGAACACGCACAAAGCAGCACCGGTGCGCGTGCTGGTCAACAATCCGGGCGGTCAAACGGTTCGGGAGACGCGCTTACCCGACGCTGCATCCAGCTCGCCGGACATCCTGCTTTCCCCGCTGGGCAGCACGCTTCCGCTGCAATCCGTCGAGGCAATGCCCACCTCCACCGTGCGCGACACCGCACCATCGCCGGTTACCGGCGTTGGGATGAAACGCACCGTCAACGATGCAGAAAAAGTGACAGCCGCAACCCCGCAGAAGGTAGCGCGTGCGGTCGCGCCACCCTCTCTGCTGGGCGAGCAGCGCGATGCGGCGCCGGTACCCGAACCGCGCGTCTCCATGCAATCGCCTGCTGCAGTGGTCGAGGGTGCACATCAACCTGAAGTGCTATTGCCCTCTACCGCGCCGTCGGGACAAAAGCTGGTGGTCCCGCAGATGGTGGCGATGACGGCACCGGCTGCTCCACAGACGGTGTATGAAGTGCGCCGGGGCGACACCCTCATCGGCATCGCCAAGCGACACGGTGTTTCGCCAGAGGCGGTAGCAACTGTCAACGGCATCACCAACCCGAATCGGGTGCGAGCGGGTGATAAGCTGATTGTCCCCGGCTCCACGTTCCAGGTGGTGTTTGACAACACACGCATCGCCTTTGACGTTCCGCCGCGCGTGCAGGATGGTGTGCCGCTGGCGCCCTTCCGTCAGATATTCGAGCACACTGGCGGGTGGCTTTACTGGTATCCGCAGTCCCGAACGGTGCGAGCGGTCAATGCCGAACGCGAGATCGAGCTGCGAATCGGGCAGCCCACCGCTCAGGTCAACAATCAGGCATTGCCGATGGAAATCGCGCCCTTCATCGAGCGGGGACGCACCATCGTGCCCCTCTCTTTTGTGCGCGATGCTCTGGATGTGAAAATCCACTACGACCCGAAAACGGGCAACCTGCTTATCGAGAGCGAGAGGTAACGCAGCCAACTAAAGCATCGCCGGAGAGGAAACCCTCTCCGGCGTTTTTCTTCAGCGACCGAACCCGCCCTTTTACACAATCCCCGCGACCTTCTCTTCTTTCTTGCTCGAATCGCCTTCCGATTTGCTCTCCGATGACGACTTGTCGGACTTCCGATAGTCCGTGATATGGAAGCCCGGTCCCTTGAACAGAATACCAACGGGGTACAGTAATCGTCTCACCGCACCGCCACAATGTGGACATTCCGTCAAAGGCGGTTCGGTAATACGCTGGAACTGCTCGAACTCCACTCCGCAGCGATCACACCGGTAGCCGTATGTAGGCATCCTTCACATCACCTCCGATAATATTATGACAACCTTTAGGGGAGGTGGTCAACCTTACCTGAAAAAATTGCGAGAAGGTGCAGGACTTGACAAATCCCCCGTCGAATGGGTATAGTCACGAGGCGTTGTGCTGCCTGGACAACGCCGTGGCTGTCTTGAAGCCACTAGCACACTGGAGGAGGTGAACCGATGCAACGATGGCTCACACTCTGCGGTTTGATAATCGCATACGGCGCGTTGTGGACAACAGGTGCGATGGCGCAACGTGTGGTTGTGGTGAAAGAGAACGATACGGTGTGGTCCTTGGCAAAGCGATATCAGGTGCTGCCTCAGGACATTGTGAAAGCAAACGAGTTGAAAAAAGCGGACTCCTTGAAGCCGGGCGCTCGCTTGCGCATTCCCTCTGCTGTCAAGCCGATAATCGCCCCTGTAGCCATGCGCAAGACCGCCGTGATCAACGGGGACAGGGTATGCGTTCGCTACGCACCGAACCGCACTGACCGCTTTGTGACCTTGCTGGACAAAGGTCATGCCGTTCTGGTGACCGCACGTAAGGGCAACTGGCTGCAGGTCAAAACATCCACAGGCCAAATAGGCTGGGTGAGGGACGATCTGGTGAAAGTAACGGGCACGCTGGCGATGAAACCGTCGTCACATGCGGTGCAAAAGATTGCCAAACGCCCGGCGGTTCAATCAGCACACAGGAGCAAGAACACCAGAGTGACAAGCGCGCGCAGGGTTACCTCGCTACGCAGCGCGAACGGCAGGAGGTCATCGGGCGCTTCTGCCGGAGAGTCCATTGTGCATGTAGCATCGCGGTTCAAGGGCGTGCGCTACCGATGGGGAGGCTCTTCACGTAGCGGTTTCGACTGCTCTGGCTTTACACGCTACGTCTTCCGACAGAGAGCAGGCGTCGAACTACCGCACTCAGCCAGCGCCCAGTTTCGCAAGGGTACGCCAGTGTCGCGCAGCGAGCTGAAGCCGGGTGACCTAGTCTTCTTTCAGACCTATCGGCGCGGCGCCTCACACGTAGGTATTTACATCGGCAACGGCCAATTTATTCACGCATCCAGCGCAGGAGGGCGTGTGCGGGTAGACAGCCTAAACGACGGTTACTACCGCCAGCGATATGTTGGCGCACGTCGGTTAACCAGGTAGGTTGGCAGCACTTTTTGCAAGAAGGTGTCCAGCACAAGCAGGAGTCTTGCGCGACATTCTCTAATAACAAGGTTGGCACTTCCGCCTTTCGAGAGTAGCAGATGGAGCAGCACGAGGTCGGACCGGAGTTTGACCTGCACCGCGTGCGCAAGGTAGTCGAGGTTCGTGCCAACATCGTGAACGAACTGCTAGACCAGGGCTGGATACTGCACGACATCTACATCTCAAACGAATATCGCAGTGTTTACATTCTGTTGATGTTGGATGAGCTGACCTGCCCTCGCTGCGGTGCGCCGGCAAATATCGAGGTATCTGAAGAAGGAGATCGCTACCGCTATATCTGCACGAAGGAATGTCATTAGCGGCTGGCGTATTCCTCTTTGCACGGCAACGTTTCATGAGTTGCAAAGCGTAATTTCCATTGGGTAGAATCTCAAGAACGGCGTGAAACCGAATCCGCCTTCGGCGTGTCGAACTAACCGGAGACGATAGCAGTCACCTGCTGGTGTGACCGACTTTTGAGGAACAAAATGAACAGCAACAACCCAGTCAACCGAAGAGGGAGCTCGCAAGGTAGCTCTACCGTGACGCCGAGCCGCAAGGCGGCGCCAGCAGAGGTACCGTCTTTGCTCAACCGGCTGACGCGGGTGGCGTTACTCACGCCAGAGGAAGAGCTGGAACTGGCGGAACGCGCTCGCAAAGGCGATGAGGAAGCCAAGCAGAAGCTGGTTGAGGCAAACATGCGCCTGGTAATGAACATCGCCAAGCACTACCGCAACGCGCTTGTGCCCTTTGAGGACCTGGTGCAGGAAGGCGCCATCGGGCTGATGAACGCCGTGGAGCGGTACGACCCCTCCAAAGGCTATCGCTTCAGCACATACGCCACGCACTGGATCCGGCAGGCTATCGGTCGGGCGATAGACAACAAGGCGAAGACGGTGCGCATTCCCGCTCATGTCGCCGAGCAATTGCGCCGTATGGAACGCGAACGCGAGCGGCTGCGCCGCGAAACCGGCGACGAACCGAGCATCGAACAACTGGCGAAAGCAATGGGCGTATCGCCCAAGAAGATATTGCAACTCCAGCAGGCGGCACAGGAGCCTCTATCGCTGGATATGCTGGTCGGTGAGGAAGAAGATACCTCGCTGGGTTCGCTCATCCATGACCAGAACGTACGCGACCCCGAAGAGGTCATGCTGGAAATGGAGCGACGCAAGGTACTGGACGAGCTGTTGCAGACCGAGCTGACCGACCGCGAGCGACAGGTGATTATCCGCAGACTGGGCTACGGCGACCAGGAGGAGCAGGTCTTACAGGAGATAGGGGAAGCGCTGAAAATCTCGCGCGAGCGTGTGCGCCAGATTGAGGCGCAAGCAATGCGTAAACTCAAGGACGCCGCCAAGCGCAGGGGTTTACGCGAGTATCTTCTGCAATAGCGGTTAACTTTTTAACCGCCTGTCTCCCTCACTCCAACGGCACGAGAGTCCTCTCTCGTGCCGTTCGCCTTACCAATTTGGGGCGCCGAGTCAGCCTGTAAGCGGGGTTCTGTGCCCTGCCTCTGGAGGGCGGGCGACGGCTATCTCTCTGGGGCATTGGTCTCCCAATGCCTCTAGCGGCTGTACCCGGAGGCTCAGCGGGCGCACCTCACTGCCTCCCTATTCAGCCTTGCTCCCGATGGGGTTTGCCCTGCCGACGGCATTACTGCCGTCGCGGTGCGCTCTTACCGCACCTTTTCACCCTTGCCCGCGTTCAACAGCACGCTGAACCGCTGGCGGTGTGTTTTCTGTGGCACTTTCCGTAGGGTCGCCCCTCCCGGATGCTATCCGGCATCGTGCCCTGCGGAGCCCCGACTTTCCTCCCCGCCCGAAAGGGCGAGGCAGCCGTCCGGCTGGCTCGACGCCCATTATCATTATATCACTTCTGTTTGCCCGGATGGGGCGACCAGGCAGGCGCATAGTTGTCGCCGGTGCCGTCTGTGAGACGCCGGGCATCCGAGCCGTCCGCACCCACTATCCACAGGTCGCGCTTGCCATCTTCGCGAAACTTCACATACACCAAACTCGTGCCGCCCTGCGACCAGGTAGGCGTGATTGCGTTGCCCGATATAATCAAACGGGGTTCGGGGTCACCGATGCCCATCACGCCGATACCTGCCCGGTCCTTTTCCTCCCCTTTGACACGCCACATCTCGAAGGCAAGATGCGTTCCCTCCGGCGCCCACACCACCGCGCCGGGCGCAAGGTCGCCCTGCCCACGCCAGAGGGGCTGTAGTGTTTCGGTCACCAGGTTATACAGCGCTACTGCATGACCGATCTGGCTGTTGCCCATCACGGTGATAGCCAGCTGCGTACCGTCCGGCGAGAGCGCAATGTGCACCTCCTGCCCGCCGATTATCGGCTCAGGGAGTTTTCGTGTACCGGGCATATGGGCCGCCTCTTCCGTTCCTTCCCCTTCATGCTGATGGTCTACGCCACCCCGGCGATAGCGCACAAGTACCTCGCCCCCTTCGGTGCGCTGCACCGCGTACACTGTTCGTTTCTCCATGTCGTATGTTGGCTCTCGGAAAAGCACACTGCCTCCAAAGGTGTTGCGCCATTGCTGTTCCAGCTCAAACGGAGGCAAAATCTTCTCCGCTTCGCCTCCCTCGATATCCAACAGCAATACCTGTCCCTGCAACAGGAAGATGATATGCTTACCATCGGGTAGGAACTGCGGCTTCTCCTTTGCCCCTATGCTGACAGTCAGCTGCTGAACCCGTCTGCCCTCCGGGTCCGCATAGAACAACTGGGGAACACGATTGTCCCTGTCGGAGATAAATGCGATGAGTCTGCCGTCAGGCGACCAGGCAGGGTCCGTCTCGGCAGAGGGGTCCGTCGTAATCTGGCGCAACCCACTTCCATCCGGGCGTATCACCCACAGATCGGGGTTGCCCGAACGGTCAGAAACGAACAATATCCAGTCCTTCGTGTCGATATCAGCGGGTTTGACGCGGAAGGGATTAAAGTAGCGAATCCAGAACATGCCCGCCGCCACCAGCACTACCACTGCCAGCAATCCCAGCAGGGTGTGCTTGAACCAGACACGCCGTAAGTACATCGTGCGCTCCCTTTGGAATGTTTGCTCCTGCTTTTTGCTTTTCGCCCCGAGTAGCGCAGATTCCTGTTCTCTGCTAATGCAGCTGCACGCTCAGCGGACGGGCTATCAGGTCGGAAACGCTACTGTGAGTATAGGGGACTTGTACCAGCAGATGCCGTTCCCCGGGATTAGCGATAAAGAACGCCATACCACAGGCAAAAAGCAAACCCTCCGGCGCGTGCTCCGCCAGCAAGCGCAGCTTGAAAAAGCGGGGTAGCTGCCCCTGCCGGATGGCGCCGCGTACATCCTCTATCCGCCGCTCTCCCAGTGTACTGCGCTGAAAATGATACGCATAGATGTTCTGGTAGCTAATCCAGTCAAAGCGGTCGTAGACGACAAGCAGTGACAGCTCAGTCACCTCTTGGATGAAATCGGTGCGAGGAAGATAATACAGCCTTTCCAACAGGCTCAAAGTCTCTTGGACACTAACGAAATGGTGCGTAAACTCTCCAAGCGCACCGGAAAACTCTTCTGGCAGCTCGCGGAACTCATAGTAACAGCCGTTGCTGGATAGCACCACACGAGCGATCTCGTTGCTGAACTCCATTCCCTCGCCTACTTGCTGTTTGACGTAGCGTGCCAGTACCTGGGTTGCCCCCCCGTCCGCCTCCAGATGCTCTGTAAACCACTCACCGTCCATCATTGACCCATCCACGTCTGTTCCCTTCCTTCCAAAAGAGAGGTTTGAATACGTGAAGATACCAATCGGATTCTAAGCGATATGTGCCCAGAAGTCAACGATTACGACACCAGTTTACCGAAAAAACAGCATTTTGACGGGGAGCGTCGGCAACCTGCGATTTGCTGTGCACGCAGCAAGAGCCTCTTCAGCATCTATCATGCAGTTCGTATGCGCTCCGCAGAAGCTCCACCGGATGCATGATGGCTACAGGCTGAGACAAATCGCGTAGTCCCTGCGCTATCCATGCCAGGCAGCCGGGATTGCCGGTCAACACAATCTCCGCCCCGGTGGCGCGAATACGCTCTATTTTGCGCTGCAGCAAGCGCGATGCCATCTCGGGCTGCAACAGATTGTAGATACCCGCACTGCCGCAACACATGTCCGCTTCCTCCAGCTCCACCAATCGTACACCCGGGATACTGCGGATAATATCTCGCGGTTGCCTGCGCACCCCCTGCGCATGAGCCAGATGGCAGGCATCGTGGTAGGTGACAACCAGTCCGGGCTCTCCTGCTCGCCCCGCCAGCGGGTGCTCCGGCAACCGAATGCCCGCTTCTGCCAGAAACTCCATCACGTCTCTTACTCTGTCGGCAAAGGCACGCGCCCGCGCTTCATGAGGGGTACAGGCAAACAGCTGGTGATACTCCTTCATGGTGGAGCCGCATCCCGCCGAGTTGACAACAATAGCGTCTACCGACTCGCGTTCGAAACACTCTATCAGACGCAGAGCCAGTCGACGCGCCTCATCGGGAAAGCCGTTGTGTACATGCAACGCGCCGCAGCATCCCTGCCCGCGAGGGATAACTACCTCAAATCCGTTGTACTGCAACACAGCGATAGTGGCAACGTTGACCTCGTGGAACAACACGGACGCCACGCAGCCGGTCAGCAACCCGACCCTGCCGCGCCGTTCGCCTTGTGGTGGATACACAGAGGCAAGCCTCTCTCGTTTGCTGTGCACCGGTGGCAACTGCGCGACCACACCTTTCACCCCCAGCATCCGCGCTGCCGGTGCAGGCAAGGCTCCTTCGCCCAGCAAAGGAGACAGCAGGCGAGCGGTGCGTATGGCGAAGGCAAAGGCTCTGGGCTGAGCCATCAGGTTTAGAATCAACCGCTTCACCACCCTCTGCATAGCAGGACGTGCGGGCGACCTCTCTACCTGTGCTCTGGCAATCTCCAACAAGTAGCCGTACGGCACTCCTGAAGGGCATGCGGTCTCGCAGGCACGACACCCAAGGCAACGGTCTATATGCTCTGTTGCTCCCACCTCCCAGCGGATGCGTCCCTCCGACACCGCACGCATGAGGTAGATGCGCCCGCGAGGCGAATCCGCCTCGCTACCTTCCGCCACATAGGTCGGGCAGGATTGCAGGCACAAACCACAGTGGATGCACTTTAGCAGGTGCTCGCTGCGAAACTGTTGCATTACAAGCCTCCCACAAACCTGCCGGGCGCAAGTATCCCCAGCGGATCGAAACCCTCCTTCAGCCGGCGCATGACTCCTGCCCCACCGTACACCGTATCCCACACCCCGAAAGCCCTCTTCATCTCAGCAGGAGCGTGTTCCAGCACACAAAAACCGCCGAGCCGGTGCGTTTCTTCACGCAGGCTCTGCAGAGCCCGCACGGTGGGCAGTTCCCTGCTCCACCAGATGCGCACCACGCCCGCCCCAAAGTGAGAGTGTATTTCCGCCTCAGGAAAACGCTGCGAGAGCCATAATATCATCCCTGCCGTCTGCGCCGGAGGCACCACACACCGGCAACGGCACACCGAACCCGCCAGCACGTAGCGGTCGCGCAACCGCTGCGCTTCCTCCGTGGGCACTTGCTGCCACTCCATCCGGGTCTGCTCACGCAGGAAGTCGACCTGCCAGCGCACGTCTTCCTCGAAGCCCGCCAGCCCGCAGATAATGCGCCATCCAGCGTCGCGCTCGCAAATCACTTCCAGCATCTCCGGTTGCAGTAGCGGGTGGCTCAGCGCATCGCGCAGTGAGAACAGTTTTTGCGCCTCGCCCAAAGAGGACTGGTAAACGACGGAAATCTCCGGCAGGGGTGCTACTTTGAAGGTCAACTCGGTTAGCACGCCCAGCGTACCCCAGGAGCCGGCGAGCAGACGAGGCAAGTCGTACCCGGCAACGTTTTTGACTACCCCGATTCCCGCCTTGATCCCCTCGCCAGAGGGGAGCACCGCCCGCACCGCCAGCAACCATTCGCGTGGCAAGCCGTAGCGATGGCGTCGTGGTCCCGCTCCGCCCGATGCGATGATGCCGCCCACCGTTTGCCTATCAGGCAAGGGAGCATCAACGGGCAGCCACTGCCGATGCGGATACAGAAACTCCTGCAGAGTACTCAAGGTCATACCTGCTTCGACAGTAACCACCAGATCAGCCGGCGAATAGTCCAGCAGGCGCGATAGCCCGCGCATGTCCATCGCCCACCGGTACTGCGGCAACGGGTTGCCGATACCCACGTGCGTGCCGCCGCCCCAGACAACGCCGGGCGCACCATACTCACTACAGACCTTCAGCGTATCGCGTACCTCGTCGGCGGAGGCTGGACGGATAACCACATCAGGCACACAATCGTCCAGCGCATACGCCGCGCATGGCTCTCCCGTCGCAACCTCCGTAACCGCTCCCAGTTTCTGGGTAATGTCCGTCATAGTATCCGCATTATAGACCAGATACAGCTGCGTACGCAAGTCGGACAGAATGTCGCCGCAACCTGATGAAACGGGCTCCAGCGAAACGTCCGACCACGATGAACTCCCTGTAACCATTGCCCACCAAACAGCGCAGCGCCCACGCCGCTAACTGCTACTGCACCTTCACTTGCCACCGCTCAGAAAACGCTGCAGGCGACGCTCTACCGTGTTGGGGGTGCCCAGAGCAAACAAACTGTTCCGCTATCGCCCGCAGTCTGCACCGCTGCGCCAGTGTCATCCCCAAGCAGAAGGCGGCGAGCACAAGTGATTTGGTTTTTGTGTTTTTTCTGCAAGACGGGTACCCGATACCAATGAGCGTTTTCACCCCCCGCTCAGGAAGTGCCGTGCAGTAAGCCGCTCGCGGGGGGCTGGGGGAGAGGTGAGGTTGCGTCCACATTCAGAGTGAAGCGGTTCCTTCACAGCTTCCAGATATGTGGCGCAGGAAACGCCTTCAGCGCGTTGCGCGTGTCCACAATCAGCTTCGCGTTCTCCGCAACGGTCGCCCAGTCGTAACTGCTGTGGTCTGCTACCACCACCACACAATCCGCCTGCTGCAAGCGTTCCGGCGTCAGCGTCTCGCTCCGCAGGTGCAGGTCGACGTGGTCTTGCACGTGTAACGTGGGGATATAGGGGTCATGGTAGCTGACCTTCGCGCCGCGCTGGTGCAGGATTTCGATAATTTTCAGCGCGGGCGACTCACGCAGGTCGGCGACATCTCGCTTGTAGGTGACGCCCAGTATCAGGATGTCGGAGCCGTTGATGCTCTTGAAGTGCGAGTTGAGCGCATCGTTCACCCGCGAGCACACATAATAAGGCATACTGTCGTTGATAGTCGCGGAGAGCTCCACGAACTTCACATGAAAATCGTAGTGCCGCGCTTTCCACGCCAGATAGTAGGGGTCTACGGGGATGCAGTGTCCTCCCAAACCGGGACCGGGATAGAAAGTCATGAAACCGTAAGGCTTGGTGGAGGCGGCTTCGATCACTTCCCAGACATTCAACCCCATGCGGTTGCATAGCAGGGCAAGCTCGTTCACCAGCGCAATATTCACACTGCGGAAGACGTTCTCGTAGATTTTGGTCATCTCCGCCGCGGTCGGTGAGGAGACGGGGACCAGCCGTTCGATGAACGCGCTGTAGAACTCTATCGCCAGCTGCGTGCACTGCTCCGTCAATCCTCCCACCACCTTGGGCACCTGGCGCAGTTTGAATCGCTTATTGCCCGGGTCAATACGCTCTGGGGAAAACACCAGCGCGAAGTCGATACCTGCTCGCAATCCGGTGGCTTCCAGACGCGGCTTGACCAGTTCTATGGTGGTGCCGGGGTAGGTAGTGCTCTCCACAATAATCAGCTGCTCTGCCCGCAAGGCGCGTGCGATGGAGTCGGTAGCAGCCTCTACGGCACTCATGTCGGGCTCTTTAGCGCGATTGATGGGCGTAGGCACGCACACCAGCACCACATCGCACTCACGCAGGCGCACGAAATCGGCTGTGGCGATCAGCCGTCCACTCTCGATGGCCATTTTCCAGTCGTCGGGTTCTACATCCTCGATGTATCGCTCGCCAGCGGCAATCGCCTCAATCTTGCGCTTGTCGATATCGAATCCGATAACGGGATAACCCGCCACCGCCGCGCCGACCGCCATCGGTAGTCCAACGTAGCCCAAGCCTATTACGCCCACCTTAGCGGTGCGAGCTTGTATCCGTTGCTGCAGCTGTTGCATATCCATAACCTCCTTCTTGCTTTGCGACTCACTCCCGCGCGGGAGTCTCTGCGCCACGCTCCGCGTACCACTGCGCGGTAAACTGTTGATACTCTTTTTTACGCTTAATTTCCTGCCACCAGTTGGTGTGTGCACGATACCACTCCACAGTCTGCCGCAAACCCTGTTCAAACTCCCAACGCGGCGTCCAGCCCAGCGCGCGCAGTCTGGAGGTATCCACCGCATACCGCCTGTCGTGCCCGGGGCGGTCTGCTACCGACTGAATAAGGGAAAGAGGTTTGTCCAGCACCTCCAGTATTTTTTCGGCAACGGTATGGTTTTTCAACAGGTTGCCCGCGCCGATATTATACACCCCGCCCGAGCCGCCTTCGTGCAACGCAACGTCGATACCCGAGCAGTGGTCTTCCACGTAAATCCAGTCGCGAATCTGCGAACCGTCACCGTACAGGGG
Organism: uncultured bacterium; assembly: GCA_938027655.1. GTDB lineage: Bacteria > Armatimonadota > HRBIN16 > HRBIN16 > HRBIN16 > HRBIN16. The sequence continues at coordinate 2,267 of CALJAP010000021.1, read as the reverse complement.
CAGGGGACGGTCCTCCAGCGCGTTGGTGATGAAGAGCGGAATCATCTTCTCGGGGTACTGGTTGGGACCATAGGTGTTGGAACCGCGCGTCACCACCACATCCAGCCCATAGGTGTGGTGGTACGCCTGAGCAAGCAGGTCTGCCGATGCTTTGCTGGCAGAGTAGGGACTGCGAGGGCGCAGGGGGGCATCCTCGCGGGCGAAACCTTCTAGCACCTCGCCGTATACCTCGTCGGTAGAAACCTGCAGGAAGCGTTTGCCCCCGAACTCACGGCACGCCTCCAGCAGCACATACACGCCATATACGTCCGTTTGCAGGAAGCTGCCTGGGTTCAGGATAGAGCGATCCACGTGCGTCTCCGCCGCGAAGTTGATTACCCACTCGTGGTTGCGCACCAGGTTGCGCACCACCACGGGGTCGCGCACGTCGCCGTGATAGAAGGCGAAGTTCGGTCTATCCATCAGGTCGGCGATGTTGGACAGGCTGCCTGCGTAGGTCAGCGCATCCAGCACCGTCACCCGATAGTCGGGGTATTTGTTCAGCACATAGCGGGCAAAGTGGCTGCCGATGAATCCGGCGCCTCCGGTGATAAGCACTCGTCGCATCTGCAAAACCTTTCCTACCTGACCGGCTCCAGCACCACTTTCTGCAGATTCATCACCGCGCCCCTCGGCATCTCGGTCACGCGCACCGACAGCGTATGCGTGCCTGCGGGGATTAGCAATTCGCCCAGCACGAACTCCCGAAACGCCGTCCACGAGCCGGTGGCTTCTACCGTGCCTTCCACTCTTCGCCCGCCCTCGACGCCAACGGTGAAGCGGCTCCCCGCGTTCTCCGCTGGGCAGGCGTAGGCGAGCGTCACTTTGTATCTACCTCTTGCAGGCACAGAAATGTTCCATGTGACATAATCGGAAGCGTTTGTCCAGAAGCCGATGTTGTCCTTGCCGTCGCCTTCTTCGTACCGGGCGCTCTGACCGTGCACCTCCGCCTCCCGGGCGTGGCAGAGCAACATGCCGTTAACATCCGGCTTTATCGTCGAGGCAACCTGTGTGACCACCGGCTTACCTGCCAGTTTCAGTTCCACCACCGTCACGGCGGGGTCAATCCGTTTCGGCTTGGAGATGGTCACTACCGTGTAACCGCTCCCGTTTTGCGCGCGCTCGGTACGCACCTTCAGCGGTTCGTTGCCCAGCAGAGCCCGCGCGCTCAGCACCTTCGTCTCCAGCCCTACCAGACGCAGCTCCCCTTCAGGCCAGGTGAACACATGCAGGTAGAGGGTGTTGCCCTTTGCGGTGCATCGTCCGTCAAACGAGAGTTTGCGGAAGGGGCTTTGTGTTGTGCCGTAAATGCTCTTGCCGTTCACCTTCATCCACTGCCCGATACGTTGCAGGCGTTCCACAATCGGCTCGGGGAATGTGCCTTCGGCGGTGGGACCGACGTTCAGCAGGAAGTTGCCCCCCTTGTGCGCGATGTCGCACAGCTTGCGGATGAGGTCTTCCGCCGGTTTCCAGTTGGTGTCGTTCTTCGCGTAGCCCCAGGTGTCATTGATGGTCATGCAGGTCTCCCACAGCCGACCGCCGGGCATCGCGCCTGCCGGAATGGTCTGCTCGGGCGTGGAAAAGTCTTCCGGCAGATGGTTACGGTCGTTGATGAGAATCTGTGGCTGCAGGCTGCGGATAAAGGCATTTACCTCCGTCGAGCGCAGCTCCTGCGCATTATGCTCCCATCCACCGTCAAACCACAGCACGCCGATGGGCCCGTAGTTGGTCAGCAGTTCGCGCAGCTGCCCTTTCATAAAATCGATGTAGCGGTTCAGGTCTGCGCCTGCGGCGGGACGCACATCACGTTCCCAGGGTCGGCGTGGCAGGTAATCGGGGTGATGCCAGTCCATAATGGAGTAGTAGAAGCAAAGCTGGATGCCCTGCCTCCTGCACTCCCGCGCCAGCTCCTTCATGGGGTCGCGCCCGAACGGCGTCGCTTTCACGATGTTGTAGTCGGTTAGCTTCGTGTCGAACATGCAAAAGCCATCATGGTGCTTGCTGGTAATCACGATGTACTTCATGCCCGCCTCTTTCGCCATGCGTACCCACTCGCGGGCGTTGAATCGTACAGGGTTGAACTGCGCCGCGAACTTCTCGTAGTCACGCACCTGCATTTGCTTGTTGCTCAGGTACCACTCGGCGATAGTTTTTCGCCCCTGTAAGTCGGTAGCGTCGGCGGGTACAGCGTAGATTCCCCAGTGGATGAACATGCCGAACTTCGCCTC
>CALJAP010000020.1 GCA_938027655.1 uncultured bacterium | reverse complement strand
ACGGACGCGCGAGACGGTTGCACAACCACCCCCGATTTGGTAACATAACCCAATGGCACATCTCATACCGCTTGGGTGCAAAGAGAATGGAGAATTTGGACCATCAGCTTCAGGTGCTGCAACGCGGGGTGGCGGCGATTATCCCCGAAGACGGTCTGCGTGAGAAGCTGGAGAAATCGGCGCGGACGGGCAAACCTCTGCGCGTGAAACTGGGACTGGACCCCACCGCCCCCGACATTCATCTGGGGTTTGCGGTGGTGCTGCGCAAACTGCGCCAGTTTCAGGAGTTTGGGCATATTGCCTGCCTCATCATCGGTGACTTCACCGCCATGATTGGCGACCCCACCGGACGCAGCAAGACTCGCCCGCAGCTGTCGCGTGCAGAGGTGGAGCAGAACGCCCGCACCTACCAGCAACAGTTATACCGCATCCTGATACCCGAACGCACCGAAATCTACTTCAACAGCGATTGGCTCGGCAAGATGACCTTCGCCGATGTCATCCAGCTTGCCTCCAAATACACGGTGGCGCGCATTCTGGAACGCGACGACTTCCAGAACCGCCTTGCGGAGGGCAAACCGCTGGGGATGCACGAAATCCTCTACCCGCTGTGCCAGGGGTACGACTCGGTGGCTATCCAGTCGGACATTGAGATGGGCGGAACCGACCAGATTTTCAACAACCTCGTTGGGCGCGACCTGCAGCGCGAATATGGGCAGGAGCCGCAGGTGGTGCTGGCGATGCCCCTACTCATTGGGCTGGACGGCGTGGAGAAGATGAGCAAATCGCTGGGCAACTACATCGGCATCACCGAACCACCCGAGCAGATGTTCGGCAAGGTGATGTCCCTGCCCGACGAGCTAATGGTGTCATATTTTGAGCTGTGCACTGAGGTGCCGATGGAGGAGGTGCGCCAGATTGCGCTGGGGTTGAACAGCGGCACGTTGCACCCGATGGAGGTGAAACGTCGTCTTGCCCGCGAGATTGTGACCCTCTATCACAGTGCCGAGGCAGCACAGGAGGCAGACCGCGAGTTCATGCGTGTCTTCTCGGCGCGTGAGATGCCCGAAGAGATGTCCGAGTACGATGTGCCGATGGACATCGTGAAGGACGGCAAGGTATGGTTGCCGCGTTTGCTCTCCGCGTTAGGGTTAGTGAGCAGTAACAGCGAGGGGCGACGCCTGATCCAGCAGGGGGCGGTGGAAATCAACGGTGTGCGCCATGCCGACCCCAACGAGGAGATAGAGGTAACCACGCTGCACGGGGCGGTGATTCGCGTGGGCAAGCTGCGCTTCGCGCGGGTGAGGTAGCCCTCCCTCTGTAGCCGCAGGCTTCAGCCTGCGCGAGAATAAACTTCGCGCGGGTGAGGTAGCCCTCCCTCTGTAGCCGCAGGCTTCAGCCTGCGCGAGAATAAACTTCGCGCGGGTGAGGTAGCCCTCCCCCTGTAGCCGCAGGCTTCAGCCTGCGCGAGAATAAACAGCGCAAGATGGGCGTTAGACACACCGTCTATTCTCCGGCAAGACTCGACAGCAACCGCAGCCACGTCTTCAACCGCCAGGGGTAGTAGCGCAGGCTCTGCCAGAACGCCTCGCGGGCTTCGCCTCGCTGCCCCATTCGCGCATATATCACCCCCAGCGCCGCCATTGCAACGCCGATGGCGCGTCGCATGTGCCAGCCGTCGTGCTTCACCAGTTCGGGGATGCGCTTGCGGATACGCTCCTCGTGAATCCACAGGTCATCCGCCAACATGCGCGCGCTCTGGTACATGGTGTTCTGCCCGTGCAGACGATACAGGGTCACCGACTCGGACACATAGCCTATCAGGTAGTGCTCAGCGATGCGCAGCCACAGGTCCCAATCGCCCATGCCGAACAGGTGCTCCTCAAACTGCCCGCACCGCTCCACACACTCCCGACGGAACATCACGGAGGAGGTGATGAACAGGTTGCGCGTGAGCAGTTCCGCCAGCAGGTCACCCTGCGGGTTGGGGTGGAAGCGGATGCCCAGCGGGTTGCCTTCTATCGGGTGGCCCTGCGCGTCGATAACCAGAAAGCCGGTGTGCACCAGCCCGACGCGCGGGTCGCTCTCCAGCACTGCCACCTGCTTCTGCAGTTTGTCCGGCAGCCACACGTCGTCCGAGTTGAGGATGGCGATGTGGGGCGCGCTGGTGAGCGCAATGCCCTCGTTGAGGGTGGCGTAGGTGCCGCGGTTCGTATCATGGAGCACCACGCGCAGGCGGTCAGCGTAGCGCCGCAGCACCTCTTGCGAGCCGTCCGTGCTGGCGTCGTCAATGGCGATGATTTCCACCTCTCTCAGCGTTTGCCCCAGCGCGCTCTCTATCGCCTGCGGCAGGTAAGGTGCGTGGTTGTAACTGGTCAGCACCACGCTTACCAAAGGCATCGCTACCAGTCCCCAATCAGCGCGGCGAGCACCGCCTTCTGCGCGTGCAGACGGTTCTCCGCCTGGTCAAACACCACCGATTGCGCTCCGTCCATCACCTCATCGGTAATCTCCTCGCCGCGATGGGCGGGTAGGCAGTGCATCACGATTGCACCCGGCTTCGCCGCCTTCAGCAGCTCCGCGTTCACCTGATAGGGCAGGAACACCTGCTTGCGCTGCTCCGCCTCGTGCTCTTGTCCCATGCTCGCCCACACGTCGGTGTAGATGGCGTCAGCGGTGCGCACCGCTTCCTTCGGGTCGCGCATGACCGTTATCAACGCCCCTGTTGCAGCGGCGATTTGCCGCGCCAGCGACAGGATGCGCTCGTTCGGCTCGTAGCCTTCCGGGCAGGCGATGGTGAAGTGCGTGCCCAGTTTTGCCGCCAGCAGCATCAGGCTGTGCGCCACGTTGTTGCCGTCACCCACGAACACCAGATGCTTGCCCTTTGCTTCGCCCTTGTGTTCAATCAGCGTCTGGAAGTCGGCTAACGCCTGACAGGGGTGCTCGAGGTCGCTCAGCGCGTTGATCACCGGAACCTGCGCGTTCTCTGCCAGCTCCACCAGCGTCTGATGCGCGAACACCCGCGCCATAATCGCTTGACACCACCGCTCCAGGTTGCGCGCCGCGTCCGCCACGCTTTCGCGCTTGCCCAGCCCGATTTCGTTGGGCGAGAGGTAAATCGCATGTCCGCCCAGCTGCACCATCGCCGCCTCGAAGGTGAAGCGCGTGCGCAGGGAGGGCTTCTCGAAAATCATCGCCAACAGGTGCGGGCGTTTCCAGCGCACCACCTCTGCGCCGGCGCGGGTGGTCTGTTTCATCTCCGCCGCCAGCTGTAACAGAGCAACACACTCTTCGGAGGTGAGGTCATTGATGCCCAGCAGGTCACGCCCCTGCAAACCGCGTAACACGTTGAGGCGCGAAATCGTTACCTGAGCGGAAGGCAAACCCTTGCCCTCTCGTACCGCCTTGACCGCTATGCGGGCATGTTCAAGGTCTACCCCCATCTGCTTGAGCACACCGCCCGCTAACCCCTCCTCTTCCCGGATTAAGCCGAGCAACAGATGCTCCGTGCCGATATAGCTGTCGTTGAGGTGACGTGCTTCGTCGTAGGCGAGGTCAATCACGCGCTTGGCACGAGGGGTGAGCTGCATCTCCTGCGCGTCCCGGACTTCCCCTCGCGAAACCTGTCGCTCGACCTCCATACGCAGTTGGTCCGGGCTCACTCCCAGCTGCTGAAGCACCCTGACTGCTGTACCGGCGCTCTCGCGCAGCAGCCCCAGCAACAGGTGCTCGGTGCTCACGTAGTTTTCGCCCAGGCGCCTCGCCTCTTCCTGGGCGTACGAGATGACGCGGCGGGCGCGCTCGCTAAATCGCTGCCAATGGCTCAACCTGTTGCACCTCCCCCGTTTGGGATAGTTTATTGTATCCTGTGTTCGTCAAGGGGTGCAATAGGTAAGGGGCACACAGTGTTGTACCTCTTGATAGAGAATCTGTCATACGATACAATAAGCTACATGTTCTCGTATGGACGTAACGGACTATGCCCAGAATTGCCGCCATCGATATCGGCACGAACTCCATCCTGCTGACGGTCGCCGAGGTGCAGGATGGGGAGATACGCACTCTGTGCGAACGGAGCCACATCACGCGATTGGGCGAAGGCTTGAACGCTACCGGCAGGCTCTCCCAAGAGCCGATGAAGAGGTCACTCCGTGCGCTGCAGACGTTGCTGGAAGAAGCCCGCCATCTTCAGGCGAACACCCTCATCGCCGTCGGCACGGAGGTGCTGCGCAAGGCGCAAAACGCCCACGAGTTCCTGCAAGCATGTGAGCAGATAGGCTTATCGGTAGAGGTTATCTCCGGCGAGCGGGAGGCATACCTGAGCTACCTCAGCGTGGCAAAGGACCCGGTGTTCGCGCAGAGGTGCGACTGCCTGACCATGTTGGACGTGGGCGGAGGCAGTACCGAGGTGAGCCGAGGCTGCGGAGGTGTGCTGGAAGCCAGTCGCAGCTACCCCATCGGCGCGGTGCGTTTGACCGAAGCGCATTTGCATTCCGACCCACCTACCGCCGAAGAGATTCGTACCCTGCAAGAGGCGGTGAAACAGCACCTGCGAAACGAGAATCCGCTTGGCACGGGCGAATACCTCGTTGGCGTGGGGGGAACTTTTGTGAACCTTGCGTCGCTTCATGCGGGTTCCCCCGAATATCGTCCTGAGCGGGTGCACGGAACCACCCTAACGCTGGCGGAGATGCAAACGCTAGCGGAACGGTTATGCGCCCTGCCCCTCGCGGAACGCCGAAGGTTGCCCGGCATCGAGCCGGAACGCGCCCCAGTGCTCCATGCAGGCGCACTCATCGCCCTGACCGCCATGCAGTGCCTACGCGCCGGAGCGATTGCGGTCAGCATGAGGGGACTGCGCTGGGGAATCATCTATGAGTTCACCGATGCGCATCGCCATTGACGCCCGTTGTCTCACCGGAGCATATACCGGCGACCGCACCTACTGGCTGGGGCTGTTGCGCGGGTTATGCGCTCTGGAACACAAGCATGAAATCCTGCTTTACACGCACACGCCGATTTCGGACCCGCTATTACCTGCCGACGAACGCCTGAAGCAGCGGGTTATCCCTGCCCGCAACCTGCGCTGGTGGAGCTGGAAGCTGTTCCCCGATGCGGCGAATGCGGATGGCGCGGACGTGGCGCACGTGCAGTATACTGTGCCCGCTCGCCTGCGGATGCCGGTAGTGACCACCGTGCATGACATCTCCTTCCGCCTGATGCCCCGCTGCTTCCCGTTGAAGCATCGCCTGCTATTGAACCTCACCGTGCCGCCCTCGATGCGTCGCGCCGCGCGGGTGATTACCGTCTCCGAGAGCAGTCGACAGGACATCCTGCGCGTCTACCGCCTGCCCGAGCAGAAGGTGGTGGCGATACCCAACGCGGCGGACGAGCGGATGCAACCGGTGGAGCGTGCGAGGGCGCAACAAACCCTGCGCCAGCACTACGGTCTACAAACGCCTTTTGTGTTGATGGTGGGGGTGTTGCAACCGAGAAAGAACCTTCCGCTGGCGGTGCAGGCGTTCGCGCAGGCGGTACTGCCGGGCAATTTGCCGCATCGCCTAGTGATTGTGGGCAAAGCGGGATGGGCAATGGAAGAGCTGCAAAGGTCTATCGTTCGGTGGAAGGTGCAGGAGCGCACCGTCCTTACCGGCTATGTGCCTGATGAGCATTTGCCTGTTTTTTACTCCGCCTCTGATGCGCTGATGTATCCCAGCCTGTACGAAGGCTTCGGTTTGCCGCCGCTGGAGGCGATGCAGTGCGGCTGTGCTGTGCTGGCGAGCGACATCCCGGTGATGCGCGAAGTGGTCGGCGAGGCGGGGATGCTCCTGTCCCCAAACGACCCCGTGGTGTGGGCGCAGGCTCTGCACACGGTGCTGACCAACGAGTGGGTTCGTCAGCAAATGCGCCAGCGCGGCTTCCGGCAAGCCGCCCGCTTCTCGTGGAAAGAGTCGGCGAGGCGGACGCTGGAGGTGTATCAGCAATGCAGTCTGTCAGGATAAGTTCACCACCTCTGCCGGAGCCCAGTCGCTCTGGTTGCCGTAGCGGTCTACCACGCTGACAAAGGCGAGACTTGCCGCCGGAGGCAGGGTGTATCCCTCGCTGTGCGCGGGCAAGACCTGCACCGTCCATTCGCCACTGTTGCGATAGGCAACCACCCACCACGCGACAGGATGCCTTCCCTGAGCCTTCCACTGGAGCTGGATTGCTCCACCGACAAGAGGGGTAGCCTGCACCGTCGGTGTGTGCGGTTTGGAACGGCTGAGCCAGGGCGATGAAGGTACCAGGGCAGGTTGCGCGTGCAGCTCGCGAATCAGCTTGCAGATGCCCCCTCTATCCTGCATGAACGCCCGTGCGCTGAAGTGAACGTTGCCTGCTGCACCCACCTGCTTGCGCGTCAGGCGTATCTGCTCGGCGATTTCCTGCGCATCCCACGCGCTGTTGCTACCGTCCGCCACCTTGCTGGTGAAATTGCCCGCCAGAACATGCCTACCCTGTTTGTTCTGCTCCACCCACCACCGGAGCATCACGGGGAAGCTGAGGTTCGGATGGTCTATCTTGAAATACAGCTGTGGCACGTAATAGTCGCACCAGCCTTCTAACAGCCACTTGCGCGAGTCGGCGTAGAGTTCCGAATAGGCATCGAAGCCACGTGCCTGCGGTGGGTAACCCGGTCGCCACAGCCCGAACGGGCTGATGCCGAACTTCACCCAGCGTCTGGTGCTCTTGATTTCGCGGTAAACCCTTTCCACAAAGCGGTCTACATTCTGCCTGCGCCAGTCATCTCGGCTCAGTTTGCCACCGGAGCGTCGGTAACGCTGCCAGCTGCTCTCGTCGGGGAAGTCCAGCAGGTTGCCCTTCTCGTCGCGTTCCTTATAGGGGTAGAAATAGTCGTCGATGTGCACGCCGTCCACATCGTAGCGCTTGACCACTTCCAGCATCACCGCAAGCGAATGCTCCATCACGTCGGGTTCGCCCGGGTCCAGCCAGAGATATCGCCCGTACTGCTTCACCAGATCGGGACGTCGCTTGCTAATGTGCTGGGGGTGTATCTCCGACTTCTCGGATGGGTGTCTCGCCCGATAGGGATTGAACCAGGCGTGGAGCTCCATGCCTCGTTTGTGCGCCTCTTCCACGGCGAAGGCGAGGGGGTCGTAGTAGGGTTCCGGCGGTTTGCCCATCGTGCCGCTGAGCACTTCAGACCACGGCTCAATCTTTGAATCGTACAGCACCGAACACGCCGGGCGAACCTGCAGCACGATGAGATTGAACCCCAGCTCCGCCGCCCTGTCCATGATGGCTATCAGCTCCGCTTTCTGCATGTCGGAAGGCAGCCGCGGTTTAGAGGGCCAGTCGATGTTGGCAACGGTAGCCACCCATATTCCACGATATTCGCGCTCCACAGAAGGGGGTGTCTGCACACGCCGCATGATAACGTCTCTCCTGCCACTCTCTTTGGGGATAGTATAACACGGCTGGCTTTACGGGAGCAAATGGGTAGGTTCAACTCTTGCAGGTTTAGCCAGTGCAGGCTGGCTTCGTCTGCAAGGGAACGACTTCAGCCATAAATGACTCGGCTCGGCAGGAGTCTCGACCTCCGCAAAGAACACGATTGGCAAACGACCGAATGACTGGCTTCGGTTGACGCCAGCACCGATATCGTGTTACAATAAATTCAAAGGTGTTACGCGATGGCGAAACTGAAACGGTTTGGAGTGTCCATACCTGCTGACCTGGTAGACGCCTTCGACCGCCTGATAGAGGCAAAGGGGTATCCCAATCGGTCGGAGGCGCTGCGCGACTTGATGCGCGACGCGCTCGTGGAGAGCGAATGGGAAGGCGACGGAGGCGAGGTGGTCGGCGCGGTAACCCTCGTGTACAACCATGAGGCGCGGGAACTGGCACGCAGATTGACAAGGTTACAGCACCACGCTACGGATGTGGTAATATGCACTACCCATGTGCATCTGGACGAGCACAACTGCATGGAAGTGGTGATAGTACGTGGTTCCGCCGAAGAGGTACAAGCCATCGCGAACCAACTGATCAGCATGAAGGGGGTCAAACATGGCAAACTGGTATGTACAACGATCGGCAAGTCGCTGGTGTGAGAGCCAGACTTTTTTTGTGCAGGTACGTAACACGAATTTAAAAAACAGGTTACGCTGTAGAGGCTTCACACTGATGGAGCTGCTCGTGGTTATCGCGATTATCGCGATACTGGCGGCGATATTGTTTCCTGTCCTCGTGCAAGCACGCGAGAAGGCGCGTACCGCCACCTGCCAGAGCAACCTCAAGCAGCTCGGTCTGGCTTTCCACATGTACACAGCGGACTACGATGAGGTATACCCCCCTGTCTACTTGTGGAAAACCCGTTTACAACCGTACATTAAGAGCTTCGCCATCAACAAGTGTCCTAGTCGTTTGCATCTGCCTTGGTACTACGGACAAGGCTATAATATCGGCAATGCCAACCCGTATGTAGCAGGCTTCCCGGAGCGCAGTACGGCGACGGTGGTGCAACCGGCAAACAAAATACTATTGGTGGAGTGGGACCGGTGCAATGCCGGTCCGCCGGTGGGCCCCACAGGGCTGTTTGCGGGCGGTGCCACCTGCTTCTGGGCGGTTACGCGCATTCACAGTGGCGGTTCGAACCTGTTGTTCGGTGATGGACACGTGCGCTGGCTCAAACCGGACGTGTACCACAGCAACACGGAACGTGCCGACGAGCAGGGCAATCCGGTTACTGTGAACAACGCTCCATTGGTGGTCGTGTCAGAGAGCGTCATGCGCTACTACTGGGATATCACATACGAGGGTAATCCATGAGGAAAGTAGGCGTCGCGATAGCGCTCCTGTTATGGCTCGGTGCGGCAGCGGTTTCGCCTGCCGAGCCCCTGCGCGTGGTGGCGACTACCAGCCTGCTTGCCAGCCTGTTGCAAGAAGTAGGCGGACAACGGGTGCAGGTGAGGGTGCTGATACCACCCGCATCTTGCCCCGGACATTTTGACCTGCGTCCGCACGACGTAACTACCGTTAGCCATTCGGGCGTGTTGTTCGCACACCAGTTCGAGCGTTTCGTAGACCGCATCGGCGATGTGGCAGGCAGGCAGGTGCGTGTATACCGTATCACCGTGCAGGGTAACTGGCTGGTACCACGCACTTACGTTCATGCGGCAGAGAAGGTTGCACAAATCCTCGCCCAAATAGACCCTGCAGGTAAAATGGTGTACGAGCGCAATCTGAAACACCTGCGCCAGCACACGACCAAGTTGGAAACCGAGCTGAAAGCCCGCCTGAAACTGGCTGGTGTGTCCAATACGCCAGTCGTGGGTTCTGAGATGTTGGAGCCGCTGCTGGGGTGGATGGGTCTAAGAGTGGTGGCGACCTACGGACGAGCGGAAGACCTCACTCCTGCCGAATGGCAACGGGTTACTGTCGCCGCACGGAGAGCAGGCGTCCGTCTGGTCATTGACAACTTGCAGAGCAGAGCGAACATGGGGAGGGAGCTCGCCCGAGAACTGGGCGCACAGCATGTGCTGCTCAGCAACTTCCCCGGTGGTTTCGCCAACACCCCCGGCTGGGAGAGTTGTTTACGCGAGAACGTGCGGCGCGTGATAGAAGGGGTAAAGGGTGGAGTAAAGCGGAACAACGAGAGATGAAACAAACCGCTTGCGAACTGCGCCAGGTCTGGGTTTCCTACGGTAAAACACCTGCGCTGCGTGGAGTGTCTCTACAGGTAGCGCAAGGCGAGCTGCTCGGGCTATTCGGACACAACGGCGCGGGCAAATCTACCCTGTTACGCGCAGTGCTAGGGCTCGTTCCCGTACAAAGCGGGGAGGTGCTCGTAGATGGTGTGCCCGTACAGAAGAGGGACCTACCTCGCCTACGCCAGCGCATCGGGTACGTCCCGCAGATGTTGCGTGTGGACGCTGGCACGCCTGTCTCGGTGCGGGATGTCGTGATGATGGGACAATACGCCCAAATCGGATGGGGACGGCTCCCTTCTCAGGGGCACAAGCAAAGGGCAGATCGCGCCCTGGAGGCGATGGGTGTCACACACCTCGCCGACAAACCTTTCGGACACCTCTCGGGGGGAGAACAGCAGAGGGTATTGCTGGCATGTGCTCTGGCGCAGTCACCGCGCCTGCTTCTGATGGATGAGCCGACCAGCTCGGTGGACTGGCAGTTCGTGCGCGAGCTCGCAGGTCTGATTCGAGAAGTACACGAGGCAAACCACCTGACCACCATTGTGGTTTCGCATGATGCACCCTTCCTCGCTCGTTTGTGCGATCGGGTGGTGTTGATGGAGGGAGGGGAAATCCTGGGTGACCTGCCCGCGTCCTCCCTGTTGAAGCGGGTGGAACAGGAATCAGGATGATGTGGCTCACACTGTGGAGTGAGGGATTCATGCAGCGCGCCCTTCTGGCAACGGTGCTTTCGGGGGTGACGTGCTCGCTTATCGGCGTGCTCATCGTCACCATGCGGTTGTCGTTCATCGGGGTGTGCATTTCGCACGCGGCGTTTGCAGGGGCAATATTAGGATTGTACCTAGGGGTACCGCCCTTGGGCAGTTCGCTGGTTACCAGCCTCCTGGCAGCGGGCTTGCTGGGACCTCTAGCAGACAGGGGCAATCTCAGCCCGGACACAGCCATTGGCGTGATGTTCTCGGCGTCCCTCGCACTCGCTTTCCTGTTGCTCGCACTGCTGCCTGGTCCCAAAAGCGAGGCGCTGGTCTGGCTGTGGGGCAACGTGCTGACGGTGAGCAGGGAGAGCCTATGGCTCTTGGCGGCAACAGCAAGTGCCATTGCCCTGTTGGTAGTGCTCTTTTTCAAAGAATTGCAGGCGGTCATCTTTCACCGCGACCTTGCAGCGGCGTCAGGTCTGCCCGCTACAGCCATCTTCTACGGTGTGTTGATATGCAGCGGCGTAGCGATTACCGCCTCGCTCAGCGCAATCGGGGGTCTGCTGGTATTTAGCATGGTGGTCAACCCCGCAGCGACGGCGTACCAGCTAACCTACCGCCTCAGCTGGATGTTCCTGCTATCCACTCTGTTTGCGATACTGACAGGGTGGGTAGGGCTCGCATTGTCTGCACTCTTCAACCTGCCCAGTGGGGCGATGGTTGTGCTGGTGTCCACTACTATGTTGCTGACAGCGATTACTTTCTCGCCAAAACGGCGAGCAGGCACGGGAGGGATCAGGTGAGCAAGAGGCAGTTCTTTGACCATCTGGCTGCGAGGTGGGGTCAGGACGAGTGTCCGGACATCCGAGAGCGTTTAGCATGGGTGGCGGAGCTATCTCGCCTAAAAGCGGGGCAATACGTGCTGGATGTGGGCACGGGCACCGGCGCACTAATCCCCCATATCCTGCAAGCGGTTGGCGAGCGGGGCATCGTGGTAGCTATAGATATCTCGTGTGAGATGCTCCGTCAGGCGGTTCGAAAAGGCTTTCCACCAAATGTACACTTCGTACTGGGAGATATGCACCGGCTAGGCGCGTGCGCAGCAGCCTTCGACCGGGTGCTGTGCAATGCAGTGTTCCCCCATTTTGACGATAAGGAACTTGCTCTGCGCGAAGCGTGGCGCGTGCTGCGCCCCAGCGGGCTGCTGGTTATCTCACACCCTATCGGCAGGGAGGCGGTGAACCGTCTACACGCTCAGCACACTGCTGTTGCGGAAGACACGGTTCCCACCGCTGAAAAGATGTACTATCTACTAACACATCTGAACTGGACAGATATACATGTGATAGACGAACCGGGGTTCTATCTGGCAAGAGCACGCAAACCAGGATAGCGCTTCCTATCTCCTCCCAAAACGGTATCCCCGTATGCTCATGTCGTTCGTCAGTATCACGAAGTCGGCGGCGCAGGCGGTGTGCTGGGGAGCCTCTATTTCCAGAATATGCATACCCTTCGCCAGCGACACCGCCACGGTGCGCAATACATCCAGCCCTTCCGGCGATGAAGCCTCGTCTATTTGCAGCGGCTTACCGTCTATCACTACACGCGGAGCAACCAGACTGCCTTTCGCGATGCACCGCACAAACAGCGTATACCTGCCGGGCGTTTCGACAGGGAAGCGGGTGCGGATGGACTTGCCCGCAGACAACCGCACGCAGGTTTCACCCGTACCGGGGCTGCAATCGGGCTGGGCAAGCCGCTTCTGCCCGCGCAGGTCGGTAAACCCCTCGCATTGCAGCAGCAGTTCCTTCGGTTGCTCGCCGAAAGGCACTACCGCAATTCCTCTGGCAGGAATCTGTACGCGAACAGGCGACGCCGGCGGGTTCTGCACCTGCGGGTATGCGCTGAACATCTCCCGGTTAAGGCGCAGTTCGCGCGCCACCGGTTGCTCGGTACTGTTGTAGAAAAGGATTCGGTCGGTCAGCAGGACGGTGAAGACACCATCCGCCACATCATCCACCGGCGGCGCATTGCGATAGGAGGAGAAATCCGAAAGGTGGTACACCAGTCGACGCAGCACTTCAATATAGGCGGAGATGCCGTCCTGCGCGCGTCGCACCGGCACGAACACACACAATCCCTTACCCAGACGCTGAGTCCAGCGCGTAGCTAGCGTTTGCTGGTCGACCTGGTAAATGTAACGCCCGGTAGGCGCAGTATCCAGCGGAGGCTCCGCACCGTCCAGAGCGCTTAGCTTGACCTCCGCGATGCGCACACCTCTTGCCGGTTTCTCTTCCCCCTGCGATACGGCACGAATGCTCAGCGGAGGCGTGCCGTCCGCTTTCACCCATTCACCGGGAATAACGAACTTGTACACCGTCTCACCGGGGCTGTCCAGATAGCCGAGAAGGTTTTGCCCAAGGCGCACCTCGTAGCGTACAGACCCGGTTTCGCCCGATAGAACCGCGCGAATGGTGAGGCTGTAGGTCTGTCCGGGTTTGAGCAACAGTCCTATCTGAGCGTCTGTGCCCGTCCATCGCCACGTGCGCCCGCCCTCCTTTTCCGGTTGCGACCACTCGCCTTGCAGGAACTGCACCGTAGCGGGGTCGTCCATGCGCAGGGTGTATCCCCCAACAGGCACGTCTCCTTTAAACACAGGCTTTAGAATCTGCAGTTTGCCCGCGTAGCCGAACAGTGTGCGCCAGGCAGCACCGTCACCTTCTACACTGGTTACCTTGCCGAAGTCGTAAGCGACCACCACACCACCCGCCTGCACCCACTCCACTATCTTATCCAGCACATCCTGCTCTATCACCGTGCCCTCCCAGAACACCAGCAGGCGGTACCGGTCCAGCGCGCCGTCCCGGATCATCCGTTCATCCACGATGTCGAAGGCGAACAGGTCACGCGCTTGCACACAACCTGCGCGCATCGTGGGAGCCTCTGCCACATCCGCCAGCTGCATCGCTGTAGACGGGAAGAACATCGCCACATCCACTACCGGCTGTCCCACGGTGAGGTAGCGCAGATTCTGCTCGTAGACCGGCTCGTTCCCTGCTGGGTTCACCGCCCAGTCAAACAAGCCTGCAGCTCCCTGCGCGACGGCTTCAAAGAGAACTTCCGTCTGCCGCCGCGCGTCCAGCGTGCCGGGCGTCTCCAGCCACAGAGGCACGCCATAGAAGCGACAGGCAGAGGCGATTCGTGCCAGCAGGAAGCTTTCGTTCTCGGCAAGAGGCAGGTAACCGGCGTGGGTAGAGCGCACAGCTACCCCATAACGCGCAGCCATCTTCACCAACGCAGAGATGTCTGCCCCGTAGCGCACATCCTCGCAGGGAAAGCCAACGGGTAGAATGCGCAGCGTGCGAGGGAAGTACCGTTGCGACAGGCGACAGACCACATCGGCGAAGTAGGTCACGCCGTTGCGATACCAGCGCACGAAGTCCAGCCACCATCGCCTGCCTTCGGCGGGGGAACGGGGATACCGAATCTCTTCTTCCTTCGCAAACTGCGTGCCCCATGCCTTGTTCAGCGCGTTCAGGTCGCCGTATTTGCGCAGCATCGCCCGGCGAAAGCTGAGTCGCGCCTGCTCATCGCCACACCAGAATCCCCTGTGATTATGCGCCTTACCGAAGCGGCGTTCCCAGTCCTCGCGCTGTTCTGGTGACGCCATCCTCGCCCCTGAGAACAGCCCCGCCTCACCGTAATCGCCGTGAACGCCCAGCACCAGCGCATCCACTCGCGGTGTTGCCCCACCGAACTGCTTATCCAGAGCCGCCCACTGCCTGTCCAGCCAGCTGGCGAAACGCGGCTCCCATGGCGAGATAGCCGGTATCTCTTCGTTGTGCTCCACGCAACGGGTCAGCGCGGGACGCTCCTTCTCGATGTACCAATTGGGGAGAAAAGCGTGATGTGGGAACAGCGCGAACAGAAACCCCTCCCGTTTGGCTTGCTCGTACACCTCCTCTGCCGTCGTCCAGTCCCACTGCCCAGGTGATACCTCGTTGCTGGCGAGGTGGTCGGTGTCGTATTGCCACAGGGAGAAACCCAGCAGACGGAGGGAGGCAAACCATTCTGGTTTCGCGCCGGCGAAGCTGAGAACAATGCGCGAACCCGGCTTGGTTACCTTTGTCAGCGCTTCACCGGAAGAGGGCGCAACGTACACCCGCACAAACCGGCGAACGTCTCTCTGAACCGCACGCTGTCCCCCGGCAAGCGCGGTTATCAGCACCAAACCGATTGCCCCCGTGAACCACAGCAGGTATGCACGCCTCATGCTATTTTAGTTCGCAGAGGGACGGCGAGTTCCTGCGTGGTATAATAGAACCGGAACGACCGCATCAGTTCGCGGTTCATCCTGCTTTTGGAAGGCAAGCCATACTATGTGCGTGTCCAGAACCCGCTAGCAGTTGGCGAACACGAGCTGGTTCCCGACGTGGCGATTGTGCCGGGCAGTCCCGACGACTATCGAACAGCGCACCCCAGCACCGCCCTCCTGGTGATAGAGATAGCTGGAGTATGATCGCACGGTGAAGATGAGCCTGTATGCCAGCGCAGGCATCCCCGAATACTGGATAGTGAACCTCGTGGAACGACGGCTAGAGGTCTATCGCGAGCCGTTCGCCCCCGCGCCCGAAACGCCCTTCAACGCTCTTTATAAGAGCCTGCGCCTCTATCGCCCTGAGGAGAGCATCTCCCCACTGTTTGCGCCAGAATCGTACCTGAAAGTGGGTGAGTTGATTCGCTAGGCGGGCGCGCGCGAAGACCTCAACGTGGCTCGGTCGGGATGTTCGCACTCTCTGGATGGCGCGCCACACTTGACGAAACCGCCATCTTGTGGTAGATTCCTTAGCGAGCCGACGTAGCTCAACAGGCAGAGCAGCGGTTTTGTAAACCGCCGGTTAGGGGTTCGAGTCCCCTCGTCGGCTCCAGACCCCTACATCTTGTGGTAAAAACCACTCGAAACCCTCATCGCCTACTACATCTTGTGCCTCCAAAACACAAGCACAGGAGGCACAAAAACATGCAGACCCACGAACTTCGTATTGTAGCAACCGCTACAGACGAACTCACGCAGGCGATTCGCCTCTACCTCGACGCCGTGCGCGTGCGTCAGTCCTCACCACGAACGGAACAGACCTACGCCGACGTGCTGAGCCAGTTTCTCGCCTTCGCACGAGAGCACAACGTAACCGAACTGGACGCCGTGTCCCCTGCCTTCGTGAACCGCTACCTGTTAGCGGTGAAGCAACGCCCTGCGAGCCTATACACCGTGAAAAAGCACTACGCCACCCTTCGCGGTTTCTGGAGCTGGGCACGCAAACAGGAACTGGTGGACGCCGACATCTTCCTGCGCGTGGAGAAGCCGAAGACGGACACGAAGGTCAAACCCGCCCTCACAGAGGAGCAGATTCGGCGCATCCTGCAGGCGTGTGAGGGCAGAGACTGGCTACGCCTTCGTGACCGTGCTTTGGTGCTGGTGCTGTTGGACACAGGAGCACGGGCGCAGGAAGTGCACCGCCTCACGGTTGCCGACGTGAGCCACGACCCGATTATACTCAAAGGCAAGCACGCCAAAGAGCGCGTGGCGTTCCTTTCACCAGAGACACAGCTTGCCCTGCGCCGCTACCTCAAGGCGTGCCCGTTCAAACCCACTGCAGAGCAACCCCTGTGGTGGGGAGCACGAGGCGCACTCACCCTGTGGGGCATTCTGGAGGTGGTAGAGAAAATCGGCAAGCGTGCTGGCATCACCCCGTTAGGTTGCCACATCTTCCGGCGCAGTTTCGCCACGTGGAGCCTGCGCAACGGATTAGACCTGCACCGCCTGCAGTTGCTGATGGGGCATTCCAGTCCTGCGGTCACGCAACAGTACCTGCACATGCTGACAGATGACCTCAAGCGGGCACACGAGGAGCATAGCCCGCTGAATCTTCTGCACAGGGCGCGAAGGCAGAGGTAGCGGGCGCGTGGACTGGGCAGACGGGTATTCGGGAAGATTCAACGCAAGTGGCGTCCACGCGCCCGCCTACAGCAGGAAAAACAAACATGAACGTAGAAGTGTCTATATGGGTAAAGCGTGTCGGTGCAGAGGGACGCCTCTGCCGTAAGTGTCCACTGCCCTGTCCAGTGGACAGCCGACACGCGAGCATGAGACCTGACAGGGAGGTGTGACGTGAGCGACCATGTGGAAAGACTTCGGTTGCGTGCGGGATTGTGTCTAATTAAGGCTTTAGATGATTACAGAAGCAATCCGCAGCAGTTAACTCAAGACGCCCTTCGGGTTATAGATGTTTATGCTTCTCCTCTGAAACCTCTGAATGAATGCCCCGAACTTTGGCTCGACCACACGACCTTCATGGAGAAGTATACTGCGTTTCGCCATTACGTGCGCGATGTTGCCCGAACTGTGCTGACGGAGATTGCCGACTCGCTAGAACATCACATAATGATCGGCACGCCGTTTTCTCCAATCGCTGAGAGCAATTTAGAGACTGCGGTGAATTACTTTGGCAAGTGTCTGCAGTTTACCTGCAAACACGCTGACGACCCGTTGCTGTCGGCTCTGCACGTGATTGAACTACACTGTTTCCTGCTATTTGCTTGCTCATTCTTAGAACCGTTTCTAAGCATCATTGCGGACACAGAGTCGCCCGAAGAGAGTCGGCTATTGAGTGCGCTTCATGTTACCGCTATAGCCAGATTATGGCACGACGAGTTTGGCAATCTAGATTTTGACAATGCTTTGTCTGTTGTCTTCAGCATAGCGAAAGAGCAGCTCAGCCTACAATCTACGAAAAACAGCAGTGCCCCTCTGGTGTGTGAAGCACGCAAACAGATTAACCCAGGCGGAACAGGACGGGCACACGAGCACGAGGTGGCGGAAAGTTGCCTAGAACTGCCCGAAGACACCCCTTCGCCTCTGGAGATTGCCCCCAGCATGGAGCCTGACCCCGCTGAGGTTGTGGCAGGCAAAGACCTGCTGGAGCGAATCTTCACGAACCTCAAAGAAGACGAGCGCGTGCTCCTGCAGATGTACGCCGAAGGACACACGGACGAAGAGGTAGCAACCTTGCTGGGCGCAACCCCCGAAAGTGTCAAGAAACGACGGCAACGCCTGATTAACCGCCTACGCCATACCTTCGCTTCGTAATATATACTACAAATGTCCCCTTTTGCCGTTCTCACCTGCTTATATAGTGGAGGTGAGAACGCATGCCGACTGTCGTTTCCGTTCAGCGCGTGACTGACGAAGGAACGCGCACCTTGCTAGCGGTACGTGAAGAGGACATTGTGCGCGAGGTGGTTCGCCTGATTGCCTCGCGCCTACCGCAACTAGTGGAGCAAGAACCGCCACAGTGGTTCAAACTGCTGGAGACACTGGAGGGCGCGGAAGATGATGACGCCGACTGACGCCCGTCCAGTCCGTGTTGACCCACTGCGCTATGCCGAACTGGGCTACGCCGTGTTCCCCCTACACGCCGTTCGCGCAGACGGGCGTTGCACCTGTGGCAATCCGGAC
>CALJAP010000019.1 GCA_938027655.1 uncultured bacterium | reverse complement strand
TGAACAGACATTAGAGAAGCTAGTTCAGGTGACCGACCGCCACTCGCAGGAGATAGCAGAGTTGCGCCAGATGGTGCGCGAGAACACCGAAGCGATTGCGGAACTGCGGGAGGCGACCCAGCGCAACACCGAAGCGATTGCCGAACTGCGGGAGGCGACCCAGCGCAACACCGAAGCGATTGCCGAACTGCGCCAGATGGTGCGTGAAAATACACAGGCTATCGCAGAGTTAAGAGCAGCAGTGCGCGAACTGACGGCAACCACCCAGCGTCTGGAGGCTGACCAGCAAGACATTCGCAAACAGGTGGGCGGTCTGTCAATGTTTGTAGGTTATCGCTTGGAAGATCAAGCCTATGTTGCGTTGCCGCGCCTCCTGCAGAGAGACTATGGATTGCGGGTGCGGGGAAGGATTAAGCGCGACTATGCGCTGGACAACGAAGGCAACTATATCGAGGTGAACATCTGGGGACAAGCGGAGCGCGACGGGCAGACTTTTACCATCGTGGGAGAGAGCAAGGCGCAGCTCTCCGCTAACGATGTAGACCGCTTCCTGCGGCGCAAGTTGAAGCGGTTGGAGGGAGCGTACCCCAACCTGTTCCCGGTGATTGTCACATACATGATTACCAGCCCCCGTGTGAGCGAGTATGCTCAGCGGAAAGGGGTGGCGGTCTACTTCTCTTACGATTTTGTGCAGTGACGATGTTACGGCTGCTACTGGTAAGACACGGCGAAACCGACTGGAACCAGCAGATGCGTTTTCAAGGACAGACGGACGTGGAGCTGAACGCGCGGGGGGTGGAACAAGCGGAAGCAGTAGCCCGTCGCCTGCGGGACGAGCCTCTACAAGCTGTTTACAGTAGCGACCTGCGTCGGGCGATGCAGACAGCGCAAATCGTTGCCCGACACCATGAGTTGAAACCTGCCCCCGATGCCGACCTGCGCGAGCTCTCCTACGGTGTGTGGGAGGGGATGAGCCGCGAGGAGATTCTTGCCAGCGAGTGGGCGGAGCTGTTCGAGAAGTACCGGAAGGACTCCTTGCGCTATCGCCCGCCTGGCGCAGAGTACCCAGAGCAGATTCTGGAACGCTCGCGTCGGGTGCTGCAGCGCATCCGCCAGAAACATCATGAGGGCACGGTGTGTATTGTCGGGCACGGTGGGAGCCTGCGCGCGCTGATTTGTGTGGCGTTGTCTGCGCCGCTGGAAACCTTTCGGCGTATTCGTCTGGATAATGCCTCGCTGAGCGCAATAGAGTGCCGAGACGACTGGATGTGGGTTTCGCTCATCAACGACACCTGCCACCTCGCGCAGGAGAAGGTGCAACCGGTGATTTAAAGGAGGGAACTATGAAGCTGGTAAGCTACCGGAAGGATAGGGGTGAAGGTATCGGTGCCGTGATTGGCGACGTTGTGGTAGACCTGAACGCAGGCATGGCGTTGCTGGACGGCGGCTTTGAGCCTGCAGGCGTGCTGGCGCGGGATATGGTGCATCTGTTGGAGCAGGGCGAAGACGCGCTGAAGATGGCGGAACAGGTGGTGCGTGCCTATCGGCTTCTGGCGCTGGAGAACCCGCACGCCGCGCAGGCAGTAGCGCACCCGCTATCCGAAATACGGTACCTGCCTCCTGTCACGTGCCCGCAGAAGATACTCGCCATTGGCGCGAACTATCGCGCACACTGCGAGGAATCGGGCGTGCCCGTGCCTCAGAAGCCTATTGTTTTCGTCAAAGTGCCCTCCGCGCTGGTTGCACACGGCGAGGCGATTGTGTATCCGCACATCACGCAGGAGCTGGACTACGAAGGCGAGCTGGCGATAGTTATCGGCAAGCGGGCGCGAAACGTGCCTGCCGAAGAGGCGATGGCGTATGTGGCAGGCTATACCATCATGAACGATGTGACCGCCCGCGACCTGCAGCGTACGGAGGGACAGTGGTCGCGCGCGAAGGGCTGTGATACTTTCGCGCCGTGTGGACCTTGGCTGGTGACGGTGGATGAGATAGAAGACCCTCATACGCTGACCATCGAGACCCGCGTGAACGGCGAAATCCGTCAGCACTCCAGCACCGGTGACATGATCTTCCCTATTCCCGTGCTGATTGCCCACATCAGCGCGGCGATGACGCTATTGCCAGGCGACATCATCACGACGGGTACGCCGGCGGGTGTTGGCGTCTACCGCCAGCCAAAGGGCTTACTGCAACCCGGCGACGAGGTGACGATACGCATCGAGGGGATAGGGGAACTGCGCAACCACGTAGTGGCGGAGGGGTAACCAGCTTACCCCCACTCCTGGACAACCTTCCTCACCGGAGGACGTTGCCAGAGCCATTCCACGCGCAGCCAGAAACCGGGCAGAACGGTGCTCCGATATACTCCTGTGCTGCCGAATAGCACGGGGTAGTATGTTCCCTCCTGCAGAACATAAAACTCCGCCTGTTTGCGGATAGGGTCTACGACCCAGTATTCACGTACGCCGCCGTGTTCATACTCCACGAACTTGTCCCCCCGGTCACGGGCGCGGCTCTCTTCGCTAACCACTTCCACCACCAAGTCGGCGGGACCGTCCAGGTAGGTTTCGCGCAGACGATGCAGATGTTCTGAAGCAACAAAAAGGATGTCCGGCGAGCGTCCGGGCAGCATCTCGCCTGTCTTCATCTGAAATGGTTCGTAACGCACCACACCAAGCCCGCGCGCCTCCACGAACTCTGAAATCAATCGCAGTAAAAACAGAGCAACGTCCTGATGTTCTCCACCCACAGGGCTCACCAAGCGCACTTCCCCGTCAACCCATTCTGCCCACGTATCCTCGTCCAGCCACTCTAGAAACTGTTCGTAGCTGATTTTGCCTTCGGGAAGCGGACGCTTCGGAACCGGCGTTTGCAGCCTCGACATGTCTATCACCTCGCTTCCATTATATCCCGTGAGACGAGCGGTTGCCAAGCACATACCCTGCCATCGCCGCCAGAGCACCCAGACCGATACAGCTCAGGAACAGTCCCACACGGAAGGTGTCGGGGACATAGTGCCACTCCACCTGTTGCACGCCGGACGGCATATCTACTGCACGGAAACATTCGTCGTACAACCGCCAGCGAACCGGCTTCCCGTCCATCCACGCCAGCCAGCCCGGATACGCGCTATCCGCCAGCACCAGTGTGCCTGCGCTTTTCGGAAAGAGAACCACTTGCTGCGGGTTAGATGTTTCCCAGCGAACCGCTTCTTCCCTCCCCACCATCCATGCACGCATACCGGGCGCTGCTGCAGGCGTGATGCTCCAGTTATCCGCACGGTCGCCAAACGCTATCGCGCCTACTCCTGCTTTGCGCAACAGGGCAGGCTCCTCGCGCCAGTGCGTCTGCAGGTCGGTAAAAAGGCGGATACTCCGGCTTAAGGGAGCCGGCTCGTAACCCGAAGCCTCGCTCAGCTCGTGTGCCATGCCGATATTAGAAGCCAGTGTCTCGCGCCATAAGCGGAGGGTGGCGGTATCGCTGGAACCGTAATCCTGCGCGTTCACGTAGTGCAGCCATATCGGTATGGTGTCCGGCACGAGGAGACGTTGCCCGCCCTTTTGCAAGCGTAAAGCAGCCTGCGGACGCTCGTCGAATACAGCGGGCGAGCAAGTGGGGTTAGCAGGGATGGCAATCCACAACAGTTCGGCTACCGTCACCGCTACGCCTACGTACCATCGCCATTGTGCTCGCACAGAGAGTACCGCCATCGCCAGGACGCACATTCCCGCCGTGCGCCACAGCGCAGTGCGAATCACACCTGCCATCGCCAGCGTTTTCGCCAAAGCCTGGGCTGGTGAGAGCAAACCTGAACTGGCAACCGTCGGGGCGAGCGAGCGCGCAAAACTCTCGCCCGCAATCTGCCATACTCCTGCCAGTATCAGTACCACCAGCGGCAGTCGCCACCAGCGGCGGTGAAGCGCAACGTGTTCCAGCGCAGGCGCCGCCCACAGGCACAGCGCAAGGTCGGTTACCGTCGTCCAGCGTATGGGCGTGCGAAAGCTCTGCATCCCCGGCACCAGATAGTACGCCAGCAGATACAAACCGCCGTATGGGCCCACCGCCATCCACAGCGAGAGGAACACCGCCCGTTTCCAAAAACGCTCATCTCCTTCCGCTTTGCGCCACCTCGCCAAAACGATGAACAGGGGTATGGTTCCGACGAAGAAAGCGAGTTCCCAGTAAAACAGATTCAGCATGTAATTGCCCTGCCACGGGAAGCCGAAGAGGTTGGGCGCGAGGAAGAGCAGGAGATGGTCCGGGTGCAGGGCATATCCGGCGGATTCTTTCAGAGGTAGTGCATCCCTGTCGGTATGGCGCAGCAGCTCCATCAGAGGCAGCCAGTGTGCACCGCCAATCAGAAGGGCTATCAGACCTGCAGCAGCCCCCCAGCGCAAAGCGGTTCGCTTTTGCTGCACCTCGCGCCAGCGGTAAGAGCACCACCCCAGAAGCACCAGCAGCAGTGTATGAAACATCTGCGGACTACCTGCGAGCGATGCCAACGCAAGCACTAACGACAACACGGCGGCTCGGCGCAGATTTGGCTGTTGGCACAGACCTTCTACTGCCCAGAGGCTCCACCCATACCATGCCAGTGTTTGCAAAATACCCACATGTTGACTGCGCAGCACCACCGCCCCACATAGCGACCACAGTGTGCCCGCCGCCAGCGCGCTACGCAGGGAATACTCTCTCCGCAGGGCAAAAGCGTACACCCCTAGCCCCGCCAGCGCGAGATGCACTACCGCTCCCCACGAAATCGCTCGCTCCGCGCCCAGCCACGCCACCAGCAGGGTGGACGGATACAACACCCATTCCTGCGGATTGCCCACGAAGGG
The DNA here is from genome assembly GCA_938027655.1 of uncultured bacterium. Lineage (GTDB taxonomy): Bacteria > Armatimonadota > HRBIN16 > HRBIN16 > HRBIN16 > HRBIN16. The sequence continues at coordinate 5,275 of CALJAP010000019.1, read as the reverse complement.
CTGACCAAACAGCGTGTGCGGGTTCCAGAGAGGCAAGATACCCCTCGATAGCCAGTGGTGCTCGAAGGAGAGCATGGGGTGGAAGTAGAGCATGATGTCTCCGTAATAGAGCACTTCTCCCAGAAAGAGCACCCGCCAGAAGACAGCACACGCTACCCCTGCGAACCAGAGCGCGGCAAGCAGGTTGATGCGGATAGATATGTTACGCCGAAGGATGCGTTCGGGTGGCATTTCTGTATTTTACATTCGTTAGCGGCAAGAGATTTGCCTGCCCCTCGCGAATTCCGTAAATACCGACCTCGTGGGGGTGCATCCATGACCGATTTGGAGGAACATATCTGGACAACGCCTTTGGTGGACACACACGAACACCAGCGTACCGAGCAAGAGTACCTACAGACGCCAGTAGACGTGCTGGTGGAGCTGTTCGATAACTACGTTACCGCCGATCTGGTGGTGGCAGGCGCACTGCCCGAAGCGGTGAAGAGACTGCTGGACGCTTCCGACCCCGACATACGCGGGCGTTTCGAGGGTGTACGTGAAGCATGGGAAGCATGTCAGCACACCGGCTACGGCGAGGCGGTACGCCTGATAGCCAAAATAGCATACCGGATGGATAGCATCACGCCCGAATTGCTGGAGGAGGCGCAGCGTCGTAGCAGGAACGTCCGCCAGCCGGGGGAGCGACTAAGCACACTGAAAGAGTTCGGCAATCTGGACCACATGCAGATAGACCACTTCCGCCGGAGGGTGCAGCCGGATGATTCCGCTCCGGAGTTTTTCCTGTATGATATTTCCTGGGCGGCTTTCTGTCAGGGAGATATCGATGGGGAGGGCATCGCTCAGGAGAGTGGGGTAGAGGTTAAAGACCTGCCTTCCCTGCGCCGGGCGATGGAGTCTGTTTTCGATAGATACGGCAAATTCGCGATTGCGGTGAAGGCACAGCACGCTTACGGGCGAACCCTGCGCTGGTATCCGCGTGAGGATTCGGAAGCAGAAACGGTTTTGCAGAAGGTGCTGCGCCAGCAACCGGTGACCCCCGAAGAGAAACTGTGCCTCGGCGACTGGTGCTGGGCGCGCGGGGCGGAGCTGGCAGCGGAGTACCACTTGCCCTTCAAGACGCACACGGGTTACTATGCCGGCTGGGGGCGGATGCCGGTACCCTATATACCGGCGGGCAACCTGTGGGAACTACTGGCAACCTATCCCAGAACCCGCTTCGTATTGATGCACATCGCGTATCCGTATAGCGATGAGCTGGTTGCGCTGGCGAAACGCTATCCGAACGTGTACGTGGATATGTGCTGGGCGTGGAGCATCGACCCGTATAGCTCGGCTGATTTTCTGCGTCGGTTTCTGCACGCCGCGCCCATGAACAAGCTGTTCGTGTTCGGAGGAGATACACGCCTGCCCTGGGCGGCGGTCGCATACGCCACGCAAGCACGGAAAGGGTTGCTCCGTGCTCTTCAGGCTGAGGTGAAGGAGAAAAGCATGACCGAACGCGAGGCGATGGCTGTTGCCACACGCGTGATGCGCCAGAATCAGTATGAGTGCTTCGACGTCGAAGGACGACGGGCAAATATCCTTCACGTCATGCGGCATGGCAGTCTATGAGCGATATCGTCTTTGAGGGAAGGGTGTCGGCAGAGGCGATACTGTCCTGTGGCAGGCGCACGGTGCACCGCCTGCTGCTCAGTCCACATTCCGACCTGAAGCGGCTGGAGCGGCTGATCGAGCTCGCGCTGAGCAAGGAGGTGCTGGTGCAGATTGTGCGCACGGAACTGCTGGCTCAGCTGGCGGGCGATACCGCACATGGGGGGGTGATTGCGTTGTGTTCCGAACGAGAATACCAGTCTGTTGAGCAGATGCTGGAATGGGTGGACAGCCAACGCGAGCCGGTGCTGATTTTCGTGTTAGCGGGTTTCGAGGATGCCTACAACATGGGTTACGCTCTGCGCGTGGCGGAGGCGTTCGGCGCAGGGTGGGTATTGTGCGACCGCAAAGAGTGGCTGAAAGACGAACCTACCGTGCTGCGCTCCTCTGCGGGGGCGTTCGAGAGACTGCCTATCTCGGTGCCGGACAGCCTGCGCCCCGCACTGCAGGGGTTGAAAGAGCGTGGCATACGCCTTCTGGCTGCGCTGGAAGAGGGTACAATGGGGTTGTATGATGCCGACTTGCGCGGCTCGGTGGTATGGATGGTAGGCGGCGAGAAGCGCGGTTTGAGCCAGCACCTTCGCGAGATGGCGGACGTTTCCGTGCGTATCCCGACGCGCCCAGATGCTCCACCCCTGCCAGCCAGCCATGCGGTAGCTATCCTCGCCGCCGAGACCTTTCGGCAGAGGCAGAAGGGATGACAAGATTTCTCAGGCGAGAATTACCTAACCCCCTGACCCCCTTCCCTACAAGGGAAGGGGGGAACAGCCCTCCTTTCGCCAGGGGAGAGGGGACAAAGGGCTCGGTGGGGAAGGGCGGGTACGCCTGGTGACGCTGCATCAGGTGCTCCGGCGGAGCGAGCCGGTGGAGGGTATAGTCAAAGAGGCGCGGCTGGTTTCTCTGTCCGGCCGGCAGGAAGGTTTACTGGTGCTGGTTGGCAATGCGACGGGCTGCAGGGTACAATTCTGGCGAGTACACCGTCAGGATAGCGAATCATGATGCGAGAACGATTGTTGAAGATGTTGCAAGAGGGCGTACTCGTTGCGGACGGCGCGATGGGCACGATGCTCCAGCGCCTCGGGGTGCAGGCGCCGTACGAGCTGGCGAACCTCGTACAGCCCGATGCGGTGCGACAGGTGCACCGCTGGTATATCGAGGCGGGTGCGCGGCTGATTGAAACCAACACCTTCGGCGCGAACCGGGTGAAGCTGGCAACGCACGGCGCAGGACATCTTGTGCGTGAGATGAACCTGGCGGCGGTACGGCTGGCGCGTGAGGCGGCGGGTGAACTGCTCGTGATCGTCGCAGGGGCGGTGGGACCGGTGGGCAAACCGCTGGCTCCCATTGGGCAAATCGCGCCGCAGGAGGCGGGCGAGGCATTCCGCGAACAGCTAGAGGTCTTGCTGGAAGCGGGTGTGGATGTCATCCTGCTCGAAACCTTCACCCATCTCGACGAGCTCAAAATCGCTCTGGAGCAGCTGCGCGCGCTGGACAGCGAAATACCCGTCATCGCGCAGAAGGCGTTCATTGAAGATGGCGAGACGCTGGCTTCGGGCTTGCCCGCGCAGGTGGCACGCACGCTGGAAGAATGGGGCGTGGACGTCATCGGCGCGAACTGTGTGGTGGGTCCTCAGCGGATGGTGGGCATCCTGCAGGCGATGGCTTCCGCGACCGGTCTTCCCCTTTCGGTAATGCCCACGCCCGGCTTACCGCAGTATCAGCGCGGGGAGGTGGCTTTCGAGGCGCAACCCGATTACTTCGCCCAGTATAGCGAGCAGTTGGCGCGAATCGGCGTGAACATCATCGGCGGCTGTTGCGGGACGACGCCTGCGCACATTCGTGCGGTCGCGGAACGCCTGCAGGGGGTAAAACCTCGCGTCCGGCGGGCGCCGGCAAGGGTGGTAGAGGCAGTGAAGCCCGAAGAACTTCCGCGCGCGGAGCCGTCGCAATTGGCGGGCAAGTTAGGCACGAAGTACGTGATTGCAGTGGAGCTGGACCTGCCACGCGGATTAGATGTAGCAAAGGTGCTGGAAGGGGCGCGCTCGCTGAAGAAGCATGGTGTGGACGCCATCGACATCTCCGATGGGGCGCGCGCCCGCCTGCGCATGAACCCCATCGCCATCTCGCACCTCATTCAGGAGCAGGTAGGCGTCGAGGTGATGATGCACTTCGCCTGCCGCGACCGCAACCTGCTGGCGGTACAGGCAGACCTACTGGGTGCACATGCACTGGGCATCCGCAACATCCTTGCGGTGACCGGCGACCCCGCGCTGATTGGCGACTACCCGACCGCAACCTCGGTGTTCGATATCGACTCCATTGGACTGGTGCGCATCCTACGGCGGTTTAACGAGGGCGTAGACCTCGCAGGAAACAGCATTGGCGTGCGGACCGCCTTTACTATTGCAGTCGCCTATAATCCGCTGGCGTATGACCAGCGTACGGAGGACGATCGCCTGAAGCGCAAGGCGGCGGAGGGCGCGCATCTGGTGTATACCCAGCCCATCTTCGATATCGCGGTGCTGGAAAGGGCGGTAGAGGCGGTGGGCAAGGTAGGTCTGCCCCTGCTGGTGGGAGTGCTGCCTCTGCGCAGTTCGCGCCATGCGGAGTTTATGCATCATGAGGTGCCGGGCGTGCAGATTCCCGACCCTATCCGCAAGCGACTGGCAGAGCTCGACGATGCGGATGCCCGCCAGTACGGTCTGGATGTGGCACGAGAGTTTGCTCTGCGGGCGCAAAAGATGACGCAGGGCATTTATCTGATGCCACCATTTGGTAACCACAGGGTGGCGGAAGCCGTCATAGATGTATTGACAGGATAAATATTCGTGGTAAGGAGGGATGTGTATGACGCGTACGAGACTGCTAGCGCTGGTGGTCGGCGGAGTTGCGCTGGGTGTAGCGTTTGCGTCGCTTGCTCAGCAAGAGCCTGCTCCTGCTATAGACGCCAGCAACCCGGCGGTGTTTGCCTCAAGCCTGCCGGTAGGAGCGGTTGCTCCTGCGTTCGACGTGACCAACGTGGTCACCGGCGAAACCCTGTGTTACCTCTGAAGGAACCCGGGGAAGCCGGTGGTGCTGAGTTTCGGCAACATCGGTAACCCGTTCTGGGCCCGGGAGGTCCAGTTCCTCGAGAAGCTGCATCAGCAGTATGCCTCTAAGGGCGTAGTCATTGTGGCTGTCGCGCTGGACGCCGACAGACAGGCGGTGAAGGCTTTTGTGGAGAAGTACAAGCTCACCCTGCCGGTGACGGTGGATAGCGAGAAGCTCACCGGTGCGGAGCTGTACAGGGTCACCGCCTTACCGACCACCATCTTCACCGATCGTGCGCACAAGGTAACCCTGCGGCAGATTGGCTTCAGCAAACAACACGAGAAGCTCTTCGAGCAGGAGATTCAGAAGCTGGCGCAATAGCCGGTGTTACCACGTTGCGGGGGGCGCACCGCAGTGCGCCCCCCGCAAAACATTCACGGCTAAAACCGCTGCCCTGCAGACGAAGCCAGCCTGCGCTGGCTATGGAACCTGGTGAAGGGCGAGGCTCCTGCCGAGCCGTCTATTTCATTGCATGAACACTTGTCGTGTTGTGAAAAGCCGTCTGGAGATTTTCGGAACGCTGCAGCGCTAC
>CALJAP010000018.1 GCA_938027655.1 uncultured bacterium | reverse complement strand
TTGGGGTTGTATTTGGGCAACACGGGTGCGGCGAGCGATGGGGTTCTGGTAGATGGGAACAACCCGTTTGGCATCCGTGTGACGATAAACAACAGCAACGTGGGAGGTGTTACTGCTGGCACGGGCAGTGGCAATGGAGCGAATGTGATGACGGGCGTGGAGCTGGCGATACCGTTCAGTGCGCTCGGCAGCCCAACCAGCAGTTACATCAAGGTTTCGGCGTTCGTCAACGGCGCGGGACATGACTACCTGTCCAATCAGGTGCTGGCGGGGATCGGTGGTGGAGGCAACTTGGGCGAGCCGCGTCAGGTGAACTTCGGGAACATCCCCGGCAGCCAGTACTTCCTGGCGCCTGTGCCCGAACCTTCCAGCCTCAGCGCTCTGCTACTGGGGCTGGGCGCGTGGGCGATGAAGAGGCGCAAGAGGTAACTATCCTCCGTTAACGGCTGGAGCCGTTCCTCTTCAGACAAAACCCTTGCGCTTGCAAGGTTGAGATCTGGCAGTGAACGGTTCCAGCCGTTATGGCAAGCCGTGAAGCGCGGTGTGCGGGAGGGCATGTCGTTACCTCTTCATCTCCTGCAGCACCTCCTGCGCGGCGTTCTCGATAGCCGCTGCCTCCTGACGCAGTTCCAGCAGGTGCTGGCGCAGCTGTTCTACGTCGAACTCATTCAACCCTTCGGGCGCCAGCTTCAGGCGAGCCAGCGATTCGCGCAGGCTTTTGAGCGTTTGCAGGATAAGCTCCAGATGCGCTTCCATACGCTGTACATACGTTGCCAGCGCGTGCTGGCTCTTCAGGCGTTGCTCCAGCAGTTGTAGGCTCTCTTCCAGCGCGGCGCGTGCCTCGGCGTCTGTTGCCTGCTCCAGCCGTTTGCGCAGGTTTTCGCGCTCCTCTTCGCTGGCGGTGCCCATCGCCTCGCGTAAGCCGTCCAGCTGGTTCTGCAGCTCATAGTAGGTATCCAGGAGGGTGCTCAGCTCACGCGCAATCTGCGCCGCCGTCTCTTCGCTGAGGGAAGGGTTCTCGCCGAGAGCCAGCAGGGTGTCTATATACGCCTGTTCACCATCATCCAGGTGAAGCAACGGCAGGAGGCGACGGATGTCATCGGGAGAGAGCGCGGGGCGGGAACGGATCAGCTTGTAGGCGTACGCGACGATGCCCGCTACCACCATCATCACCAGCACAACCGCCTGGGGGTCGGCGATATTGGGCGATAGCGTGGCAATTGCCCCACCCAGAGCTGCGCCCACCACAACCGCGCCTATCACCACGAACGAAAAGCAGGTCGCCTGTCCAGACTCGCGTATCAACAGGCGATAAATCTCCTCGTGCATCAGGTCGTCGCCGAAGCGCACACACGCCCACCTGCCTTTACCCCTTGATACCTGTTAGCGTCACGCCCTCGATAAAGTAGCGTTGCGTAAAGAAGAACAGCGCCAGCACCGGCAACATCACCATCGTCGCCGCCGCCATCAACATGCCCGGTTCACCGCCATGCTGGGACTGGAACAGCTGCAGGGCGTAAGCTAGAGGCATCTTCTCGGGGCTGGAGATGTAGATAAGCGGACCCATGAAGTTGTTCCACGCGCCCATGAACGTCCATATGGTCACCGCTGCCAGCGCGGGCTTAATCAACGGCAACATGATGCGCCAGTAGATGCCGAAGTAACTGCAGCCGTCGATCTTGGCGGCGTCTTCCAGGTCCATTGGGATGGTCATAAAGAACTGTCGGAGCAGGAAGATGTTGAACGCGCTGCCAAAGAAGGCGGGAACCCACAGCGGACGCAGGGTGTCTACCCAGCCCAGCGCACGGAAGATGACGAACACCGGCAGCATGGTCACCGCACCGGGCACCATCATCGTCGCCAGAAGCACCACAAACCAGATGTCCCTGCCGGGCCAGCGTAACCGGCTGAAGGCGAACGCTACCAGCGAACTGCTCAGCACCGTGCCGATGATGCTGAGGATAGATAGAAACAGCGTGTTCCACAGAAAGACCAGTCCGTAGTTGGTCTCCGGAGGCAGAAAGCGCAGGGCGTCCCAGTAGTTCTCCCATTTGGGGGCAAACACGCGCACCTTCTGCAGTTGCGAGCCGGGCACCAAAAGCACTTCGCCGCGCCGTTCGGGCGGCTCTAATACCTGCACACGATGCTCGCCCGTCTCCAGCTCCTCCAGAGTTGCCACCTTCAACGTCTGCCCATCCTGCTTCAAGATGCTTACTCCACACCTTTTGCCGTGAAGGCTCACCGTTACCTGCTGGCGAGGAATCCACACCGGCGGGAACTTGCTCATGTCCTCGTCCTCTTTGAGCGAGGTCACCACCAGCCACGCGAAGGGTACACAGAAGAGAACCGCCCCGCTGACCAGCACTGTATGCAGCACCGCTTGGCGCAACGCCTGCCCTATCGCACGGGCGGTTTGCCCTTCCCCCGCCTCGCGAGCACGCCGGATACGGGTGCGTACCGCCCACCAGGAAGGCAACCATACCATCACGTCCCACCATATCCAGCTGAGGGGAGGCTGAGCCAGGCGAGACAGCATCCATCCCAGCGCTGCGCCCAGCACAAGCACCCCTCCCATCGAAACCGCCAGCGCACCCTTACCGTGCTTCGCATTGATAGCGTATGCGGCGGTCAAGGCGTAGGCAACAGCCGGATATGTACATACGAACGCAATCGCCCAGAGAATAGGTTGCATTCTCTCCACCGGCAGGTAGCAGGATGACACTTTTCTATTCGCGCAGGAAGGGAGCAAAACCTGCTATATCCGCCCGCGCCTTTTAGCGCATGGAGCTGCCGTAAGAATCACAAGAAAAAATCTTTTCCTGTACCCCGTACACTACGCGAAAACTGTGGTATAATACTGTGTGGCGAGCGCGGAGGAGAAGGAAGCCTCCGTGAGGGGTAAAAATTTCCCCCAAAAATCTTGCCGAAACCGTTGACAAATCGCGGATGTGTGGTGTATATTATTATCCGCGATTGAGAGAACGGTAGCTCCTTGAAAACTAGGCAGAGGGCAGAAGCCTTGAGGTCGGACGCCGGGCGAAGACTTTACGCCATCGCAGATCCCTACCCGTAAGGGTAGTGGCATAGATTTTCGATGGAGAGTTTGATCCTGGCTCAGGGCGAACGCTAGCGGCGTGCCTGCGACATGCAAGTCGAGCGGGGGGAGGAGCTTCGGCTCCGAACCTAGCGGCGAACGGTCGAGTAACACGTAAGCAACCTGCCCCGAAGACCGGGATAACAGCTCGAAAGGGCTGCTAATACCGGATGTGCCCGCGCAGAGGCATCTCTGCGCGAGTAAAACCCGCAAGGGGCTTCGGGAGGGGCTTGCGGCCCATCAGCTAGTTGGTAGGGTAACGGCCTACCAAGGCGGCGACGGGTAGCTGGTCTGAGAGGACGGCCAGCCGGACTGGGACTGAGACACGGCCCAGACTCCTACGGGAGGCAGCAGTCGGGAGTCTTGCACAATGGGGGAAACCCTGATGCAGCGACGCCGCGTGCGGGATGAAGTCCTTCGGGACGTAAACCGCTTTTGTCCGGGAAGAAGTTCTGACGGTACCGGACGAATAAGCCCCGGCTAACTACGTGCCAGCAGCCGCGGTAAAACGTAGGGGGCGAGCGTTGCCCGGATTTACTGGGCGTAAAGCGCGCGTAGGCGGCTGCGTAAGTGGGGAGTTAAAGCCCTCGGCTCAACCGAGGAAATGCTCCTCAAACTGCGCGGCTTGAGTGTAGGAGAGGGGAGTGGAATTCCCGGTGTAGCGGTGAAATGCGTTGATATCGGGAGGAACACCGGTGGCGAAGGCGGCTCCCTGGCCTACTACTGACGCTGAGGCGCGAAAGCGTGGGGAGCGAACGGGATTAGATACCCCGGTAGTCCACGCCGTAAACGATGAGCGCTAGGTGTTGGTGGTCTCGACCCCACCAGTGCCGTAGCTAACGCATTAAGCGCTCCGCCTGGGGAGTACGGCCGCAAGGTTGAAACTCAAAGGAATTGACGGGGGCCCGCACAAGCGGTGGAGCATGTGGATTAATTCGATACTAACCGAAGAACCTTACCCAGGCTTGACATGCACACGCAAGCTCTGGAAACAGGGCCCTCCAGGGTAACCTGGACGTGTGCACAGCTGTTGCATGGCTGTCGTCAGCTCGTGCCGTGAGGTGTTGGGTTAAGTCCCGCAACGAGCGCAACCCGCGCCCCATGTTGCCATCGGGTCAAGCCGGGCACTCTTGGGGGACTGCCCGGGTAACCGGGAGGAAGGAGCGGATGACGTCAAGTCGGCATGGCGCTTACGCCTGGGGCCTCACACATGCTACAATGGGCGCAACAAAGGGTTCCGATGCCGCAAGGCGGAGGCAATCCCAAAAATACGCCCTCAGTTCAGATCGCAGGCTGCAACTCGCCTGCGTGAAGCCGGAATCGCTAGTAACCGCAGATCAGCTATGCTGCGGTGAATACGTTCCCGGGCCTTGTACACACCGCCCGTCAAGTCACCTGAGTCGTCTGCACCTGAAGTCCGTGGCCCAACCCGCAAGGGAGGGAGCGGCCGAGGGTGCGGGGGGCAAGGGGGACTAAGTCGTAACAAGGTAGCCGTACCGGAAGGTGCGGCTGGATCACCTCCTTT
>CALJAP010000017.1 GCA_938027655.1 uncultured bacterium | reverse complement strand
AGAAAATTATATACCCTGCGAATGGGTGCAGCAAACTGTCGCGACGAGGTGAACGTTGATGCGCGTACGTCTTAGTTTTGCTCCAGTAGAGGGTGTCTGTACCTTGCCGGTGCACTATAATCATGTGATACAGGGCTTCATCTACCGTCATTTGGACGCCGAGATGGCAACGTCCCTGCATGACGAGGGCTTTGTGGAAGGCAAACGACGCCTCAAGATGTTCGTTTTCTCGCGCTTGATGGGCAACTCAGTGGTACGGGATGGGCACATTGTTTTCTCCCAGCAGTTCTCACTGGTAGTGGCATCGCCGGAAGTAGGCTTTTTGGAGACGCTGGCGTTGCATGTGATGGATGCAGGGGAGCTGCAGTTGGGAGATAACCGGGTGCGCCTGGCGTCGGTAGAGGTAGCGGCGGAGGAGGCATACCAGTGTCCGGTGCTCCTGCAGGCATTGTCTCCCGTCACAGTATACAGCACGTTGAGCCGTGCCGACGGCAGGCGCAAGACCTACTACTACTCCCCCTTCGAGCCGGAGTTCTCGGAGCAAATTGTGTGCAACCTCCAGCGCAAATGGCGTGTCTTATATGGCAGTGAGGTGTCGGCAGAGGGAGCTACCGTCAAGCCGTGGCGGGTGAACACGCGCAACCAGCATATCGCCCTGTACAAGGGCACAGTGATTAAGGGGTGGAGTGGTATCTACGAGGCATACCTCCCCGAACCGCTGTTTCGTATGGCGCTGGATGCCGGGCTGGGCAGTAAAAACCCGCAGGGGTTCGGATGCGTGAGCGTGTATACGCCGAGGGTGAAGGAGGTGACGCAGGTATGAGGGATTTCACCGGAAACCCGTTTGTCGATGCAGGCATTGCGGGCATGTGTGCGGCTGCGGAAGTGGATGCGCCGCAATATCTCGATATGCCAGCTATTCGCCGCGCGGTGGATACGTTGTACCGCATCATGCTAAGCGACAGCGCATTCGTGGAAAAGCCGCCATATAAGCGGTTTGCTACTAGCACAATGGCGATGATATTCCCGAACTCTCCTCTTCCGCAAGCCAGCTTCAAAACTGCGGACAAAAAACGTGAAAAGTATCGAGAGCGCATCGAAACGCTTTTGCGCCTTCTCGTGCAAAACGAGGAAGCCCCCTCCGAAACGTCGTGCTTCGTGTGTGGGCAACCCACGTCTTTGCACCTTGGTATCGACTGGTTCCCTCTAGTAGCATCCGCGCAACAGCTAAACTTTCACCCACAGCTCACAGGGGGACATCCGGTCTGCGCCTTTTGTGCGTTGTGCGTGCAGTTTTTACCGTTTTCCGTGCTGCAAACCAAAGCAGAAGGAGGGCGTCTCTGGTTTATACACAGTCTTGATGCTAGTATCGTAGTCACTATTGCCCACGAGTACGGCTTGTCACAATTGCAGACACTTGTAGCCGCCAATCAGCCGTTGCGGTTTGCTGGCAACTGGGCTTGCCCCGGAGAGAGCGGCGCCGTCATCTCTTTGCTGAATGAGCTGGGCAAGAAGCATGCCCGTTTGTTGGAGCAGACTCGCTACCCGGTGAGTGCGTTCATGTTCTCGAATGACAATCGAGACCAGTTTGTCAAGCGAATCGCGATTTCGTACAGTCTGGTTGAGTTTTTCAATGCGTTGCAACTATACCCCTCTTCAAGAGACCGTTTCGAGGAGGAGATACTCCGTGCACGGTTGGGAAGTGCGGTTGCGGAGCAGATGCTGAACGCACGACCAATTCTTCCAATGTGTACCCGGCATGACGACATGCGGTTGCTCGGTGGATGGCAATTTCATCGGCTGTATGCCCAGGAGGTACTTGGCATGAACACAAAATATATCCGGACTGTGCAAGAGGTGGCTTCTCGTCTGAAAGCAGATGAGAACGGTACCAAGACGCTGAATGCGCTGAAGCGGGCGAGAGAGCAGGAGGTTTTGGGCGTGCTGTTAAGCATGGTACGTGAAGGGTGGATGACACGTCAGGACCTGCACGCACTGGCGCCTCCGGGCGAGCCTTATCTCTGTGCGCAAGCACGTGATTACCTGCTGGCGGCGGTGTACGCCCTGCAGAATGGCGACAGCTTCGAACCTCTGGCTGGGGAGGAGGAAACGGGCACGGAGCACCCCCTGGTGGCGCACATTGAGCAAGTGGGGCAAGAGCTTGTTGGGACGATAGATGAAGCCAAAAGGCTATGCGACAACCTGCGACAAGCGCAGCGCCCTCAAGAGATACGACGCGCTCTCTTGCGATTACTTGCCATGGGACATCTGAACTGGCGGGATTTCCTGTTCTTCTGCCCTCCGGACGATGTGAATCAGCATTACCAGAGCCGAGACTACTGGTTGGCGTTTCTCTACGACCGCTTGCGCCATGAAATCGGAGAAGAACAACCAGGCGAAGAGCAACCCATTTCAAAGGAGGTGTGAAAATGGCATATCCTGTTATCACTGGCGCAGTGCTCATTGAAGCCACGGGTGCCGCGCTGAACAACGCTGGGCAAGACGAAGGTCGCCATGTAGACAACGCGATAGTGGTCAAGCAGATCCGGATAGGACGCTATCGCTACCCGTACGTCTCTGGGCAGGCATGGAGGCGATGGTGGCGCGAGGTGCTGTATGAAGACTTCGGCTGGAAACCCAGCCCTGTCACACGAGAGGCGAAATCTGCCTACACCGAGGGCAACCCTATCGACTATGAAGATGATGACCTGTTCGGCTATATGGCTGCACGCAAGGCGAGAGGCGGAGAGGGAGGCACTTTCCGAAGGGTCTCGCCTCTCAAGAACAGCCTGCTCATCTCGGTGTTGCCCAACGTGATTACCAGCGACTTCGAGAGCTTCTCTCGCAACCTGCCTGTAGACCAACCGGACCCTGTGCCCTTCGAGCATGAGCATTACACAACGCTGCTACAGGGCACGTTTACCGTATCGCTGCAGGATGTAGGACGGTTCGAGATGGGTCCCATGCGTGACTTGCCTAAAGAAGCTCATCTGCCTGACGATGTGAAACGTATCGTAGCCAACAACGCACGTGACGCTGATGTGGCAGTGATGCCTCTAACGAAACGTCAAGAGCGTGTATCTCAGCTGCTTGCTGCCCTATCGCGACTGAGAGGGGGAGCAAACCTGAGCCGGAATAGCACCGATGTGGTACCTGTGGTGGTACTCATCGCCTTTCTGGACGGAGGCAATGCGCCTTTGCAGAACCTGTTTACCCCTAGCGACACAGGCGAAGCGGTACAGCTGAACCTGCAACGACTACGCTCCGTGCTGCGCGATTACCGTGAACGCCTGTTAAAGCCGGACGGGGGTGAGTACAGCTTTTTCTTCGGCTATCGGCCTGGTGTGCTGGCAAACGAAGAGGAGATATTGCAGGCTCTGTCTACAGGCGAGCTGGAGGGCGTACGGTTTTATATTGGCGACCCCGGACAGGTAGTGTTGCAGGCAGCTGCGCAGGCGAAGCAGCTGGTTCCGGAGGTGAGGTAGGCATGCGTTCGCTGCATGCGACCATCCGTGCCTACACCGCATCCTTTCGCCCACCTGGCATCTCGGCAGGCTATCAGATTACTCTGCCTGTACCGCCCCTGTCTACGGTGTACGGTCTGCTGGCGGCAGCGGTTGGCAGGGATGTTTCTCCGGAGGAAGTGTGGGTAGGCTACCGTTTTCACCATGAGGCAGAGGCTGAGGACCTAGAGAAAATCATCATCTTCTCGCCAACTGGGCCGGGCTGGAACGCCAAGACAGGGGAGGTCGGTTCGATGCCTATTCGGAGACAGTTTTTGGTCGCCCCTGTCCTGCACCTGTATCTTCCTGTAGAGGACTGGTTACGGCGTGCTCTGTATACTCCGCGCTATCCGCTGCTTCTTGGACGTTCTCAGGACGTGGCTACAGTGGAGTGTATAGAGGAGGTAGACCTGATTCCAGCACAGGAAGGCGAGGTGGATGGAGTGCTTTTGCCCTTCCCTACGCCGGGCGTTCACTCTTTTGTATACAGCCTACCCACCTACTTGCCTACCCATCCGCCTCGGCGTGCCTACTCGGTAAAGCCGTTCCAGGTGGTTTCACAACGGCAAAAGGTTCGGCGCGAGGACGGACTGCTATACCGCGAACCTGACGAGAATCTGCTGATACCTGTGTACACGAGGGAGTGGATGGTGTGAGCGCGGCAGAGCCGCTGGCGAAAACCGCCCCGGCGCAAACGTTGTCTGAACATACCCAGCAAGTATGGGAGGCAGCGCAAGCGATGGCGAGAGCAATCCTGCTGCCTCCCCCTCTTCTCGATATGCTCCGTCACGCAGTGTGGTTACATGATGTGGGCAAAGCAGCGGAAGGCTTCCAGAAGATGTTGCGGGGAGGTGGCTCATGGCAACATCGCCATGAGTTACTTTCAGCAGCGGTGGCGCTGGCTGTGGGCGTGCCGGAGGAGGCGGTTTTGGCGATTGTCACGCATCATCGCGCCCTCAACGACGAAGCGATGGCGGAGAGCGGGCATCTGGCAACCGACAGCGTGTGGCAGAAACATGGGCTACTCCAGTGGCGCAACCTGCTGAGCGAGATGGAGGATTGGTGGCACTGGTTGAGGCAGTTCCTCGGGGAAGCAGGATACCCTCCTCTGCCCTCCTCGCCAACCGAGCTACCCTCGTTGCGTGAAACGCTTTCGCGCTTCAGCAAGTCTGCCGTGAAAGAGTGTCCACCCGATATGCGTAAGAGATTGATTTTGTGTCGAGGCATTCTTATTGCTGCAGACCATCTGGCAAGCGGGCATCATACCGTACCACCAACCCTTCCCTTGCCACGGTGGGGGTTCCGTTGGCACTCTTTTCAGGAGGAGATGCACCGCACCGAAGGGGACGTGCTGTTGGAGGCACCTACCGGTAGTGGGAAAACAGAGGCGGCTCTACTGTGGGCATTGCACAACCGCCGCGGCGAGGCACGCATCTTCTACGTGTTACCCACTCAGGCGAGCATTAACGCCATGGTAGAACGCTTGCGTCGCCCGGAAGCTTTTGGCGAAGACTCAGTTGCCCCGGTTCACGCTCGAGTGCTTCAGCAAGAATTTCAGGCTCGGTTCAACGAGCAAAACTATGCGCAGGCGGCACAAGAGTCGCACGCCCGCACCGACCTCTATCGCCAATTCTACGCGCCGGTCAAGGTGCTCACTCCTTTCCAAATCATCAAGCATCTTTTCGGTCAAAGGTACTTTGAGGTCGGTCTGGCGGAACTGCAGGGGGCGCTGCTGATTGTGGATGAAGTGCACGCCTACGACGCGCGAGTACAAGCGTTGTTGGAGACCTCACTACAATACTTGCGCGAAGAGTTCGGAGTGCGGGTATGCTTCATGAGCGCTACTTTCCCTACCTTTTTGAAGGATAGGCTACGCCGCGTTGCGCCCGGCGCAAAGGAAATCTGGGCGTATGGCGAGAGCCGTTTTGCCCGTGCGCGACACCGCCTGCAGCTGCTAGATACCTCGCTGGAGGAGTGTACGTCCGCTATCTACAACGACCTTGCGCAGGGCAAGCGTGTGCTGGTGATATGCAATCGTGTGGCGCAGGCGCAGGAGATATATCGGCAGTTCCGTGATGTGTCCTCGCGTCGGCTACTGCATTCCCGCTTCACTTATCGCGACAGAGGACAGATTGAGCGCGAGATACTGGATAAGCGAACACAGCCTCAGCTGTTAATAGCTACTCAGGTAGTAGAAGTATCGCTGGACATCAACTACGATACCTGTTATACGGAGGTCGCTCCGGTGGATGACCTACTGCAGCGGTTTGGCAGGGTGAACCGCAAAGGCGAGGCACCTGAACCTGCCCGGGTATGTGTCTGCACTCGGTACGATGAGGAGCAGGTGAAGCCAATCTACGACATCGAACGATTACGGTATACGCTCGCTTTTGCTCCTGATGGAAAGGAGCTCAACCAAGAAGTGCTCCTGAGCTGGCTTGAGCAGGTGTACGCCTGCGGATGGACGCAGAGCGAGAGAAGAGTCTACGAGGATATCCGCTACTCGATGGAAAAGGTGTTGCGCGACCTGACACCCCTGTACGATTCCGAGCACAGTATTGACTTTGACAGCCTCTTCGATTCGGTGGAGGTTGTTCCTGAATCACTTCAGGAGGAATATCTGCGCAGGATAGCCCAGAGGCAGTGGCTTTACGCCCATGAGCTGATGCTACCGCTGCGCTGGGGAACGCTGCAAGGTCTAAAGGCGAAAGGGCTTATTGCAAGCACACATGAGGCAATTGTGGTGAATGTGGAGTATGATGCGCAACTGGGCTTGCGCACCGAAAAGGCTGCTGAGCAGTCATGGATTGTATAGCGGAGGGAAAATATGCACGATTGGCAAGCCATCACCGGCAGCCATATCCAGTACTTCCTTGTGTGCCCGCGCAAGTGCTGGCTGAGCCTGCACTGCCTGTATCGAGAGGCAGACTCGGATATGGTGGCGCTGGGCAGGCTCACGCATGAGCGCACCTTTGCCCGCCAGCAGATGCGCGAGGTGGATGTGGATGGTTTTATCCGCTTAGACTTCACCAGCGAGGGCGTGGTGCATGAAATCAAGCACGGGCAGGCAATGGAACATGCCCACCGGATGCAGTTGGCATACTACCTGTACCAGCTGCGCCTGCGCGGGGTGGAGACGCACGGCATACTGCACTTCCCCAACCAGCGACGCAAAGAGCGTGTAGACCTGACCCCCGAGCTGGAAGCGGAGCTGCAACAGGTGATTCAACAGGTAGAACAGCTGCACCAACAGCCCTTGCCACCTGTCGTGCAGAAGCCCATGCGCATCTGTCGCTCCTGTGCCTACGAGCAGTTCTGCTGGAGCGATAACGAGGAGGAACCGCTGTGAAAAAGAGCCTGTACTTGACCAGTAGCGGCACCCTTGCGCGCGACCAGAATACGCTGTTGCTGGAGGCGGAGTCGGGGGAGAAGCGATACTTCCCCATCGAGCAGATTGCCGATATTCACTGCTTTGGCGAGATGACCCTCAACAAACGCCTGCTGGAGTACCTGACGCAACAGGGCGTGCCCGTCCATTTCTACAACTACTACGAGTACTACGTGGGCAGCTATGTGCCGCGCGAACACAACTGCTCAGGCTTCCTGACGCTGAAGCAGGCGGAGCACTACCTGGACGAGCAGAAACGGCTGGACCTGGCGAGGCGGTTCGTTCGGGGTGCGCTGCAGAACCTGCAGCAGGTGCTTAGCTACTACGCCAATCGGGGGAAACCGGTACAGCCCATGCTGGAAGCCATCGAAGGGGCACAGAGTCGGACGGAAGACGTATCGGGCGTGGAAGCGCTGATGCAGGTGGAGGGACAGGCGCGCGAAGCGTACTACTCGGCGTTTGACCTGATCCTGGAGAACCCCGACTTCGCCTTCGAGGGGAGAAGCCGTCGTCCCCCCGCCAATCGCCTAAACGCGCTCATCTCCTTTGGCAACAGCCTGATGTATACCCTAGCGCTTTCCGAGATTTACCGAACCCACCTCGACCCGCGCATTGGCTTCCTGCACACTACCAACTATCGCCGGTTCTCGCTGAATCTGGACGTGGCGGAGGTGTTTAAACCGGTGCTCGTAGACCGTACGGTGTTGTCGTTGATTGCGCTGCGACAGGTTCGTGCCGAGCACTTCGGCGAGGAGCTGGGAGGGGTGTACCTGAACGCGGAGGGGCGCCGAGTGTTCCTGCAGGCATGGGAAGAGCGATTGCAGAGCACCTTCGAGCATCGTCGGCTGAAGCGCAGAGTGTCCTATCGCACAGCAGTAAGGCTGGACCTGTACAAGATCGAGAAGCACCTGATTGGGGAGAAGCCGTATGAGCCGTTTCGGGCATACTGGTAGACCGCTCCCCTGTTCTCTTTCTTGTTCAATCTCTCCCCCCAGCCCCTCTGTTGTAAGGAGAAGGGAGCCGTGTTTCGGATGCTCTTCGCTTCACACGGAAGGGAAACCTCTCCCCGACCCCTCTCTTGCACGGGAAGGGGAGCCGCGCATCGCACGCCCCCTTGCCCCGTAGGGAAGAGGAACAGGGGATAGGGTGACACTAGCAAAGCAGGAGGTTTTGGCATGTACATCATCATGGTGTACGATGTGAGCGTAGACCGCGTATCGAAAGTGCTGAAAATCGGCAGACGCTATCTCACGTGGATACAGAACTCGGTGCTTGAGGGGGAGCTAACCCCGGCACAGTTTGCCCGCCTGAAGCGCGATGTGGGGAAGGTGATTAACCAAGAGGAGGACAGCGTGCTGTTTTATACGCTCCGTTCTGCGGAAGACGTGCGGCGGGAGCAGATGGGTGTGAAGAAAGGCGAGCCTGAGTGGGTGGTGTGAAGCCGTGTGGTAATTGTCACAGGGGAGTCGTCTACCTCCGGTTTGGTATCTGCACGCAGGGGGTTGACGACTCTTTTTTCGCAGCTAAACGAAAATTTTCCCATTTTGGGCGCAAACGGCTTGCATTTTTGCGGGGGATATGGTAGAATAGGGGCAACATGTGGTGGTGAAAAGCGGGTGCTCCTTGACAACCGAGTTTAATTTTCTCATAAAACGACAAAAACTGTTTGGTTACGAGCCTACCTATAAGGGATTGA
>CALJAP010000016.1 GCA_938027655.1 uncultured bacterium | reverse complement strand
GGTGGGCAGTTCGTTGCGGAGATGGCGCATACCGACGGCGACCCCGGCGGCGGGGTGTACAACTTCAAAATCCCCGAGAACCGGTGGCGATACCGTGATGCGGTGTTGGGACATCCTGTGGGCACGAACCGCGACATGCTTTACCTCCGCTTAGACCTTCCGATGGCGCGACAGGGCTATCTGACTGTGGAGCATATCAACACCCGCATGGCAAACGCTTCCCCCGATGTATCCGCAGGCAAAACGTGGACAGTTTCTCTCCACTGGCTGCTGGCAGAAGGTTACACCGCGGGCGTTCGGTGGCAGCAGAGTGTCACTCGCGATGAGCGACTCACTCGCTGGACGGTACAGGCAGGCAGGATTTTCTAGCAGGATGAGGTTCACCCCCGTAATTTTGCTGGTTTTTTCTTGAGCACCGACCATCTATTGACTCTACATGGCGGATAGTCATAGAATAAAAAAGCAGTGCTCGCAAGAGTAAGGGTATTTTCTTTCATGAAAAGGAGGTAGCCTGATGAAACGTTTTGTTGTAACGGCGGTGCTGATGGCGCTGGCTGTCCAGGCGTTTGCCGGTATCCCGGACCTGGAGCCGCAGAACAACACGCGGGCGGGTGCCGCGCCAGCTCTCAACAATCCTGCGCCGTGGGCTGATGTAGGGGTACTGCGGTTGACACCTAACGATTCGGATTTTATCAAAATCTGGCTGGACGCGGGCAACTACATCAGCGTCATGACCTACCCGATGGACAGCCTGACGGACCCGGACACGGTCATTGCTCTGTTCGATGGCGTCAGTCCCACAGCCCTTGTGTATAACGATGACGCTGGTAGTGGTTACGGCTCCGCGATTCGGTGGCAAGCGACGAGTTCAGCCTGGTACTATCTGGCTATTACAGGCTGGCACGGTACGGCAGGCAAAGACCAGATTACCTACTACGAAGGGGTGACCCATCTTGAGGACGGGAAGTACATGCTCACCGTCGGTGTGGTACCCGAGCCTGCAAGCCTGCTTACTCTCGGAGCGGGAATAGTGGGGCTAATCGGTCTGCGTCGGCGAAAGAAGTAAAAGCAGGCGAAATCTGCAGGGGAGCAACACGTGGGTTGCTCCCCTTATTGTTGTGTTGCAGGTTGCTATGCAGAATGAGATTCTTCGCTTCTGTTAGTTGCACGTGCAGTTATCCGGTGACCTCTTTCACGGCTAAAGCCGTCCCCTCGTAAACCAAGCCCTGACTGCGCAGGGCTCCTTTAGCCAGCGAGGGCTGGCGGCGTCTGAAAGGGACCGGCTTCAGCCGTCGATGCCCCGCGACCCTGTTCAGAACGACAAACAGGCGGAACCGCTCCACTCATGTGTGGTGGGGTAGTAGTTTGTCAAAGGGGGAGGAGCCTCAAGCAGGAGCTTCTCTGACCTTCGCGAACCCTAAGATAAACCGAATAGGGAGGCATCGCGATGGTCTTTGCTTGCCTGTTGCTGGCGGCAGCCGCTTACACCGCACCGCGAGTAGAGCTGCTTGGTCAACCGTGCCGCGCGAAGAACGTGCTGGCTGCGCGATACGTGGTCGCTCCCAACGGAAAAGAGTGGTTCGTGCTTACCAACATGAACGAGACCGCCGGCATGGAGCTCATTTTTATCGATTTTCGGAGTAACATAGGTCGGGCGATTCGCGCCCCCGCAGGGGCAGGTTCGTGGGCACTGCTGCAGGTTCCGGGCAACCGTCTCATCGTAGGAACCTTCTACGATGGGAAGTTCATGGTGTTTGACCTGGAGCGCATGGAGTTTGTGAAGACGGCGGAGTTCCCCGGCGAAAGCTATATCTGGAACCTCGCTCTTGGCGGCGACGGGCGTGTGTATGGGGGAACCTATCCAGGCGCGAAATTGGGTGCACTGGATTTGAACACCTGCGCTGTCGAGGATTGCGGTGCGCCTGCGCCCCCCAACATGTACCTGCGTTATGTCTCCGCTCTGCCCGACGGGCGCATCCTGTGCAATTTCGGCATGGAGAAGCCCATCAACCTGATTTATGACCCGCGCACCAAGAAGTTTGAAGAGGCTCCGCAGACGTTACAGGGCGTCAGCCGCGGCGTGTCGTGGAATGGCCACTTCCTCGTCGGCTCGCAGGTGCTGGACGGTAAAAGCCTGCAACCGGTGGAACCTCCTTTCCCCCCGCCACCGGGCGGAGGAGGCTGGGCGGTAGATGTGAACTTGACCACCGACAAAGAACTGTACCTCCGGCAGGGCAATGCGGTCTACCGTTATGCTAAGGGAGATAAGAGTCCGCGCTTGGTTGCCAATATCGAACTGCGCGGTGGCGGCATCTACGCTGCGACCGAAAAGGGGGAGCTGCTCGGCGTGCGGGGGCAGGATTACTTCGTGATTCGACCGGGCGAGACACAAGTCACGCTGAAGCCGATACCGGTGGAATCCGCTCCGCGTCCCACCCTGTTCCTTCGGCTGGACCAGAAGGGTAGACTGTGGGGAGGTCCGCACTTCGGGCAGACGCTTTTCTGGATGGATACCCGAACCGGCGAGGCGGTTAATACCGGCACGGTATGCAACGCGGGAGGCGAGGTGTACGATGTCGCGTTCCATGATGGCAAGGTGTACGCGGTAGCGTACGCCGGCGGAGACATTGTACGCTATGACCCTGAGGCGCCATGGGACCAGTGGAACAACGTCAACCCGCGCGTCATCGCCAGCGTGGGCGAAAAGGGTTATATCCGCCCGACCGCTGGGGTGGTGGTGGCACCCGATGGGAAGCTGTATTCTGGCTGGATGGCGAGATACGGTGTGTACGGCGGAGCAGTGGCTATCACCGACCCCGCAACAGGGCAAACCGCGCTAATAGAGAACCCTCTGGGCGAACAGGCGGTAGAGGGTCTGGCGGTGGACGAGAGGTTCCTTTACATCGGCACCTCGCTGGGCGCGAACGGTCTGCCTGACAAGAAAGGCGAGTGGGCGCGCTTCGGCGTGATAGACAAGACAACCGGGCAGGCAGTGCTTCGGCGCGAGTTCGAAGGGGCTTCGGGTGTGCGCACCTTCTGGCTGGACGCGCAGACAAAGCGTCTGGCGTTTTCGGTGGACGGCAAACTACGTTTGTTCGACACGGTCTCTCGGCAGTTTATCGACCTCCCGGCGGAAGCACCTCGTGTGAGCAGCCGTATCGTGGGGCTTGGCGACGGCAAGGCGTACTACAGCAGCGGGAAGACGATAGTACAGTTGGACCTGAGCACGGGCGATAGCAAAAATATCGCGGAACTCCCTTCGGGTGTGTCGAACGTAGCGGTGGGGCAGGGCGGTACACTCTATGCCGCCTGCGGTGCAGACATCTATCGTATCGGGAGGTAGCCATGAGAGCAACTGAAACAGTTTCTTCTCCGCTTGGCGTGTGCGTATTGCCTGCGCGTCCGCGCAACGCCGCACGCACGGTTAGCTACGGGCAGTATCTGCACGAGATACTGGCTCATGCGGGGCTGTGCTATCAGACGTTACCCCCTGACGAGATAGAGCAAAACTTGCCGAGCCTGCGCGTGCTGGTGACGGTCGGCGATACCCCCCTGCCTGATGCGGCACGGGATGCGGTGGCACGATGGGTGGAAGAAGGAGGCACATGGCTGGCGGTTGGGGGCACTGCCGGAGCACCTGCGCTCTTCGGGGTGAGGGAAGAACCCCCAACCTACTCCGGCTGGGGAGCGGCTACTGGCACACTGGGAGAAGGCTACCTGCTGGTTACCAACCCTGACCATCCGGTGCTGGCGCATGTTTCCGTGCCGTTGCACTTCTTCAACGGTGTGCCTGTACACGCGAGCACCGGCATCGTACAGGCTGGCGTCCTCGACGCGCATCAGAGGGAAACGCCGCGCGCCGCTGTGGTGGAAAGGCGTGTGGGTAACGGAAGGTGTTTGCTCATCGCCCCCGATGTGACAGGCACAGTGGTGCGCATCCAGCAGGGTGTGGCGGTGACGCGAGATGGCATCCCTTCATCCGACGGAACAGCCCCGCTGTGCGACGATATGTTGAAGAGCAGCGACGGCGGGGTGCTGGACTGGTGGTTTGACCGCCAGCCGGTAGAGGGGGTGCCTGGCTTCAGCGCGTTTTTGCATCCGGTTGCCGACATCTGGCGCGAGATGGTGATACGCGCGATACTCTATCTGGCGCAGGTGTGCAAAGCGGTTCTACCGATACTGTGGCTGTACCCTCGCAACCTGCCCGCGCTTGCCCATCTCTCGCACGACACCGATGGCAATGACCCTGCGCTGGCAGAGAGGATGCTGGATGTGGTGCGCGAAGCGGGGATACACTCCACCTGGTGTGTCATCCCGCCCGGCTACCCGCCGAGCCTTATCGAGCGCATCCGCTCGGAGGGGCATGAGCTGGCGATGCATTTTGACGCCGTAGAGGAAGGCACTATCTGGGACGAAGGGGCGTTCCATGAGCAGTGGCGAACGCTGAAGAACCTCTTTGCAGGCGAAGGTCCCGTTTCTAACAAGAACCACTATCTGCGCTGGGAAGGTGATACCGAGTTCTTCGAGTGGTGCTGGCGACACGGTATCCAGCTCGACCAGTCGAAGGGGCCTTCCAAAACAGGGGAAGCGGGTTTCAATTTCGGCACGTGCCATCCTTACTTCCCTGTCGACCCGCAGGGCAGGCGGATAGAGGTGCTGGAACTGCCTACGCTTACGCAGGACCTGAACGTGTTCGTCCCTGATGCCTTGTTGACCCCCTTGCTCAATGCGGTGGAACGGCATCATGGTATCCTGCACCTCCTGTTTCACCCTGCTCACGTCGACAAGCCCGGTGTTGCCGACACAATCCTTCGCTCTATTCGTCGGGCGCAGGAGCGTGGCATGGAGTGGTGGACGGCACGACGAATCAACGAATGGGAACGCGCCCGCCGGCACGTACAGTGGCTTGGGTACCGCGAACAAGGTGGCGGGGTAACCCTGCGCGTGCGCAGCGACGTGCCTCTGCAGGATGCAACGCTGCTGTTTACCGTCGAGCACGGCGAGGTGAACGTAGAAACGGGAGAGCCTTTGCGCACAGCTCGTACGGAGCGCTGGGGCTTCCCAATGGTGGCGGTGACGCTGCACTTGCACGGCGAGGTGACGTTACGGTTGTGAAGGGGGATAACTATGCATTCATCAAGTGCGGACCTGCCCGCTATCGCAGGCGGTGAACCGGCGAAGCGAACGCCTTTTGGACGGGAAAAACGCTACGGCGAGGAGGAGCTGCAGCAACTGCGCGAGGCTCTGGAGCAGGGTAGCCTGTTCTATGCGCACGGCAACAAGGTGAAAACGCTGGAGGAGCGTTTTGCCAAGATGAACGGCGTGCCGTACGCGGTGGCTTGCAGCAGCGGCACCGCCGCGATTCATGCCGCGTTGATTGCGGTGGGTATCTCACCCGGCGACGAGGTAATCACCTCGCCTATCACCGACATGGGCTCGGTCATCCCAATACTGTATCAGGGCGCTGTACCTGTCTTCGCCGACCTTCATCCCCACTCGTACACCCTGTTACCCGAGTCGGTAGAGGCGCGAATCACCCCCCGCACACGCGCGGTGCTGGCGGTGCATCTGTGGGGCAATGCCTGTGACCTGCAGGCGTTGCGCGACATCTGCCGCCGGCATAACCTGTGGCTGATAGAGGACTGTGCGCAGGCGTTCGGCTGCCGCTACCAGGGCGAGCCGATAGGAACGGTTGGCGACATCGGCTGTTTCAGCCTGAATGAGTTCAAGCACATCTCCTGCGGCGATGGGGGCATCGTCATCACCCGTGACGAGAGGCTCGCGCTCCGCTTGCGCCTTGCCGTCGACAAATGTTACAACCGCCAGCCGGGCGTCACCCAGCGAAACCCCACCTTTCTTGCCAACAACTATCGTATGACCGAACTGCAGGGGGCGGTGGCGGTGGCGCAGCTGGAGAAACTGGAGAGCATCGTGGCACGGCGCAGGCGATGGTGCGAAGCGCTGAGCGAAAAGCTGCGTGGGCTATCGGGTATTACTCTGCCTCGTCCCACGCCCGGCTGTGAGCCGTCGTGGTGGTTCTACATGCTGCGCGTGGTGCCCGATTTGCTGGGCGCGGATGCCGATACCCTCGCCGACGCACTACGCGCGGAGGGTCTGCCCGTCGGCGCGCACTATATCGGGCACTGCGTGTATGAATATCCGATATTCACCAACCACTCGGCGTTCGAGCGCGGCACACATGCCTACTCCGCGCGTCTGTACAGCAAGGGGCTCTGTCCTTCTGCTGAGGCGATTCTGGCCACCTGTGTGATACTCCCTATCAACGAAGCATATACCGACACCGACCTGGAGGAGACCGCGCACGCTATCCGGCGGGTGGTGCGGTGGTTTCGAAGCAAAAACCAGAGCTGAAAGGCACGGGCTGTAGGGGCAGACCTCGTGTCTGCCCTCTTGTGTGTTTGTATCCGAACCCTCGTGTCTGCCCTCTTGTGTGTTTGTATCCGAACCCTCGTGTCTGCCCTATCGGATGCGCCAGACGCCTACATGGTCCACCATCACGCCGGCTCTGCCGAACCATTCTACTCGCGTCTCTATCGCGCCGCCCGGGTGGTTGGTCACCAGCGCGACATAGCGATACTCGCCCAGCGGTAGCTCTTCCGCCTGCACCACACGCCCGGCGGTAACGGGCGTGCCACCGCCCACACAGGTATCCACCCTGAGCAATGCACCCTGCGCCTCACCGGTGCGCTTCAGACGGAACAGCACCAGATACCGCCCTGCAGGCATTCCGGCGTACGGACCGAACAGGATATGCCCCGCCTGCGCTTTGCCCGGCACCGCGCTCCACGCCTTGCCTCCACTAGCAGCAGGGTCCACAGCCTCTTCACCGGAGAGGTGGCTCAGCGATTCTGCCTCGTAGAACGCTACCGGCTCCACCTGGCGAGGTGACGGCAGAGTGCCGATGACCTGCCCCGGTTGAACGCGCACAACCGGAATACGCACCTCGCGCCGACCGAATTCGCCCTCGAAAGTCAGCTTTACCATGTCTGCACTCGGCACGCCCTCCACCAGCACGTCAACGCCGTTCGGCGGGAACAAGTCGATGGTGTCGAAGGAGGCAGCTGCCTGCTGTAGCCCTTCCTCCACACGCACGGCAATCTTCTGTCGCTCCTTGCTGGTGTTGCGCACATGCACCGTGAAGGAGACACGCTCGTCGCCCAGCACCGCGATACGGTCGGGAGGGCGCACCACGATTTGCTCGCGCTCCATTGCCTGCCGGTACAACGCTGCCAGATGGTCGGGGCGCACCGCAACGTAATCGTCCCCCAGCCTCTGCAGCAGGTCGCGCAGTAGGGGTAGGCTGGCTCCCCAGTTCCACACGAACAGGTGTAAGAAGGCGGGGCGATGCGCAGGGGTCATCGCTTTCACCTGTTGTTCCCACAGCGCCAGCTGCTCCTCATGGGAGGCGTTCTCCCGCCAGCCCAGCACTGCGTGGAACACCGGCACGTTGCGCGAGGTGAGGTAGGTGGCATCCTCGTAACGGGTGAGCCGCTTCCCGTAATCGGGGAACAGTGCTTCCACCTGCACGATATCGGCGTACTGGGCAATCCGCTTGGGGTCGGTGATGCCCATAATCCAGGCGATGTGCAGGTCCATCGGCGCCATTGCCCGGCGGGTGAGGTTCAGGAAATCGGTGTACACCTTCTCGCTATCGCGGTAGCGTTTGCCAAACTGGTCGGGATAGGTGTAGCCCAGCCCAGACACGGCGGTCAGCCAGTAATCCTGTGGGGTAGAGGTCTCGTAGTAGTAATCCACCACCGCAGGGATGAGCCACCCTGCCGCGGGGCTAATCGTCCAGCCGATGGGGAACCTACCGCGCAGGTTGTCACGCCACAGCTGTGGGAAGTTAGAGATGGTCAACACCGGAAGATTATCCCCATCGGACAGGATGAAGGAGACATAAACCTTGTCGTCCTTGAGCGGGGGGACCGGCGGAGCGGGCTTCTGGCGAAACTGAGCCACGCGGATACCCGAATGCACGGTCAGATTGGAGACGTTAATCGTGCCCACCAGATATTTGCCGAACTCTGCGAAGAGGGTCACCCCCGGTCCCTCGCCGATGCCGATGTCCTTGCCCGCCCAGGGGTAGCTGAGCACGCAGGTATTGGGCGGCATCTTCGCCAGAATCTCCTCCGCAAGGCGTGCTTCCGCATTGGGGTCGGAGGTGGGGCGTGCGCCGTCGATCGCTCCCGATATCCAGAAGATAAACACCCTGTTCGCCACCAGATAGTCGCGCAGGGCAAGGTGGTCGGGGTACGAGCAAGCAATCAGGTGATGGTTCATCTGCCCCCACAGCGTTTCATAAGCCCATCGGTAAGCGTCTACGTTCTTTTTCCATCGCCCGCGCAGGTCGGCAATCACGGGCAGGCTCAGCCCCCTCGCGATTCGAGGCGACGCCACGACGGCGCCATGCACTCCTGCCAGCATTGTTGCGACGTTTTTGGTGGCAGGCACGGCGGGGTCGGTAATCACCATGCCCTTGATAACAGAGCGAAACCGCTGTAACAACTGCCGGGGTTCGCTTATGCGTTCAATGCGTTTCACCCAGCCGCGCTGGCGCATCCAGTCCAGCCAGAACTGGTCGGTTTCGTTGAACAGGACGTAAATCTGCGGTCGCTGACGGTTCACGATGCCCTGCAGGCAGAGCAACAGCATCTGCCAGTCGGCGGGTTGCGGGCGAATGTCTGCCACCAGCAGAGTCTCCGCGAGGGGAGGCGATTTGGCGAATATCTCGCTCAACGATGGCGAAGGCGTTACCGGCAGCTCTTTGGGCTCTCCGGATGGCTGTGGAGGCGCGACGCGCTGAATGCCCGGCGGCACCTGCACGCCCTCCAACCGGAAGAGGCTTACCCGGTCCACCCGCAGGGAAGCGTAGGTTGTCCAGCGCAGACGGCATTCCAGCTTACCGCCGTCGTAGCGGAAGAAGAGCGGAATGTGCACGTATTTGCCCGGCAGCAGCTCGGTGTCCACCACCTCCCGCGAGGCAAGGATGTTCTGCCCATAGCCCACACAGGCATCCAGCTCCGCCACCGCTTCGCCGTCGCGTGTATCGTCCAGCAGCTTCACCCGGAAGAACGCCACATACGTGCCTGGCGGAAGGTCGATATAGGGACCGTACAAGATGTGTCCCTCCCTGTCGCCCTGTCCTTCTCGTTCGGAGGTTCGCGCCTCGCGCGCTTTACGGTTGTACGCTTCAGGGTCGTTGACTATCCGCCCCACGTTGGAACTCGCATCCTCCGCTTCCCACGCCAGAACGGGTGTATATTGCGCTTCAGGCAGTTTCACAGAAGCGGGAACCTCCTTCCGCACCTGTCCCCAGTCCGGGCTCCGCTGGGCAACAGCGCTCGTTGCTGCGATGAGGAGAGCAAAGAACCATCCGGTGAGAGGACGCTTCACCACTCCGTAACCTCCTATGGAATGGCTTATATTTTCGTGGTGTGGAGTTCAGTTTCCTTCAGGGAGAGCTCGTTGTTCGTGTACAATAGACTGGGAGCGGGCATGTGCACAGCGAAACCCGGATACGCTTTCGGGTGTCCCTTTTGGCGAAAGGGTTACAGCGTATGGTCACAGCATTGGGCTTAAGCAAAGTCTTTACCGACCGCAAGCGAGGCGCGGTGGTTGCGCTGGACGAGGTGAGCTTTGAGGCGCGACCGGGCGAGGTGTTCGGCATTCTGGGCGTCAACGGTGCGGGTAAAACCACCCTCTTGCGCGTGCTGGGCACGATACTGACCCCCTCCGCCGGTGACGCCACCGTCGCAGGCTATAATATTCGCACACAACCTCAAGAGGTGCGCCAGCATATCGGTTATCTGACGGGTTCCACCGCGCTATACGGCCGCCTTACCGCGCGGGAGATGCTTGCCTACTTTGGCTCGCTATACGGCTTGTCTGGAGAGATGCTACGCCGCCGGGTGGACGAGTTGGTGGAGACCCTGCAGATGGGGGAGTTCATCGACGGGCGGTGTGACCGTCTTTCTACCGGACAAAGACAGCGTGTGAGCATCGCTCGCAGCATCATCCACAATCCACCGGTGATGTTCATGGACGAGCCGACAGCAGGACTGGACGTGGTCACATCGCGTACCATCATGCAGTTTATCGAGGACAGTCGCAGGCGCGGGCACACCGTTCTTTTCTCCACGCATATCATGAGCGAGGCGGAGCGTCTGTGCGACCGCATTGCCGTTATCCACCGGGGGCGTATCGTGGCGATTGGCACACTGGAAGAGCTGCGGGCGCGCACCGGTGAGCGTGCGCTGGAGCTGGTGTTCCTGAGCCTTATTGGCGAAAAGGAGGGCGAAGAGTGAACCGAACCCTGGTGGTTTTCTGGAAGGAACTGCGCGAGGTGTTGCGCGACCGGCGCGTTCTCTTCTCTGTGGCGGTCTCGCCCCTGCTGTTGACGCCCCTGTTGCTGTGGGGTATCGGCATGATGGTTCAACAGCGTGAGGAGTCCGCCCGCAAGGTGGTTATTCCGGTTGCGCTCGTCGCTCCGCGGGGCGGCGAGGAGTTTATCGCCGCGCTGGAGGGAGGGGGGGTTGCCATTCGGCGAGTCACGGAACGCAAACAGGCGGAAGCGATGCTGCGGAACCGGCAGGTGAAGGCGGTGGTATTGCTGGACGAGCAGTTCGACGAGCGGTTGCACAACGAGAGCACCGCCAGGGTAGTTGTGTTGTTTGACCCGTTAAACGATAGCTCGCGCGATGCGGTGCAGAGATTAAAAGCGTTGACCGAGCACTTTAGCGCGGAGTGGGTGCAGAGGCGTCTTGCCCGTCGCTTCATCGGCGCGGAGTTCACTCAGCCGGTTGCTATCGTGACGCAGACGATACAAGCCGAGAACCCTGTGGGCAATCTTATCCTCAGCATCATCCTGCCGTATGTCATCGTGCTGTCGGCGTTTTTCGGCGCGGTTTCGCCGGCGTTTGACCTTGTAGCGGGCGAGAAGGAGCGTGGCACTATCGAAACCCTGCTGGCAACGCCCGCCTCGCGCCGGCAGATTGTGTGGGGCAAATTTCTGACGGTGACGGTGGTGTGTATGGCGGCGGCGATATTTGCCATGCTGGGCATGTTGCTGGCGTTTGCTCTGCCCACGAGCTCGCGCATCTTCACGGAGCAGGCAGGGAAGTTCAGTCTCTCTCTACCGGTGTTGGGTGCGCTGGTGGTCACCCTGCTGCCTTTGACCGTCTTCTACTCGGCTGTGCTCACCATCATCTCTACTTTCGCCCGCAATCAGAAGGAGGCGCAAACCTATCTGATACCGCTCAGCACGCTGATTGTACTGCCAGCGGTCGCCTCGATGTTCACGCGTACCGAATCGGCGCTTTGGCTGGCGGCAGTGCCGGTGCTGAACAGCGCGATGATTATCAAGCAGGTGCTCACAGGCATCGTGGAGCCGTCGTTCATGGTGTTGTCGCTTCTGGTTTCGTGTGCTGTAGCGGCTATTGCTCTGCAGATAGCCACGCGGCTGTTTGAGCGGGAGACGGTGTTACTGAGCTCTTGAGCCTGTTTGACAGTGCGTACAAAGAGGGTACAATGATGGTGTGAGCACAAATGAGGACACTGACGGTGCAGTCGTAACAGGGAGAGGGACCTGGCGTTTTGACATGCTCTCTTTAGTAAGGTGGTGAGTAACCGTAAACACCCACTTTGACCGTATTGTAGCACACCCTGACATCCTGTCAGGTAAGCCCTGCATTAAGGGCACACGCATTAGTGTGGAGTTCCTGCTGGAGTTGTTTGCCAGCGGCGCAACACGCGAGGAAATCCTTCGGGCGTATCCTCAGTTGACCGCAGAAGATATTGAGCAGGCACTTCGCTACGCTCTACGCTTTCTTGAGAACGAAATAGTTCTGGACCTACCAGTCGCTTCGACAGCAAAATGAGCACGTTGCGCTCGTTTGGATTCCTAGCTGACGAGAACGTTCACCCTGAGGTGGTTCAATGGATGCGTTCTCAAGGACTGAACGTGTTGGATGTGCGGGAGCAGGGATGGCAAGGTGCGTCGGACAATCTGCTTCTCGATGCTTCTCACCGGATGGGACGGGTGGTTCCCACTCATGATGCGGACTTTGGCAGGCTTACCATTGCGGTTATTGCAGGTATGAACTCCTGTATATCGCCCTCCACAGCGCTGCTGGATGTGGTTCCACCACGAGCACCCTGCGCCCTATCTGCGTTTCAAACTGTTCCACTGTAACATCGTCGAGGAACAGGTGGTCTTCTCGCAGGCAGATGGAGGGTAGCACTACCGTTGGATAGGTGGGAACGCGGGCGAGGGCGTCGGCGATGTCCTGTGCGGTGAGCAACCCCGCTACACTCACCGTGCCCCCGAAGAAGTGGTTCTTGACTGCACAGACGTTCAGCTCTACCCCCTGCACTCGCTGAAGCATCCGGGCAAAACGTTCGATAACCGCCGCCGGTAGCTCTCCGGTAACCAGCGTCATCTGCACCGTGCGGGGCAGCGCTAAGGGCAGGCGACGGGCGACGTGACATGCGCGGTCGAGAAACAGGCGCACCGTGCCGACGCCGTCATCCAGCTGAGGGAAATCCTCGTAGTAGCGACGACCGGGTATCGGTTCACCGGCAAGGAAGAACCATTCGTCGGACAGGAAAGCGAACCGCGTGCCGAGCCGTTTGCGGAAATGACGTTCCATCGCCCGCACTTCGCGGATAAAGCGTTGCGCATACGCACGGTCGGGCGGGGTGAGGGGGGTCAGCTTCTGCCGGAACTTTGTCAGCCCCACGGGCACGATGGCCACCGAAAGCGTGCCTGCCCGCTTGCCGGTTACCGCTGGGTGCAGCATCGCGAGGTCGTAGAGAGTCTGGCGTAGCGCGTCGCCATCGTTCCAGCCGGGGCAAAGGACGATCTGTGCGTGCACGTCGATACCGCCTTCGTGAAGACGCTGCAGCACTGGCAGGATGGGAGCTGGCTCGCGCTTCCCTAACAACCGACCGCGCAGGTCGGGGTCAGTAGCATGGACGGAGACGTACATCGGCGTTAGTCTCTGTTCAAGGATACGCTGAAACTCTTCCTCCGTCAGGTTGGTCAGGGTCACATAGTTGCCGTAGAGGAACGAGAGGCGAAAGTCGTCGTCCATCAAGTACAACGAGCGACGCATTCCCTTGGGCATCTGGTGAATGAAGCAGAAGACGCACTTGTTGTTGCAGGTGTGTATCCTGTCCGCCAGGTCGTTCTCGAACTCGATGCCCAACAGGTCGTAAGGTTCCTTTTGGGTAGCAAGTGTCAGCGTTTCATTACCGCGCTGGATGGTGAGCTCAACGTAGGGCTCGGTCACGTGGAACCGATAGTCCAGCGTATCCATCACCCGCTTGCCGTTGACCGATAACACCGCATCACCCGGTTGCAGACCAAGCCCTTCTGCAAGACTGCCGGACTCGACGCGGGCGATGAGCAGTCCACGATAAGAACGTGCGAGCAGTTCCGACATATTTTCTCCCTTGTATTCGTCCGTGTAATTATACCTTAGTATCGACTCTGCGGAACACGTGTTATGGTTACTGTAATCCGACAGGTTTCTTTTGTCATGCTGAGCGATAGCGAAGCATCTCAAGATGGCGGTACAACGAGATTCTTTACCTCGCCCAGAATGACAGGCACGCGCAACCAATCTGCTCATCTCCGAACAATCACGCTTGACGCTCTAGCGGCTCACCGCGAGGTTCGTCCTCCGGAGCGGCGAAGAAGCGCTCTCTTAGTTTTGCTATTGCGTTATCGTTCACGCATGGCTAAAATGAGTAGGGAGAACCTTTGAAGTGGAGGAGCGCAATGCGGAGGCTTTTATGGTTGGCACTGCTGGTGTGGCTCAGCCCGTTCGCCTACACCCAGCCCGACCAGTGTGTGAGCAAACTGAGCATCCACCTGATAGGCGACTACACCGAAGGCGCGAAGCGTATCATCGCTGCTAAACCCAGAGTAATTAAGGTGCTGGACCCGCAGGCGTCGGCGGGGATGCGTGAGGCGATGCGCGATTACAAACGGCGCTATCCGAAGGGGCTGGTGGTGGTGCGGGTATGGGAGCGCACGCCGGACATACGCTACCGCATGGAGGACGATCCCGTGCAGAGCGCGGATGACTTCTGGAACAGGGTGCTGCAACCTGCAGTGCAGGCACTGCCTCTGAAGGATCGCAATCTGATAGACTATCTGGAGGGTCCCAACGAATGTGAAAACACACCCTGTTGGGGAAGCGTGGAGGAGGCCCGGTGGTTCGGGCGGTTCTGGGAGCGGCTGGCAGAGCGCATCGCGCAGGCGGGTTTTCGCCCCTGTGTGGGCAGTATTCCGCTGGGCAACCCGCCCGGCAGCATCGGCGAAATCCGCGCGAAGCTGGACGCTTTCATGCCTGCCCTGCGCGCGGCGAAGCGGTGGAACGGCGCGTGGAGCTACCACTCGTACTCCATTGAGTACAGCACGGATCCGGCTGTGGAGTACTGGTATAGCCTGCGCTATCGCATCTTCTACGAGTTCCTGCGCGAGCGCTACCCCGACCTGGCGAACCTGCCGATGATTCTGACCGAAGGAGGCATTGACCGGGCAGGTAATCCAAACACCGACGGCTGGCGTGCACGAGGCGACGCGGCGAAGTTTCAGAAGTGGCTGTTATGGTACGACAGCGAGCTGAAGAAAGACCCCTGCGTCGTCGGCGTGACGCTGTTCCAGATAGGCAACCCCGGCGGGTGGTGGTCTTTTGATGTGGAGCCCGTCGCGCAGTGGCTGGCGGACGTGATTGCCAACCGACCGCGTTCCCTGCGCAACCCTGTGCTGAACGGCGATTTTGAGCTGGGGTTTACCAACCTTTCGGGGGAGACGGTTGCCAACGGATGGACAATGTGGGACGGGGGCATTGTGAACCCTCTCTGGCCCGGCAGTGCGCACTTCTGGCAAGTTGCCGGGGTGCCGGGCAGTGCACAGCGCATCATCAGCGGGCAGATAGCGGGGCAATCCTTTCGCGGAGGGGTGTATCAGGTAGTGCCTGTGGTGCCCGGCGTGCCCTATCGGCTGGAGCTGGACTACCTGTCCGCCGGTACACACGACCCGGGCGCGGGGCAGGAGTTTCGGATAGGCTACGACCTCAGCGGTGGAACTGACCCCACAAACCCGGATATCGTGTGGCTCGTTTCGGCAAGTGCGCCCTCCGGTATCTGGCAGCGCCTGGACACGGTGCTCGTGCCGACAGGCGAATGGCTGACCTTGTGGACACGATGCGGTATCTACTGGCCCGTCGCGACTGCCTACCTTGACGTGGACAACGTTGCGTTATGGGCACTGCCGACGCTGCTGGGCAGGGTAACGCTGGGCGATTATGCGGGCGACCCTCGTTGTCAGCCCGTGCAGGTGCAGATACGTAACGGCAATGGCGTGGTAGTCTGGCAAGGGGAGTTGCCGCTGTCGGTAGATGGAGAGTTTGAGGTGGCGTACGAGGCGAACGTGCCTGCGGGCGTTTATGATGTGGCGATACGTGGCACGCATTGGTTACAGCGCGTCGTAGCTGGGGTCTCACTGCCTGAAGGGGTAGTGGACGTGACGCTGTTCAACGGCGACATCGACGGCGATAACGAGGTGACGTTGTTTGACTTTGGTGCGCTGGTGCGGGCTTTCGGTAGTGTGCCGGGTGATGAGAGATGGAACCCGAGCGCGGATTTGGATGGGGATGGGGAGGTAACGTTGTTCGACTTCGGAATACTGGTGAGAAACTTTGGAAGGGTAGGGGAGGAGTGAAATGCTTTTTTCCTCTCTCCGCTTCCGATATTTTTCCGAGGGGGGCGAATTTTATTCAAATGTAATTATCAGGCGGACTACATCTTTCTCGGTCACAGAAACATGAACATAGAAGACTCTGAAAACTATATCAACGTGCACTTCTACCAGAAAGCCGCATAACCTTTCGCCTCCCTCTGAGGCGGGAGAGAAATTTTTTCAAAATCCGCCTCCAAACCCCTTGACACCCCTATATCTTGTGTGATATATATAGTGTAGCCCAATATCTGGGCAATACCCCATTGCCGGCAAGGGGGAGTGACAACGTGAAGTGCCCATACTGCGGTCACCCCGAGGACAGAGTGCTGGATTCGCGTCCGATACGCGATGGCGAGGCGATTAAGCGACGACGGGAGTGCCTAGCGTGTGGTCGGCGATTCACCACCTTCGAAGAGATCGAGGAGCTGAAGCTTATGGTGGTGAAAAACGACGGACGGCGTGAGCCGTTTGACCGCAACAAGGTGCTACGTGGGATGCAGGTCGCCTGCGAAAAGCGTCCCATCTCTATCGACGCCCTCGAGGAGATCACCAACGACATCGAGCAGGTGCTCATCAATCGCGGACAGCGTGAGGTCAAATCCTCGGAAATCGGTGAACTAGTGATGGAGCGGTTGAAGCAATTGGACCAGGTGGCATATGTGCGCTTCGCCTCCGTCTACCGCCAGTTTGAGGACGCGACGCAGTTCCGCGAGCTGGTGAACATGCTCACCCGTCAGCGGCGGCAAAAATAGCGCCGCACCAGAGGCTCAGTTTTTACAAGGAGGCGTGTGGTCAATATGGAACCGACGAGAGAACATTTCGAATTGGAGATTATCGAAGAGACTTCCCCGCCGGCAGAAGATGTGTTCACTGCTGTTCAGGAGAAGTCTGCACCCGGCTTGCACTTCGAGCGATACTTCACCCGCCCCGGCGTGCATCCTTTTGATGAAGTGCGCTGGGAACTGCGCACCGCCTCTATCACCGGTGAACGCGGTGAGGTGATTTTTGAGCAGAAAGACGTGGAAGTGCCGGAGTTCTGGAGCCAGCTGGCTACCAACGTGGTGGCTTCCAAATACTTCCGCGGGCAGCTTGGTAGCCCGCAGCGGGAACGCAGTGTGCGCCAGCTCATCTCGCGCGTTGCAGATACTATCGCCGCGTGGGGACGCAAAGATGGCTACTTCGCTACCGAAGAGGACGCGGATACCTTTCATAAAGAGCTCATCCATCTCTTGCTGATGCAAAAGGCTTCGTTCAACAGCCCCGTGTGGTTCAATGTCGGTGTGCCCGGCGAGCGACCGCAAGCCAGCGCGTGTTTCATCAACTCCGTACAGGACAGTATGGAGAGCATTCTGGACCTGGTGAAGACCGAAGGGATGCTGTTCAAGTACGGTTCGGGCACGGGCACCAACTTCTCGCGCTTGCGCTCCTCGCGGGAGCATCTGCAAGGGGGCGGCACGGCGTCTGGGCCTGTCTCCTTTATGCGCGGCTTCGACGCCTTCGCGGGCGTTATCAAGAGCGGAGGCAAGACGCGACGCGCCGCCAAAATGGTCATCCTCAACGCCGACCACCCCGACATCTTGCCTTTCATCCGTTGCAAGGCGGAAGAAGAAAAGAAAGCGTGGGCGCTGATCGAAGCCGGATATGATGGCAGCTTCAACGTGCCCGGTGGTGCTTACGATAGCGTCTCCTACCAGAACGCGAATCACTCGGTGCGCGTCTCTGACGCCTTTATGGAGGCAGCGGTCAAAGGCTTGCCCTGGCAGACACGCTACATTACCACCGGCGAGGTCGCCGATACCTACAACGCCCGCGACCTGTTGCGCGAAATCGCCGAAGCGACCTGGGTCTGCGGTGACCCCGGCTTGCAGTACGACGATAACATCAACAAGTGGCATACTTGTAAGAACACTGACAGAATATATGCAAGCAACCCCTGTTCCGAATTTGTTTTCCTCGATGACACCTCCTGTAACCTCGCCAGCCTGAATCTGATGGCGTTCCGCAAGCCAGATGGCGAGTTCGATATCGAGGCGTTCCGCCACGCGGTGCGCATCCTGATTACCGCACAGGAAATCATCGTGGACAACGCGGCATACCCCACGCCCAAAATCACGCAAAACAGTCATGACTACCGTCCGTTGGGGCTGGGCTATGCCAACCTCGGAGCTCTGCTCATGGCGCGTGGTCTGCCCTACGATAGCGACGCCGGCCGCGCCTACGCCGCCGCAATCACCGCCGTCATGACCGGCGAAGCGTACAGGCAATCGGCTATCATCGCGCGTGACTGCGGTGGCCCCTTCCCAGGCTATGCCCGCAACCGCGAGCCGATGCTGGACGTGATTCGGATGCACCGCGCGCATGTGGACAAGATCGAGGCGAAGGAGACCGTGCCGCCTGACCTATTGCACGCAGCAACCGAGTGTTGGGACGATGCCCTGTCGCTCGGTGAACAGTACGGCTACCGCAACGCGCAGGTGACCGTGCTCGCGCCGACCGGAACCATCGCCTTCATGATGGACTGCGACACCACCGGCGTGGAACCCGACATCGCGCTGGTAAAATACAAAACGCTGGTGGGCGGCGGCATGATGAAGATTGTGAACCGTACCGTGCCGGATGCGCTGCATCGGCTGGGCTACTCGCAAGAGCAGATTGAGGACATTCTGGCGTACATCGAGCGCACCGATACCATCGAAGGCGCACCGCACCTGAAGCCCGAGCACCTGCCTGTGTTCGACTGCGCCTTCAAGCCCGCTAACGGACAGCGCAGTATCCACTACATGGGGCACATCAAGATGATGGGCGCGGTACAGCCCTTCCTGTCAGGCGCGATTTCCAAGACGGTTAACATGCCCAACGACGCCACCGTAGAGGACATCATGGAGGCGTACATCGAGGCGTGGAAGCTGGGCGTGAAAGCCATCGCCATCTACCGTGACGGCTCCAAGCGCACCCAGCCGCTCAGCACAAAGAAGACGAGCGAACAGCTAGAGAAACAACCTGTGCTGGAGGCACGCCCCGTGCGCCGCAAACTGCCCGACGAGCGACAGAGCATCACCCACAAGTTCAGCGTGGGCGGTCACGAGGGCTATATCACCGTCGGTCTGTATCCCGACGGCAAGCCGGGTGAAATCTTCATCACCATGAGCAAGGAAGGCTCGGTGGTGTCGGGGCTGATGGACAGCTTCGCCACTGCCATCTCGCTGGCGTTGCAGTACGGCGTGCCTCTGGAGACGCTGGTGAACAAGTTCGCGCACATGCGCTTCGAGCCCTCGGGCGTGACCAATAACCCGCAGATACGCTTTGCCAAGTCCATCATGGACTACATCTTCCGCTGGCTTGCGCTCAAGTTCCTCCCGCCGGAGCAACAGCCTGCGGGCGAGGTAGCGTCCATTGAGAACCATACCAATCTTTCTGAAAGGGCAGCCGAACCCGACCGAAGGCTTCGGGAGGCAGAGCAGATGGTCTTCCAGCTTCAGGCGGATGCACCGCCCTGCCCGGAGTGCGGTTCCATCATGGTGCGTAATGGCGCATGTTACAAGTGCCTGAACTGTGGCGCGACTTCGGGATGCTCTTAATAACCGGGCTGCCACATTGGTTGCGAGGGTGACAGCACCCTCGCAACCCCTTTTTCCTTCGGGGAGGTGTCTTATGTTTCGCGTGATTGGGGTGGAAACGGGCGACCATCCGCGCAGAGAGTTTGTGGTTATCCGCAATCAGTCTCTGCGCTACGAGAACCTGCGCGGCTGGGCGGTGACCGACGAGAGCTACTTCTGCGCCGACCCATACACGCTGGCAGAACGCCTCTACATCTTCCGAGATGACCTGATGGTGGAGCCGGGGGCATACGTCGCCCTGTGCACCGGGGTTGGCGAAAACCACTGGACGCGCGCAGCGGACGGACGCAATGTGTACGTGGTCTACTGGGGCAGAGAGCAACCCGTCTGGCGCGATAGCCAGCGTGTGATGCTGATACAGGTGGCACATGTGGCTCCCGCTACCGTGATGCCCCAGCGATTGCAGACAGCCAGGTAGAGAATGTGCGGTCGGGTTCGTACCCGTTTGCCTCATGTTTTCACCGTAGCATCGCACAACGAACTTTTTCCCCTGCTGACGCATCCAACCAGTGGAACGATAC
Organism: uncultured bacterium; assembly: GCA_938027655.1. Taxonomy (GTDB): domain Bacteria; phylum Armatimonadota; class HRBIN16; order HRBIN16; family HRBIN16; genus HRBIN16. The sequence goes on along the minus strand of CALJAP010000016.1, from coordinate 699 downwards.
GAGCAGGTGGGCGACGTGCGCGGCGAGACACCCAGCGACCAACACCAGCAGCCACACGGCGAAGAAGACATCGAGCGGTTCTTCGCGCAGCTGCTGTGTCGCTACCGAAGCCCCATCGTGAACCTCGCCTACCAGCTGCTCGGTGACCGTGACGAAGCGGAAGACGTGGCGCAGGATACTTTCGTGCAGGCGTTTCTGCACTTGAAAAGGTTTCGCGGGCAATCCAACCTGTTCACGTGGCTGTATCGGATTGCGGTCAACGCCTGTCGGATGCGCTTGCGCAAACGCCGTCCTCTGCCCCTGCCTGATGTCGAGCGCTCCGCTGACAGTGGCTTTGACGAACAGGTGTGGATACTGAAACAGCAGGTGGACGAGGTGCTGCGCCGGTTGCCCGAGCCCTTACGCGAGGTGCTGATTCTGCGCGAAATGCACGAGTTGAGCTACGAGCAGATAGCGCAGGTATTGAGGATACCGGTGGGTACGGTGCGCTCGCGTCTGTTCACCGCCCGCCAGCGGTTTGCCGAGCTGTGGAAGCAAATGGAAGACAGCACATAGCAGATGCGCACTGAAGTGCACCACTACAAACGAGGAGCAAAGGTTCGTAGTGCAGGCTTTAGCCTACGCGAAAATCGTTATCACGAGGCGCAACCATGCGTTGTCGGCAAGCGCAACAGTGGATAAACCTCTGGCTGGACGACC
>CALJAP010000015.1 GCA_938027655.1 uncultured bacterium | reverse complement strand
CCTGTTCGGCGGTATCGGAGCGGGAGGTATCAAGGGACCGTTCGTGGGGGCGGAGGTCAGAACACCCTATCATATCCTGCTCAGCGCGGAGTACGATAGCCGCGCATGGAACGGCGCGGTATCGTGGGAACCTGTGCCCTTGCTGAGACTGCGCCTTTATAGCATTGATGGTGAGACCTACTACGGTGCCTCTCTCGCGGTGAGTTTCTAACGGTGAGCGACCTTCAACGTTTTATCGCCTGTATGGAGTATAAGCCCGCGGACCGCCGCCCGAACCACGAGTTGGGTGTGTGGGCGCAGACCGCGCTACGCTGGCAACGAGAAGCCCCGGAGGCGGTGAAGGATTTCACATGGAACTGGTTTCATGGAGAAGACGCACTTGGGCTGGACCGTCGCGAATATATCCCTGTGAATTTCGGCTTTATTCCCCCCTTCGAGCCTCAGCTGATTGAGGAGACGGATGAGTATGAAATCTATCGCGACTCGCTGGGCATTGTGCGCAAGGCGTTAAAAGAGGGTGCCATCGGCGGGGCGCGAATGTGCATGGACCAGTATCTTGCCTTCCCTGTAAGCCAGCCTGAGGACTTCGCTGAGGTCAAAAGACGCCTCGTCGCTGCCATCCCCGAACGCTATCCCGCCGACCTCGACGCCCGCATCGAACGGTGGCAAAAGCGCGACTGCCCGTTGATACTGGGTGAAAACTGCGCCGCGAACGGGTTCTACTGGCGCGCGCGGGAGTTTATGGGCACAGAGGTACTGTCGTACGCCTGGTACGACTACCCCGACCTGATGCATGAGATGATGGAGTTCTTCTGCGACTTCATCATTGAAACCAGCCGCCCTGTTCTGGAGAAGATTCGGGTGGATTACTTCACCCTGAACGAAGATATGTGCATGAAGAACGGTCCCCTGCTGAGCCCGGAGACCTTCCGTAAGTTCATTTTCCCGCACCTCAAGCGGATGGTGGAGTTTTTCAAGTCACACGGCACTCGCTACTTTGCCGTGGATACCGACGGTGATCCAACACTGCTTATCCCTTTGCTGCTGGATGCGGGGGTGGACGTGCTCTGGCCCATCGAGCGGGCAGCCGGTGTTTCCCCCGTCGAGTGGCGACGCCGTTTCGGCAAAACGCTCCGTTTGTGGGGCGGGGTGGACAAGCGGGTGTTGACGCAATCCCGCGAAGCCATCCGGGCGCATCTGCGTGAGTTCATCCCCCTGATCGAAGAAGGCGGTTTTATCCCTACGGTGCACCACACGGTACCGCCGGATGTGCCGTGGGAGAACTTCTCCTACTATATGGAAATGAAACAGGCGCTGCTAGAGGGAGACTTCGGCAAGCTGGGTTAGACTCACTCCCATTCGGTGTGAAACGTGCCCGGCTTGTCCACGCGCTCGTAGGTGTGTGCCCCGAAGAAGTCGCGCTGTGCCTGAATCAGGTTCGCAGGCAGGTTGGCGCGGCTCATGCTCAGCAAGTAGTCTACCGCGCTGTCCAGAACCGGCATGGGGATACCGCAGGTGTGCGCCACGTTTACCACCTTCAGCGCGAAGGGTATGTTTTCCAGCACGTAAGCCTGTGCATTGGGGCTGAGCAGCAGGTGCGGATTACCATCGCCCTCCCGAACGATGTCACGCAGGAAGTTCAGCATCCGCGCGCGGATGATACAGCCACCCTTCCAGATGCGCAGCACCTCCGAGAGGTTCAAACCGTAGTCGTAAGCGCGCGATGCCTCCCACAGAAGCCATAGTCCCTGCGAAAAGGCGAGAAACATACTCAGGCGCAGGGAACGCTCCATAGCCTCTATCAGGGTGCTCGTATCCAGAGGGCACGATTGGCACAGCGCGTCGCAAATGGCTTCGGCAATCTTCACACGGTCTCCCTTGAAGTGCGACAGAGTGCGGGCAAACACCGCCGTCGCCAGAGAGGGGGTCGGCACGCCGAGGTCCAGCGCTGCCTGCGCCGTCCACTTGCCCGTGCCTTTCTGTTCCGCTTTATCCAGAATCATCTCCACCAGCGGCTGACCCGTTTCCTCATCTATCCTGCGCAGTGCCTTGTAAGAGATTTCCATGAGGAACGAGTTCAGCTCGCCCCGGTTCCACTCTTCGAAGAGGTCGGCGATTTGTGATGTGGATAGCCTTGCGGCAGCACGCAGCAGGTCGTACGCCTCCGCAATCGCCTGCATGATGGCATACTCGATGCCGTTGTGCACCATCTTGACAAAGTGCCCTGCACCTCCGCGCCCCAGATAGGTGCAGCACGCGCCGTCTTCGGTTTGCGCCGCGATGCGGGTGAGCACCTCTTCCACCAGTGCATACGCTTCGGGCGTTCCGCCGGGCATGATAGAGGGTCCCTCTAGCGCTCCCCGCTCGCCGCCGCTGACGCCTGTGCCCAGAAACAGCAACCCTCTGGCAGCAAGAGCCTCCATGCGCCGCTCGGTGTCGGCGTAGTGCGAGTTGCCCATGTCGATAATAAGGTCGCCGCCGTCCAGCAGCGGGATGAGGGTTTCTATCATGCTGTCTACTGCCGCGCCTGCCTGCACCATCAGCATAATCTTGCGTGGGCGCGCCAAGCTCTGCACAAAGGTTTGCAGGTCGTAAGTGGGGGTAATCGGTTCCTGCTTCAGTCGCTCTCTCACGAACGCCTCGGTGCGTGCGGCGGTGCGGTTGTATACGCTGACCGGATAGCCCTTTCGCGCGATGTTCAGCGCGAGGTTCTGTCCCATCACCCCCAGACCGATCAGTCCGATGAAGCTGCCGTTTGTCATCTTTCCAACCTCCACCTGTGCATTAGCCAGCGGAAGCCAGAATCCCTGCAGGGGCGTTTGCTGCCTTTGTCACCTTCGCTCCTTGCGCACTGTGGCTCGCCGTATCAGTATCTCTTGTGCCGAAGCCAGTCGGAAATCCGCACCGTTGGTGCGATTCGCAAAACGGGCGTCATTCAGGTTGACGCGGAAGGTGCGCCAGCGTCCGGTGTTGCTCAGGGTAAAACTCTGCGCTGGCTTGAACGCGCCATCATGCACGCTACCGGCAGGGTCGGTGGAGTCGTACTCAATAGCAAAGGTTCCCTCACCGTCCCATATCTCCACCTCGATCTGCAGAGGCGCGTCGTTGTCGAAGGCGAAGCTGTCATCCACATCGAAGTAAGCGTAGCGCATCACGCCATGTCGATTGGGCAGGGTTTTCCATGCAGAGACACCCCCTGCTTCAGCAGGCTCCATCAAGCCGTCGCCGTCGGGGTCACTATGCAGACGGATGCCACGCTCTACAGGATGTCGCTCCAGCAAGATAGAAACCTCCTGTGCACTGGCGTAAGCCCCTTGCGGGCGCAGCTGCACCCCTCGTCGGAACAGGCTGGCGTAGCGAGCGTTGATTCTCACATACTGGTCGCCGTATTCGCGAGACGGGCAGATGTCTGTGCCTTCGTGGAGCTCGTTCCACGTTTCAATCATCACGATAAAGGGACGGCGTTTGGGATTCATGCGCAGAATCCGCTCCCAGCTCCTTTCGAAGAACTTGCCTCCTTCGCGATCGCGTATCAGGGGTTCCCTTCCGGGCACGGCAGAGTGGTCATACCCGGGTCCGATAGCCGCCACCTCCAGGATAGCGGGCGCAATGGCGCCTCCCCAGCCGTAAACGCTATCTGTGCGCACTTTACTCCATGACACTTCGCGCACAATGTAGGGGCGGCAGCCGAAATCCTTCTCGAACTGGCGGTACACAAAGTCCATCGCCTGCTGATTGTAATCTTTGGCGAAGCCTGCGGCATACAGGAATATGATAGGACGATGGTCCACCATTGCCCACAGTTTGGGAGGTACGATCGAGAAGAAGTCGCGGATGGAAACGTAAAACCATTCCTGCCCTTCGCGCGTGGTGAGGTCGGCGTGATAGTGGTCGGCGTTCCATTGCAGGGTGGAGGTGTCGTAGAACATGCCGATTTTAGGAGGGCGGCGTTTGGCAAGGAGCATCTGCTCCTGCGCCTTGACCAGTGCCTCCAGCCCCTCAAAGCTCCAGTACAGCCCTTTGCCTCGCTGGCGGTCGGCAGGGTTGCCCCAGTAGACGGGCAGGATAAAGTCTATTCCTGCTCGCAGAATATCCTCCATCTCGCGTCGGTGCCATTCGGGCGAGCGGTAGCTGTAGCCTTTGGGATTGGCGGGATGGTCGGTGAGGGCGTCGGTGCCATCGGGGTTAACGAAGTGTTCCCCGGTGTTCACGTCGTACCAGTAGAAGTAGTACGTGCCCACAATCGGCTGCCCGGAGCGGTAGGTAGCCTGCGCACGGATGATGGACGGCTTGTGTCCGATGTACTTGCCCATCGGAGGCAGCTGTAGAAAACGCTCAGGCATTGCCACGTCCCTCCTCTTTACCGTTCTCTATCTCTTCGGCAAACTTCTGGTCAAAACGGCGGATGATGTCACGAAACTCTTCGGGAAGCAGGCTGAGAACATTTTGCACAATCTCTTCGGGAATCCTCTTGTAGTAAGCGGCGGCGATTCCTCCTGTGATACAGGCGAGGGTATCGCTATCGCCTCCCAGCGAAACCGCCAGTCGCACCGCGCTTTCGTAATCCGTGCTCTCTAGGAACGCGACGATGGCCTGCGGCACCGTTCCCTGACAGGTTTCATCGAAGTCGTAGGATGGGCGTATCTCTTCTAGGGTAAAGCGCAAGTCGTAACCGAAAGTGCGGGTCACGTACTCCCTAATTTGCTCTTTGTCGTGACCTGTTCGCGCCAGGAAGATAGCGGCGGCAGTCGCCTGTGCCCCTTTGATGCCCTCCGGGTGATTGTGCGTCACCTCCGCGCAACGCTTCGCCATTTCGAGAACCCCCTGCAGGGTAGAACCTGCAAAGCCAACCGGACTGACACGCATCGCCGAACCGTTGCCGTAGCTGCCGTATGGCCTAGGGTTCGGCACGTGTAACCAGTGGCGGAACCAGCCACCGTATCCGGCATTCGGGTACTTGCGCCCATACTCCCTCATCGCGGTGGTGAAATCTTTGCCGGTCAGAATGCTATCCGCCACCGCAATGGTGAGCACCGTGTCATCGGTGAAATGCGACCTGGAGCTGAGCAACGGAAATTCGGTGGTTTTGATACGACGCCATTCATAGGGTGCGCCGATAACATCACCGGCGATGGCGCCGATGATAGTGGGAGCGAGATGCGGCATTTCTCTGCTTACCTCCTGTCTCGATGATGTCTATTAATATTCGACCGCAAGCGACGGAACACCTGTTAGCCAGCTGGGGGGCGAGGCTTCTGCCGAGCCGTTCGGTTTGCAGTCGCGACGAAGCGTGACCCCCAAAAATCCAGATTTGACGGAGGTGGAGCAGGTATCCCCTAATCCATACTGCAGGAGCTGAGGTAGCCGCAGGCGGGGCAGACGTGCTTGCAGCTGTGTAGCGGCTTCATGGTGTATCCGCAGATGGGACAGGTGAGGTGAGAATAGACAGAAGGCAGCGACTCCGGAGAAGGCAGAGGCTCCTGTAAACGGGGTTGCAACTCCGGCGTCATCTTTTCCGGCGGGCGGGCAACCAGCGGGTAAACACGCGCCCGATGCCCTTCGACCACGACGAGACTGCTCATCAGCTTCGTCTCGGGCAACTTCTCCAGAAGTGCCTGAATCGTCTGTATCTGCACGCGCGGACGAGGGTCACCTGCCAGCAGCAAAATCGCCCCCGGACGCCAGCTCCCCGCACGCGAAATCAAGCGGGCGAACGCCGGTGACGCGCTGACCAGCACCCGCCCCTCGCACCAGGCGGTCTGAACCAGCGTACTGTCATCCGCTCCGCGCAGGATGGGGTCGTCACGCACCTCGCGCACATCGTGCCCCATCTTGCGCAGCCATGCCGCAACCTGCGTGCTGATCTGGCTATCCAGCAGCAGCTTCATCGTCGCTCTCCAGTCTTTCCGCCGCGGCGAGCAGCGCCAGTCGAAGGTCTTCCTCACTGAGCTGGGGATAGGCGCGCAGAATCTCGCGGTGGCTCATGCCCGACGCGAAGCAGCGCAGGATGAACGAAACAGGCATCCTCTCCTCGGGAATGCTGAGTATGCCTCCGCAGACCCCAGGTTCCTTTCGCACGCGCTGTTGGGCGTAGAGACTCATCTCCATGTGCTCGAGGGTATGTTAATCTACATTACTATTTTACCTCTTTCGACCGACGGAGAGGAACAGTGGTTCCGCTGTAACTTGCCCTGCCACGCGCAGAGCGTGTATAATGGCGTCAGGATTCTGGTCGCTCTAACGGGAAACACAGGATGGAAAATAGACCCTTGATACTTTCTGTGGATGTCGGCACGACGAACATCAAAGCGGGGGTAGTGGATGCCGACGGTCGGGTGTTGCAGGTGGTTCAGCGAGAGCTTCCCCTGATGCGCGACGAAAGCGGCAGGGCGGAGCATGACCCGCACCTGCTGTGGGAGACCTTTTGTACGGTAGCGCGACAGGTCGCGGGAGACTATAGCCACCGCATCGGTGCGCTGGTGCTCTCTGCCTATCAGCTGAGCCTGCTGGCGGTGGATGAACAGGGCACACCGCTCACCGCAATCATCACCTTACTGGACACGCGCCCACAACAGACGTACGCTCATCTGGTGAGCCAAGTAGACACACGCCATCTCTATCAGCGTACCGGCTGTCCACCGCTGTTTCACTATCCGCTTTCCAAAATCTTCTGGTTGAAGACAACCCGCCCCGACCTCTTTGCCAGCGCACGGCGGTTTGTTGGGGCAAAGGATTATCTGATTTACCGCCTGACCGGGCAATGGGTGACCGAAGCCAGCTTAGGCACGGCAACCCAGCTGATGAACCTGCATACCCTGCGATGGGACGAGGTCGCGCTGGGTATCGTGGGGTTGGATGCAGAGCGGTTGCCGAAACCGGTGGAGGCAGATAAGGTGCTGGCGTCCCTGCCTCCAGATGTGTGTGCGCAGCTGGGCGTCGCGGAGGGATGCCAGCTGGTGCCGGGCGTATACGATGGAGGCGCGGTCGCCATCGGTATCGGTGCCATGCTGGAAGCAACAGGTGCGGTGAACCTGGGCACGACTGCGATGTTGCGAGTAGCGCTTCCACAGCCGGTGCTGGACGGCGACCCCGCCATGCGATTGCAGACCTGCTACCTCGCCTGCGGTAAGTGGTTCCCCGGCGGCGCCATTAACAACGCAGGCATCACTCTGCGCTGGCTGCGCGACAACGTGTTGCATATCGGCTACGAGAGGATGAACCGCGAAGCGCAGAGCGTTTCCGATACGGCGGGGCTGTTCTTCCTGCCGTTTCTCAGCGGCGAGCGCAACCCGCAAATAGGCAACGCGGCATCGGGGGTGTTCTTCGGACTGCGAGGTTACCACACGCGCGGACACATGGTTCGGGCAGCAATGGAGGGAGTGTGTTTTGCGTTGCGCATCGTGTACGATGCCCTGCAAGAGAACGGGGTGACACCGCAGGAGATACGTATCGGCGGCGGGGGGGCGCGTTCGCCGCTGTGGATGCAGACGATGGCAAACGTGCTGGGCATCCCCCTGCAGGTCAGCCATGTGGAGGAACCAGCACTGGTCGGTTCCGCTATCCTCGCATATACTGCGCTGGGCGTGTATTCGGACGTGGTGCAGGCAACGAAGGCAATGGTGCGAGCCGGCAGGCAATACCTACCTCAGGATGATGCAGTAGAGGGCTATGCCAAAAGATATCGCTTCTTCCGCCAGTTGATGAGAGATTTGGCAGGCGCTTTCGCAGACCATACATCCATGTAGCCGCAGGCTTCAGCCTGCGATTGACAAATCATACGTTCACGTAGCCGCAGGCTTCAGCCTGCGATTGGTATATCGTATGTCCATGTAGCCGCAGGCTTCAGCCTGCGATTGACACATCGTATGTCCATGTAGCCGCAGGCTTCAGCCTGCGACCAATTTCACCAAGAAGGAGGGAGAAATGAGCATTATCGAGGAGCTGTTCTCGGTTAAAGGGAAGGTGGCACTGTTCACCGGCGGTGCGGGCGTGCTGGCGGGCGCGATTGCCAGAGGTCTGGGCAAAGCGGGAGCGCGTATCGTGCTCACCGACATCGCGCCGTTAGAGGAGCGCGTGCAGGAACTGCGCCAGCAGGACATCGAGGTGCACGCTTACCGGATGGACGTACTGGACAAGACGGATATCGAGCGAGTGGCAGAGCAGGTGAAGCGCGAGGTAGGGGCGGTGCATATTCTGCTCAACGCGGCGGGAGGCAACATGCCCGAAGCCTCCACCTCGCCCGAGCGGAGCTTTTTCGACCTGCCGTTAGAGGCATTGCAGAAGGTGGTGAACCTGAACCTGTTCGGCGGCGCCATCCTGCCCGCTCAGGTGTTTGCCAGACAGATGCTGGAGAACGAGGGGGGCGGTGTCATCATCAATTTCTCCTCTATGTCGGCGTTCAAACCGTTGACGCGCGTGCTGGGCTACTCGGCAGCCAAGGCGGCGGTGAGTAACTTCACGCAGTGGCTGGCGGTGCACATCGCGCAGGAGTACTCGCCGAAGGTGCGGGTGAACGCCATTGCGCCCGGCTTCTTCCTGACCAAACAGAACCGCTACCTACTGCTGGACGAGTCGGGCAACCTCACACCGCGCGGGCAGGCAATCATCGCGCACACGCCGATGGGACGATTCGGCGAACCGGATGACCTGATTGGCACTATCGTCTGGCTGGCCTCACCCGCAAGCGCGTTCGTGACAGGTGCGGTGATTCCCATCGATGGGGGGTTCAGCGCGTTTGCGGGAGTGTAGCAGCGCACCCATTTAGAACTGGAACAGGCTGTCGGGCAAGCCTTCGTTGACGTACAAGTCTACGTAGGTGGTCACGCCGCCCAGCTTGCCTTCGGCGTTGTACACCTCCACTCGTGTGGGGATCCAGATGCCCGGCGCCGCTTCCACCGGGTTCTTGTAGTAGAAAATCGCCATCAGCTTGCCCACCTGGTTGTACCACTGTCGCTTGACGACGGTGCGCGTTTTGCCGTCCATCCAGACGATATGTTTGGAGGTGTCGTCGGAGTTCGCCCAGGTGAGCTCGAACACCGGATAGCGCACTCCGCCCTCGTGGTCATAACGCAAAAACTGTGCGTTGACCAGCTTCATGAAGCCGGGCGTGAGGATACCGAAATCCATGAGCGATTGTCGCTTGCCCGGCGCGTCGCTGATGTCGTCGGTGCTTTTGATAGGACCGGCGGAGACGTGCTTGCGGTTGCCGTTGATGATATATACCACGCTGACCACGCCCACCTTGCTCTCCAAGCGCATCTTGGAAGGCTCCTTGTAGCGGGCGGTCATCTGCTTAATACGATACGAGTTGGCGAAATCCTTATTTATCTTCTCCAGCTCGCGCTGGTTGGCGGTCTGCTGTTTGACGGTAGCACGCAGGTCGTGCAGACGGGTCTGCACGTAGTCGTTGATGTCCTGCGATTGCGCCATTGCAAAACCGGCGCACAACCAGAGTATTCCCATCCACAGAAGTTTCACTTTCCGCATATCGCTCTCCTCTGACTGGTGGCGGTTCGTCATCTCTTTTGCCCGCAGGGCAAGGCTCTTCCACTCTTTGCCTCCCACTTGCCATCCCGCGAAGGGAAAGCAACAGACCGCCCTCCGACTGCGGGTAGGGCAGATTGGCTCATGGAGGCTCGTTCTCTGGCAACGTGATATCGTCTCTACCCCTGATATAGACAGGGTATGTTCACTAGTGGTTATACCCGATAGCAGCCCGAACTTCGGCGTTCTGGATATTCACGCTCCACGGTGACGTCCTCCAATTCCTCCCCTGTAGTCGCAGGCTTTAGCCTGCGCCACTGCACAACGGAGCGCAGCCTGAAGGCTGCGGCTACATTTTCTGCTCCCCTGTTGCCTGCGTCACCACACAACAGAGCGCAGCCTAAAGGCTGCGGCTACATTTTCTGCTCCCCTGTTGCCTGCGCCACTGCACAACGGAACGCAGCCTGAAGGCTGCGGCTACATTTTCTGCTCCCCTGTTGCCTGCGCCACTGCACAACGGAGCGCAGCCTGAAGGCTGCGGCTACATTTTCTGCTCCCCTGTTGCCTGC
>CALJAP010000014.1 GCA_938027655.1 uncultured bacterium | reverse complement strand
GATGTTTCTGCGTTCAACGTGCTGCTGTGCCGGGCGAAGACGGCGCGGTACGACCTCGATAAGATGCAAAAAGAGGTGATGGATGTACTGGAAAAGGTGCATCGCCGTACGGCATCACGGGATGCAGGACAACTCTCCCTGCTGATGGAGGCGCAAGATGTCGTCTACGACGCGGAGGGGGTATCCAGTAGCGAATATCTGCGCAAGTGGTAAGGCGGATTTTCCACCGGTGGACGGTGTAATTACCAGCCCTCCCTACGTCGGATTGATCGACTATCATGAGCAACACGCCTACGCCTATCATCTGCTAGGCTTGCGTGACCTGCGCGATTGCGAGATCGGCGCAGCGTCGAACGGTGCATCGGAAAGGGCAAAGCAACAGTACATGGTGGACATCGCCACTGTCTTCCGACGCATCGCGCAAATCATGCCGTCTGGCGCGCCGATGGTGGTGGTGGCTAATGACAAGCACAACCTGTATGGGCGAATTGCCGAAATGGTTGGAGTGCAGGTAGAAGCGGTGTTGTACCGGCACGTCAACCGCCGTACGGGGCGAAGGTGCAGTGAGTTCTACGAATTTCGTTTGGCGCGCGCCGAACCAACGACCTTGTTCCTGTGCGCCTTGTCGCCGACCTGTGGGTTCAGCGACACGATGGCGCGCAGCTGTTCTTTGAAATCAAATCGCCCGTACCGAACAAAGGGCAGTGTCTGGAGGTTACCCAGAGGCTGCTGAGGGTACACCTTGTCACCGGGCAAAAGCGTCCGCAGGTAGCCGGTTACTTCGCAATGGCGTACAACCCATATGGAGCAAGCCGAGCCGACTATCGCTGGACATATGCGAGAAACTACATGCCTTTCGAGGATGCAGTGTTGATAGGCGAAGAGTTCTGGTCGCTGGTTGGCGTGGAGGACGTTTATGAAGAGTTGCTGGAAATCTATCAACAAGTTGGGCAGGCGCGGGCGAAGTATATTCTGGATACACTGGCTTTTGGATTCTAACTGGAAATGTGCGCGATCGCGATTGCTTGTGTTATTGACAACTTTACTGTTTGCGCGTATAATTACCCTAACTATATACAAGGAGGGTTGAAAAGCCATGAAGTCTGTTTCAAACTCCTCACGAGCGTTCACGCTGATTGAACTGCTTGTTGTGATCGCGATTATCGCGATCCTCGCCGCTATCCTGTTCCCCGTGTTCGCGCAGGCACGCGAGAAGGCACGCCTCGCTACCTGCACCTCCAACATGAAACAGATTAACCTCTCCTTGCTGATGTACATCCAGGACTACGATGAAGTCTTCCCCGACGTAGCCAACAACTGGTGGGCAGCGACGGATTGGGGATCTCCCGGTCAACCCGCTCACTATTTAGGCGTGCCCTATGACCCGAGCTCCTATGGGGTACAATGGTGTGGTTTTTCTATACCTCGCGTGCACATCCTGACGGTACTCTTGCCCTATAACAAGAACGAGGGCATTTTTCAGTGTCCTACCATCCGTGCCAAAGAGCCGGGCGCTCCTCACAACTACTGCTACAAAGACTGGCTCAGCTGGTGGTGTTCTGGTGATGGGACATGGGGAGATGCACCGCAAGTCGTAAAGGACTCCACCTTAGCAGGCTATCCCCTCGCCTCGCTAGCGGCGCCAGCTATTCAGGTCACGTGGTGGGAGGACTGGATGGGTGCACACTCTGGCGAGAGCGATGAGTGGGATGTCGATGTCGGCTGGGACCCGGATGCGCAGACACATCCTGCCGGTTTAAACTTAGCATTTGCTGACGGGCACGTCAAGTACTACTTCGATTACAGCATTAACCACTATGTGCGTCGTCTGTGCCCACGTAGCGCCTCGGACTACAGCGAGTGTCGCATCTATTAGGAGGCGAAGCATGAAGCGTTCACGCGAGATACCCGTCCCCGTCGCTATCGCTATCATCGTTGTCGCCGCAGTGGTCATTCTGGGTGGCGCGTGGTGGTGGACATCGCACTCGCGAGCGGGAGCGGTCACCGCGCCTCTACCAACCGGAGGGGAGCAGATCCGCGTCACCCAACAGGAGTACGATGTGTTGACGAACGCTTTGCGTCGACGCAGGGAGCGTATGGAGGGGAGGCGAAATACAGCACCTCCAGCCCCTGCCGCTCCAACGCGGTAGCTGTGAAGCCTCCCCCTGCCTCGTAAGAGGCAGGGGGGTCCCCTACGGTTGCATCTCACCCTCTCAATATGCTACAATCCTTGACGGCAAATCCCCGATGGACAAAGGTTCGCTATGCCTCAGGATAAGATTATCGTTCGCGGTGCGCGTCAGCACAACCTGAAGAACATTACCGTCGAAATCCCGCGCGACAAGCTGGTGGTCATCACCGGCATCTCGGGGTCGGGCAAGTCCAGTCTGGCGTTCGACACCATCTACGCGGAGGGGCAGAGGCGATATGTGGAGTCGCTTTCCGCCTACGCCCGGCAGTTCCTCGGTCAGATGGATAAACCCGATGTGGACGACATCATCGGTCTTTCCCCAGCGGTCTCGATTGACCAGAAATCCACCAGCAAGAACCCGCGCTCGACGGTAGCCACCGTGACCGAGATTTACGACCACCTGCGCCTGCTCTATGCCCGAATCGGCATCCCGCACTGCCCCCAGTGCGGGCGCGAGATTACCCAGCAGACGGTAGAACAGGTGGTGGACACCATCCTCGCCCTGCCGGAGAGCACGCGCCTGCAGATTCTCGCGCCTATCGTGCGTGGACGCAAAGGCGAATACCGCAAGGAGATGGAGGATGCCCGCAAGGCGGGCTACAACCGCCTGCGTGTGGACGGAGAGCCGATAGACCTCAGCGAACAGCCTATCCCCACGCTGGACCGCTATAAGATTCACCATATCGAGGTGGTAGTAGACCGTATCGTGGTGCGTGCGGGCATCGAGAAGCGGCTTGCCGATTCGGTGGAAACCGCCATGCGCATGGGGCAGGGCGTAGTTATCGCACAGATTATGGACGGCGAGGAGCTGGTCTTCTCCGAAAACTTCGCCTGCGCGGAGTGCGGCATTAGCCTGCCGGAGATTGAGCCGCGCAGTTTCTCGTTCAACAGCCCGTACGGGGCTTGTCCGGAGTGTCATGGTTTGGGGTTCAAAACCGAGTTTGACCCCGCGCTCATCGTGCCTGACCCCACCAAGAGCATCGCCGAAGGCGCGATAGAACCCTTCGCCGGTAAGGACGGCTTGATGCCTTACTACGAGGGACTACTGCGCGGGGTGGCAAAGAAACTGGGCTTCACCATCCACACGCCCCTTAACCAGCTGAACGAGAAGCAATGGCACGACCTCTTCTACGGCGTAGAAGGCAACGTTACCGTCACCTTCCGCAACCGCTGGGGACGCACCCGCTACTTCGACAGCGAGTTCGAAGGCATTATCGCCATGCTCCAGCGTCGCTACAACGAAACCGAGTCCGAGAACGTGCGCGAGTGGCTACAGCGCTACATGTCCGATAAACCCTGTCCAAAGTGCAAAGGGCTTCGCCTGAAAGACGAGAGTCTGGCGGTGACGGTGGGCGGATTAAATATCGCGCAGCTGACTGCCCTCTCAGTGGAGGACGCGCAGAGATTCTTCGACCAACTCCCTTTGCATCTGGGCGAACGCCAACGGCACATCGCTCACCAGCTGTTGCGCGAAATCCAGACGCGGTTGGGCTTCCTGCTGGACGTCGGGCTGGGCTACCTCACCCTAGACCGTCCTGCTGCGACGCTGGCAGGCGGCGAAGCACAGCGTATCCGACTCGCCACACAGATCGGCAGTGGGCTGATGGGAGTGCTGTACATTCTGGACGAGCCGAGCATCGGTTTGCACCAGCGCGATAACCAGAAACTGATTCATACCCTGTTGCACCTGCGCGACTTGGGCAACACCATCATCGTGGTGGAGCACGACGAGGAGACCATCCGTACCGCCGACCACATCATCGACATCGGTCCGGGCGCGGGCGAACATGGTGGATACATTGTGGCGCAGGGTACGGTGGAGGACATCATTGCCTGCGAGCAGTCCATCACGGGGCAATATCTCAGCGGTAAGCGACAGATTCCGGTACCGCTTGTCCGCAGACAGCCCGGCGACCGCTGGTTGACCGTTCGCGGCGCACGCCAGCACAACCTGAAGAACATTACCGTGCGCATCCCACTGGGGCTATTCGTGTGCGTGACGGGCGTTTCTGGCTCCGGCAAGTCCACGCTGATTCAGGAGACTCTCTATCCGCGCCTGATGTATCACGTGTACGGCTCGCACCCGTTGTGGGGCGAACACGACGGCGTGGACGGCATCGAATACGTCGATAAAGTGGTGGACATCGACCAGTCGCCCATCGGGCGCACACCGCGATCGAACCCCGCTACCTACACGGGCGTGTTCGACATGATACGGGAACTGTTCGCCAGCACACAGGACGCGCGTGTGCGCGGTTACAAGCCGGGACGGTTTAGCTTCAACGTGAAAGGCGGACGCTGCGAGGCGTGCAAAGGCGACGGAATCATCAAGATAGAGATGCACTTCCTGCCCGATGTGTACGTGCCCTGTGAGGTGTGTAAGGGCAAGCGCTACAACCGCGAAACGCTCGAGGTGAGGTACAAGGGCAAATCCATCGCCGATGTGCTGGATATGACGGTGGAAGAGGCACTGCACTTCTTCAGCGCCATTCCGCCCATTGCCCGCAAACTACAGACCCTGCACGATGTGGGGCTGGACTACATGAAGCTGGGGCAACCTGCTACCACTCTGTCGGGCGGTGAAGCGCAGCGTGTGAAACTAGCCACCGAACTGTCCAAGCGTGGCACAGGAAGGACTCTGTACATTCTGGACGAGCCTACCACCGGTTTGCACTTTGCAGACATCGAGAAACTGCTCAACGTGCTGCACCGCCTGGTGGACAACGGCAACACGGTTATCGTGATTGAGCACAACCTGGACGTGATTAAGACCGCCGACTGGATTATCGACCTCGGTCCCGAAGGAGGCGCAGAGGGCGGCTATGTGGTGGCAGAAGGCACGCCAGAGGAGGTTGCGCAGGTGGAAGCAAGCTATACAGGGCAGTTCCTGCGCAAGATGCTGGGTGTGGAGAAGCGTACCGATGCCCTCACCCACTATCACGGCGTTTCAGCCTCGCGAAGGTAGTCGACATAGCTGCGCTTCGGAGATGTCATAGCACTGGGGTCACCTCTTGCAGGACGTGTTCCCTAATGGACGGTTTTAGCGCCTGTCGCTCCACAAGGTGCACTTTGACGCCAAGTAAACGGCTCAGATCCTCTTCTAAATTAAGGATGTCGCAACGGTTCACACCGTCACAATCCCGCTTCCTGCTACTGGTGAACACACGAACATCTCCGGCTCCAGCTTGCGCGGGGCATAGTAGTGGTCGGTCAGGGCGCGCTGCACGGCGTCGCAGGCGTCTTCGCGCACCAACACCAGGATACAGCCGCCCAGTCCTGCCCCCAGTATCTGCGCCCCCAGCACACCGGGCACGCGCAACGCCACATCCACCATCCAGTCGATTTCCGGTGTGCTGCAGGCGTATGCGCCCGGCTGCCACACAAGGTCGGCGTCGGGGAGATTGTGCTCTGCCTGCTCGATGAGGTGTTGCAATGCGCTATCGGAGTAATCCACCGCAAAGGGCTGGAAATCATCACCATCGGTGTTCCAGCGAGCAACGCGGTCGCCGTCGTGCGAACGGTTCATCCATCGTCCGAAAGTATCGATGTGTCCCTCTCGTAACAGCGTTGCGGTTCGGCGGCTGCGCTCGCACTCTGCCAGCCCAAACACCACCACCGGACGTATCGGGTAGCGGTTCAGCTTCTCGTCGTGCGTGCTGAGGTAGGACATTATCCGTTCGGCAGGCAGTCGTTCCAGCAGATGCTGGCGCTCCACCACCTCGGGCAGGTGCGCAAGCAGGCGGTACAGCTCAGCGAGCGGGATGCCCAGACGCTCGGTGTTCACGTCGCGCAGATGCTCGATGCGCGGGGCAAGGTGCGGAAAGGTGTGTTTGAGCCACTCTCTGCCCAGATGATAGCACGCTACCCGGTGATTAAACTGGTCGCGCGCGCCGGCGGTCTTTTTCGCCTGCTGATGCGAATGGCACACCAGAAACCGATAGCCCTGCGGGAAAGGCACGTCGCCCACCACGCGGAAGGGGAAGAAGCTCATGTTCACCACCGCGTCACGTCGAGCGAACTTCATCGCCGCGTGATCGCCTGCCCCGCCGCGCGTGCCCACGTACCACTCTGCCTCGCCGCACAGGTCCACAAACTGCTCCGGCGGGAGTTCGAAGCGGTTCAGATGCAGTAACGCCTCCATCGTCGCCACCACTACCGCTGACGAGGAGCTCAGTCCTGCCCCGATGGGCACGTTGCCATCGGCGGTCAGATTAAACCCCGGCAGCACGTAGTCGGCGAAATGCGCTTGCAGGCGGGCGCAGGCGGCTTTCACGTATTGTGACCATTCGCCCCGTGCGGAGGCAGCCGCCTCCAGTATCGGCGCACTGTTCACGAACTCCACCCACGCGCCCGGCTGATAGCCCGGCAACAGGTCATCCAGTGTAAACTCGCGGGGTGGGAACGCCCGCGACTGAAGGTTTTGCAGATGCACCTGCCTATCTGCACGCAACCCGACCACCGCGTGCACATCACGGTCGATGGCAATCATGTTGACGTGTCCGCCCTGGTGGTCGATGTGCCTGCCCATGATATTCACCCTGCCGGGCGCACGCGCGATAACCACCTGCTGGTCGCCAAACCGCTGCAGATGCAGGGCGAGTAGCGACAGCAAGCGATCGCGCTTGCGTTCCACAATCGCCTCATCGCCGCCGTAGGTGTTACGTAGGTGGTTCATGAAGGCGTCATCGCGTGCCTCGATGGCGCGCAGCCATTGACTGACCGTATACATACCCTGTGGCAGCTGCTGCACTTGTATCCGGCGACGGGAGAGGAGATATTCCTCAATTGCCTGCAGTTCCTCCGGGGTGTTGAACGCCATCGCCTCTTCGGGGTAAGCAACAGGCACGGTGTGAATAACCGCTCCACGCTGCGACAGGAGCGCAACAATGTCGGTAAGGTATTCCTCCCCCTGCGCGTTGTCGGCGCTCAGTTTTGCCAGCGCATCGTACAGGACGGGCGCGCGGAACAGGTAGACCGAGAGGTTCGCCTCCTGCGCCTGCTCCACTTGCGAGAGGGGAAGCACGGCGTCACCCACGCGAATGCCATCAAGGGGGGGAACCATTTCCGCGGACACTGGCTCGCCGCGCTCTATCGCTTGCCACAGGTCGCCCAGCGCACGCGCCGCCTTTTTCTCCTGCGGAAAGGTTCTGACAACAAGGCGTTTGGCTTCCTGCGCGGGCAAGGGGGCGGGATGCGCCATCTGTCGCAGGGCGTGCAGAACCTGTGCCCGCACCAGGTCAAACACCTCCACAATAGCGCACACCTTGCCCGTCGCATCGCGCACCACGCGCCCGGAGGTGGGAAAGTGCTCCACGCTGCCCACCGCAAAAGCGAGGTCACTTCGGGTGGAGTAGAAGGTGTCTATCAAGCGAGCGAGAAACGCCTCCTCAATCACCTTGTCGCCTGCAACCACCAGCACGTCGCCTTCATAGCCCAGCGATTGCAAGAGGTCTACCGCCACGCGGGTAGCATGACCTGTGCCGCGCGGTTCGGGCTGGTGAGCATAGAGGCGGTGCCCCGGCAGGTCCTTCAGCACTCCCATAATGGCTTCCGCGCCCTGTCCGACGACGACGCAATGGGTGTGAATCCCGCAGCGCATGTACGACCCCACGGCGCGGGCAATAGCGGGCGTGCCGGCGATGGGGAAACACACCTTCGGCAAGTGAGTAGCACCCATACGCGTGCCCCTTCCCGCCGCCAGAATCACCGCCACTATCGGGTGAGAGCGAGAGATGTTCATGTCAGACTATCTGTTTGAAGGGTTGTTATCTGCAGATTCGATGGGGGTGGTTCGATTCCCTTCGAAGTAATAACGGATAGCACGTGGGCACTCTTCCCGGACCACCTCGCTGCGACACTGCTTTGTGCCCACATTGCCACGCGCAGGAGTCGCCTCTGTCTGCCGAGAAAATGTGGTACATCAACCTGACCGGGGGAGAAACAGCCGATGGGAGAGACATTAACGCATCGTGAAAGGTGGCTGAGGACGTTTCACTATGAGCCGGTGGACCACGTGCCCGACGAAGAGTTCGGCTACTGGACGGAGACATACACCGAGTGGCACAAACAGGGTCTGCCCGACTGGGTAAATGAAGAGTGGAAGGCGAACCGGTTCTTCGGCTTTGCACCGCGTGGAGGAGTGCCTATCAACCTGGGGCTGATACCGCCCTTCGAAGCAAAGGTGCTGGAGGAGACCGACCGCTACCGTATCCAGATAGATGGGGCGGGCGTGAAGAGCATCGTGTATAAGGACGGAACCTCCACCATCCCGCACTACCTGGAGTTCCCCATCAAGAGCCGCGAGGACTGGCTGGAGTTCAAGAAACGCTTAGACCCCGATGACCCGCGCCGCTACCCCACCGATTGGGATGCGTGGAAGAGGTCGGTGGCGAACCGCGACTATCCGCTGGGAGTGTTTTGCGGCAGTCTATTCGGCTGGATTCGCGACTGGATGGGCTTCGAGGGCGTCTCCTATGCCTGCGTGGACCAGCCCGAGCTGGTGGAGGAAATTATGGAGCACCTGACCGAGCTCGCGCTGACCGCCCTCAGCAAAATCCCCGCGGATGTGGAGCTGGACTACGCCTCCTTCTGGGAGGACATGGCGTTCAACAAGGGACCCATCATCTCACCCAGGCTGTTCCGCCAGTGGATGACCCCTCGCTACAAACGGATTACCGACTACCTGCGCGACCGGTTCGGCGTGGACATCGTGTATGTGGACTGCGACGGGAACATCCTGCAGCTGGTGGAGCACTGGCTGGCAGGTGGGGTGAACGTGATGTTTCCGCTGGAGGTGCGCGCTGGCTCCGACCCCGTGACGATACGCAGGCAGTTCGGCAAGTCGGCGTTGCTGATGGGTGGGGTGGACAAAACGCAACTCATTGCAGGCAAAGAGGCGATTGTCAGGGAGCTGGAGCGACTGAAGCCGCTGGTGGAAGAGGGCGGATACATCCCGCATGTCGACCATCGTTGCCCGCCCGACGTCACCTATGAGAACTACCTGTTCTACCTGGAGACCAAGCGCAGGCTGTTTGGTATCCCCGACCCACCAAACTGGGAAGAGGTTAAGGCAACTGTGCGCACGAAGGCGCGTTGAGCGAGAGGGGTTTGGCTATGGACAGGAGCATCCTGGAGGTATTCGACAACCCTTACCCCGACAGGGACTACGTGGTCAAGCACGTTTGCCCGGAGTTCACCTCGGTGTGCCCCAAAACGGGTAACCCGGATTTCGGTACTATCACCATCGAGTACGTGCCCGATAAGAAGTGCGTGGAGCTCAAGTCGCTCAAGTACTACTTCTTCGCCTACCGCAACCAGGGCATCTTCTACGAGGCAGTGGTGAACAAGATACTAGATGACCTTGTGGCGGTGTGCCGTCCGCGGCGGATGACGGTAACAGGAGAGTTCAATGTGCGCGGAGGAATCTATTCGGTAGTAACTGCCAGCTATGTTGCAGGGGGCGAGAAGTAACCAAATGCGTGTATACATCGTTCGTCATGGACAGTCCACCAACAACGCGGGGCAGACCCTGCTGGAGGACCCCCCGCTGACCCCGCTGGGACGTAAGCAGATGAAGCGGGTGGCGAAGTGGCTGTTAAGCGAGCCGGACAGAATGCACTGGTTGTTCACCTCTCCTTTGCTGCGTGCCCAGCAAAGCGCAGCCATCGTGGCGCAAGCGATAGACGTCGAACCGGAGACGTGGGACGACCTGCGGGAGTACGACTCGGAGATGGAGAGTCGAGAGGAGATGTGGGAACGCGCACAGCGTGTAGCCGAGGAGGTGCTGAGGCGGTTCGGGGCGCGGGAGGAGAACAATATCGTGCTCGTCACACATGGCACGTTCGGCTCGCGGCTGGTGTGCGCGTTCACCAAAACCTCCCATCACACCCGCTTTACGCACTTCAACGGGGGCATTTCGGTGCTGGAATGGGATGAAAAGGGCATATTGCGCGTGCGACACACCAATTTCATCGGACACCTGGGCAAGGACATGATTACCTGAGCAGAGAAAAAATAACTACAAGCTATTGATCTGAGGAGGTGGCCGCACCATGAAACGCACAACAGCGTTGGCGTTGATCGTGATACTGGTTCTGGTAGGTATCTCCCTTGGCTGGTACGTGCGCTCTCGTTCGCAGGCAAGCTTGGTGGATGCGGCAATCCGCGGGGATGTAGAGGCAGTGCGCTCACTACTGGACAGGGGCGTCGACGTGAACGCCCGAGACCAGCATGGGAAGACAGCGTTGCTGTGGGCGTCAATGAGAGGTTCGTTAGAAATGGTGCAGCTGTTGATAGAACGAGGGGCAGACGTCAACGCTGCTGATAAGTTCGGGGTCACCCCCTTAATGGTTGCCGCCAACCCCCGCCAGCGAGCACAGAGTGCGGTGCTCCTTGCCCTCTTGGAGAAGGGGGCGGACATCAACGCCAGAGATGTCAATGGCAGGACGCCACTGATGTATGCATTGTCAGACAACGAGGTAGAGGTGGCGAAAATCTTGATAGAGCGGGGGGCTGATGTCAACGCCACCAACAACTACGGGGAAACGCCGCTGACCCTCGCTGCGATGTTTGGTAACGCAGAAGTGGTGAAAATGATGCTACAACGCGGCGCCAGAGTAGATGTGAAGACCAACGGCGGCGAATCGCCTCTCGCACTGGCGCGCAAGTACAACCGTAAAGAGGTGGAGAAGCTACTACTGGAAGCAGGCGCAAAGGAATAGAGCGTACAGAGTGGCTACTGGGGATGCAGGCGAAGCAGGGCGGTTTCCATCCGCCCTGCCTTGCCTTTACTTAGGCGGCGGAATATTCTCGACCGGTTGCCCAGCGGGCGGGACGTAAACAGGGGGCATGCCGGGTACCGGTGATGCCCAACCTCCCTGAGGCATCGACTGCTGCATTTGCCTGAGTTGCCGATGCCACGCCTCTTGTTCCTGCTTCTGGGTGTTTCGCGGTACTACTGGCGTGATGAAGCGGTCTACCATGAAAACCAGAAACGCCAGCACAACCACTACTGCCAGTATCAGCACGGGCGTGGAAACGTTCTGGTGCAGTTTGTCACTGCTCTGTCCCTTGCGAATGACCTGTGGCATGGTTGCTCCCCTCCCGTTGAAGCAAGGGGTTGGGCGTGAAGCCCAACCCCTGCGGGTTAATCAGATGATGCGGTATGCTGACGCATGGTAGTCACGCGCTGCGCCTTCACGTGCCCATCGGCGAAGACGAAGTTAGCAACGCCGTTGTGCACGTACAGCACGCGGTCGTTAGACAGAGGAACCGGCATCACAGTTCCATCGTCGTTGAGCGTACCACTGGCATAATCCCAGAAGCTGCCTACGCCGTCCAGGCGCTGGCGTTTAATCGGTCGGTTCGGGTGGTAGCCCGCGGGGAAGCCACCCTCCGCCGGATACGCCGCTGCCATACCTGCCATCACGGTCTCGCGCGTGCCCGGGTAGTTGTCCAGGCTACAGCATCCGCCAAACCAGCCCGGACCTGCGCCAACCAGTCCCTCCATGAACATGATGGTATCGGCGGGGTGGGTGAGCTTAGCGATGGTCGCACCCTTCGAACAACCCCATCCCCACGACTGGCAGCCCGGGTCCTGTCCGCACAGGAAATCGGGCCCACCGCCGGCGGCATTCCATGCGCTCTCCGGGTTGATGGGGTCGTAGTTGACGTAGCTCTGATTGATGCCATAGGTGAGTGAACCCCAACCTCCGTCTCCGCCGGGTACGGTGAGCCGACTGTCGCCGCTGGGACAGGTAAAGACCGCGCGGTTCCCTTTGGAAATGGGGTTGCCCCGTGAGTCGTAGTTAGCTGCTCGCCCCGCTTTGACATAGGGGTAAATGAGGTCGGGCCAGTACTGCCCCCACGTAGTGCCTGTGTACGGCGCACGGAAGTTCGGGTCCACCACGGGGAAGCAACCTCGGTTCAGGTTGCTCTTGACCCACATCGGCGAGCCGGTTTCGTCGTAATCCTGCGCGTACATCAACCACGCGGTACCGATTTGCTTGAGGTTGCTTACACAGGTCGCCTGTCGCGCTTTTTCACGAGCCTGTGCGAACACAGGGAACAGGATGGCTGCCAGTATCGCGATAATCGCGATAACTACCAGCAGCTCGATGAGCGTAAAGCCTTGCCGTTTCATTGTGCACCCTCCTTTTTGTGTTTAAAGAATGTTTTTTTCGCGAACAGAGGAAGATGGAAGACGGTACGTTGACAACAACCTACTTTGCATCGGTATCAGGTAACCACCTCCTTTGGCACAGATGTTTATTCTAAGTATACTTTGTTTTTGCGCGATTGTCAAGCATTTTCCACACTGTCCACGAAAAAAATCGGAGGGGTCTGTTACTGCGCCTTCGGCTTAAAATGGGATGGGAGCAGTGCTTGGAGTGCCAGCTTGCAACCTGCGGTTCTCTCTGGTGTATCATATAGAGGTGCAGTGGGAGGTGCAGCATGGCGATTATCGAGGTGGACAGGCTTTCTAAAACATATGTCACCCACAAACGAGAGCAGGGTGCACTGGGCGCCCTGAAAAGCCTTGTCACCCGCCAGAAGGTGGAGGTACACGCGGTACAGGAGGTCTCTTTTACCATCGAGGAAGGCGAGCTCGTCGGATTTCTGGGTCCGAACGGTGCAGGCAAGACGACGACGCTCAAGATGCTGTCGGGCATCCTCTACCCCACCTCGGGCAGGGCTACCGTCATGGGCTATGTGCCATGGGAGCGCAAACCCGCTTTCCAGAGGCAGATGTCTATCGTGATGGGGCAGAAGATGCAGTTATGGTGGGACCTGCCTGCCTACGAAAGCTTCATCCTGTTGAAAGAGCTGTACGAGGTGGATGACCGCACCTTCGAGAGGCGTGTGAACGAGCTGGCGGAGATGCTGGACATCAAGAAGCTGCTGCACACCCAAGTACGGCGGATGAGTCTGGGCGAGCGCATGAAGTGCGAGCTGCTGGCGGCGTTGCTTCATGCGCCAAAGGTGGTGTTTCTGGATGAGCCCACTATTGGGCTGGATGTGGTGTCCCAAAAACGCATCCGCGAGTTCCTGCAGGAGTACAATCGCCAGGCGAAAACCACTATCTTGCTCACCTCTCATTACATGCAGGATATTCAGGAGCTGTGCGAGCGGGTGATTATTATCGACCATGGGCGGATTATTTTCGATAACACCTTGCAGACGCTGGTGGAGCAGTATTCGGACAGCAAGCTGCTGAAGCTCACCTTTGACCGTCCGGTAGCCCGTGAGCAGCTGGAGCGGTTCGGTGTGGTATACGGGGTGGATGACCTGCGTGCGGTTATCGAGGTTCCTCGTGGACGCACCACGCAGATTGCTTCGCAGGTGCTTTCGGAGCTGCCGGTGGTGGACATCGTCATCGACGAGGTGGAGGCGGAGGAGGTCATCCGCGACATCTTTGCCGGGCGCGCCCGATTGAGCACCCAAACGCCGGAGGCTACGGTCGGGTGACCTCCGCCATCCTGCGCTACCCGACGCATACGGTGTCTATTCCGCTTTGCCAGCGGACGTTTCGGTTGACAGCCGTGCGTAGCGTGGACGACCTGCTTTCCCAGAACCTCTCCGCCGATGAAATCCCCTTCTGGGCGGTGCCCTGGCATGCGTCGGTCGGGTTATGCCAGTTTCTCTGTGAGCACCGAGACGTGGTGCGTGGTCGGCGGGTGTTGGAGCTGGGTGCCGGGTTAGGGCTGTGCGGGATAGTCGCCCGATGGTTGGGCGGTGAAGTTACGCTGAACGACTATCAGCCTGACGCGCTGGAGTTCGCTCTGTGGAATGCGGAACAGAACGGGGTGGGGCATGTTCAAACACTCCTCGCCGACTGGCGTCGCTTCCCCGAAACGGAGCCCTTCGACGTGGTGATTGCGGCGGACATCCTGTATGAGCGTCGACTGCACGGCGATTTGCAGGAGGTGCTACAGAAAGTGACCTCGGCCAGCAGTCGCGTTTTTCTGGCAGACCCCTGGCGCGACAGCGCATGGGAGTTCATCGTACAGATGGAGCGGGCAGGCTGGCGTGTAGACTTTAACGAGCACACCGCGCAATTGCTGGAGAGCCGGCACGATGTGATTGTGTTTGACCTACGTCCCCCATAGGTTTTACTCACTCATTCCACTGGCGGACAAATTCGTTCACCGTATCCAGCAGCTTCAGCAACCGTTTGCCTCGCTCGGTGAACAGATACTCCACGCGCGGCGGTATCTCCGGATATACCTGTCGGACAATGATGCCGTAGTTTTCGAGCTTGCGGATGCGTTCATTGAGCACCTTGGTGGTTAAGCCGGGCAGCTCGCGTTCCAGTCTGCCGGGGCGATTGATACCGCGCGCGATGGCGTCCAGAATCGCCAGCGTCCACTTGCATTTGAGAATCTCGGTGATGCAATCGTAAACTTCCCTCGATTGTGCACGTCCCTCAACCTTCATGCGTCTATTTTACCCGAAATGACGCCACCCGTTGGGGATAGTCTTTTGCGGATGCGCTCGCCCTCTACCACCACCTCATGCGGGGTAGCGGTAATTCGCAGGCGGTTGCCCCGGTAGCTCACCCCGTCCACCCCCAGAGCGGGTATCTCCTTCGGCAGTTTAGGCTGGATGCGCAAGCCCTCTGGCGTCGCCTCTACGCCCAGCACGCCGAATAGCAGGAAGCAGGGAACCAATCCGCTTTCGGGGAAGGGCAGGTCGACACCTACCTGTCCGGGGTTTTCCTGTTGCGGTATCTCACCGCGATAGAGAGGAGGTCCCCCGCACAGGCGGTCGGGCATCCGGTAGCGCGAGAGTATCTCGGCGAACCGTTTCCAGGCGTTCTCGATACCAAAGAAGCGCAGGCGCACCATCAGGTCGAAGTAGGAGGTATACAGGATTGCCCCGCCGTCCTGACACTGGTCGCCGTAGGGTGTGCCCAGCCAACCGAAATGCCACCACGGGGGAACCGGGCTGTTGCGCTCCTCAGGGGGAGCGTTCTCGCCCCACATCGGGTTGTGGGTGGTGTTGGCGCGCGGCGCGAAAATCCACTTGCTGTAGGTGTCGGATTTGCCGGTGGAGGTCGGTTCCCTCTCCATCCAGCGGTAAATGCGTTTCGCCTTCTGCCCGTCGCCTAATCCGTAGTACAACGCCTCCAAATTGACGAAAGTGAAACCGTAGTCGTGGCGCACGCCGTCGATGTCCACGCAACCGATGTACCGCCCTGCCTTCTCGTCCCAAAAGACTTCGTCGTAGCGGCGATGCACCTTCTGGCGCAGGGCATTGTAGTCGGTCAAGGGTCGCTGACGCAACACTGTGTCAACCCCCTGCATGGCTTCGAGGCTGGCGTAGTACACCGCGTTGGCGTAGGCGTCCAGGTGTCCGAACGGCAGAATATCCCAGTAGTTATTGCCCACGCCTTTGTGCCTGCCGTTCACATCCTTGCTGGCGGTGATAATCAGCCCTTCCTGCCCCTTCAGCGTTTCCAACTGATATGCCATCGCGCGGCGCAGGCGGTCTGCCTGGCTTTTCAGGAATTGCCTATCGCCCGTCCACAGGTAGAACCGCCAGCAGGCAAGAATGAAGCGGGCGTTGGTGTCGAAATGACGTGTATCGTACGGCGGCGAGGGCGGGAAGGGCCAGCCTTGCATTGCGCCCCATGTGTGTACGTATCCTTCGGGCGTGATGGGATAAGTACGCAACTGCTCCATTTCACCGAGCCGTTGTGCGCCCTCGTACCAGCATCGCATGGTTGCCATCCATTCGAACCATGCAGCAGGACCCGCAGGCGCTGGGTAGGTGAACGCTCGCTCCCACCAGAAGCGGTTGATGTCCTCTTCCAGCCTGCGTTGCGGGCAGGTGAAGCGCGGAAAGTCGGCGGGCACGGAATCGGTTCGGGGCAGCACGCGTACGCTCCATCGACATATCCATCCGCTGCCTTCCTGCTTATAGGGGATGTGCAGACGCAGGTGCATCTGCTTCTCGTCCATCTCCCAGTGCAGGTGCAAGCCTTCGCCTTCGATGCGCAGGTCGGCGTCGCGAGTGCCTTCCATCTCAATCCAGCGCGCCCCATCAAAGGATAGCCCGGCATGGTCACGTCGTTTCAGCTGCTGTACGGGCATGTAGCGCTGGTTGTCGGTGAAGAAGCGGCTGAAGACCACGCCCGCGCGCGGGGTGCAATCGTAGCCCGCCTTCGTCCATGTGGTGTTCCATGTCCAGCGCGAGGGAGCAGGGGGAGCGGATTGGGAGCGCAACTGCGCCTCTATCTGCATCGCGTCTCTTTGCAGGCGGTAGCGTAAACGTCCCTCGCCGATGGCTCGGCGCACGTCCACACGCAGAGCGCGGTCGCGAGACACCGCCTCGCCGTCCACCAGCGCGGTTCCACCCGCCCACACGTCCTTCTGGCTGCTCCACCAGCCGATGGAGCCGTGGGCATCGGAGATCTGCACTGTGTACTCGCCTTCGCTTTGTGGTTCACCCAACACAAGCGTTTGCCATGAGTTGTCAGGCACGTTCTGCAGGCGGCGCGAGGCGATGAGTGTATCGCCCCGAAACAGGCTCAGCGTGCAACCCGAATCGGAGGTATGCCAGGTGGGTAGATGCACCGAAACGGTGCGAAACTGCTGCCCGGGTGCGATACGGAAGGTTTGCGCCAGCGTATGCCCTTCTTCCAGCCTTTCCGGGAAGGTAACCTCGTTGCCGCTTTCGATGGCTATCGGCTCAGGATGCCACACCTGCAGGGGTTCGATGGTGGCTTCGCTCTCCCTCTGGCGCACGTGGGTTTGTTGTGTCCATTCCCAGCCTTCGGGGATGATGGTGATGCAGAAAGGCTGGCTGGTGCGTGCTTTGCCCGTCGGGTCGCACCGCAGGTCGCTCAGCACGTGCTTTTGCAACTGAACGATAAAGAAACCGTTGCGCAGGGCAGACATGGTTGACCCCTTTCACTGTTGTGGAGGGCGAACCTCTAGGTGAGCCAAACATCGTGTACCAACGGCTCGGACGGAGCCTCGCCCTCCCGATGTCCATCTGATGCGGCGGAACGCATCCTTCCACGTAGTTGGTTACTCCGGCAAAGGCAACCTCACCGGCTCGCCGCGCTTTGCGGACTCGTACGCCGCAAATGCCACCTCTGCCGCTGCCAGACCGTCTTCACCTGTGATGGGCACGGGTTTGCCCGTCGCCACGCTCTCCACGAACGCGCTCACCAGCCCGTAGTCGATGCTGGAACCCCAGTGCTCTAGCGTGATGCGCATGTTGCGGTCGTCGTACAGGGTAGAGTTTTGGGCGAACATGTCCATGTACACCAGCCCCTTCGTGCCCACCACCTGCAGGGTCACGTCGCCCCACGTGGGGAACACCTTCGGACGGGACCACGAGGAGTCCAGCGTGGCGAACACCTCGTTGGCGAAGGTGAGGGTCAGCATTCCCGTGTCGTCGAAGTCGCCGTGACAGAAGCCGTTGCCGATTTCGGCGTACACCTCCACGACCTCACTTTTTAGCAGGTCGCGGCAGAGGTCAGTCACGTGCACGGTATGGTCAATCACCGCGCCGCCGCCGGAGAGTTCAGGCACGATAAACCATCCGCCCGGGTTGCGCCCGCGATTGGTGCCGCGAATCGCCAGCACCTCGCCCAGCTCGCCGGACTCCACCATCTGCTTCAGGCGGATGTACGAGGGGCTGAAACGGCACGGGAAGGCGGTCATCAGCTGCACGCCGTTCGCCCGGCAAACCTCAATCATCGCCCTGCCGTCGGCTTTGGTGGTGGCGAGGGGTTTCTCGCACAGCACGTGTTTGCCCGCTTTGGCTGCCATCTCGGTGAGCGGACGATGCTTGATATTCTCCGGACAGACGATGACCGCGTCGATGCCAGCGTCCAGCAGAGCCTTGTAGCTGTCGTAGAAGCGCGTGCCGTACTGCTGTGCCACCTGCTGACCGCGCTGCGGGTCGTCGTCTGCTACACCTACCAGCTGCGCCTTGCCTTCCGCCTCCAGCTGCTTCACACACTGGATGTAAGAATAGGCGTGCATGTGCGCAAAGCTCATCATGCCGATTCGTACTGCCATCTCAAGCACCTCCTCCCAGCCGAATCACCTTGCCTGTGCGTACGCTTTCTATCGCAGCGAGCGCGATCTCCACCGCTTTCATGCCGTCTTCGGCGGTGATGGACGGCGGTTGTCCTGCCTGCACACTGTCCACGAAGTGCTTTATCTCCAGCATGTAGGGGTCTTCCGCCAGTGGGCTTTCGGGTACGGCGACGCCCCCACCTCCACCGCCCGCATCCTGTTTTGCCACCGTCAGCGGCGTAGCCAAGCGGCTGTCAAAGGCAATCATGCCGGCGTCTCCCGCGATTTCGAAGTCCACCTTGAAGCCGCCGGGGTCCGCCCAGTTCGCCTCTACGTGCGCGATTGCGCCGCTCTTCAAACGCAGGGTAATCAGCGCGTAGTCGATGTGGTCCAACCCCTTGAAGGTCAACGCTTTGGCAAACACGCGCTCCACCTCGCCGAACGTCCAGCGCAGCCAGTCGAAGTCGTGGATGACCATATCCAGAATCGGACCGCCGCTCTGTTCGAAATCGGCGTACCAGTCGTTGGCGGCACGGGGATAGGGCCCACCGCGTCGGGTGCGAATCGCCGCCGGTGTACCCACCGCGCCCGCCAGCACCAAGTCGCGCGCCTGCTTGAACTCGGGGAAGAAGCGCAACACCTGCGCAGGCATCAGGGTCACTCCCGCCTTATTGGCGGCTTCAATCATCTGCTCGCACTGTGGCAGGGTGCGCCCCAGCGGCTTTTCGCAAAGGATATGTTTGCCTGCGCTTGCCGCCCGCAGTACCAGCTCCAGGTGGGTGGGGGTGGGGGTGCAGATGTCCACCATATCCACCTGCTCCAGCAGCGTTTCGTAGCTGTCGAACGCTTGCACGCCAAACTGTGATGCGACACGCTGGGCAGCATCGGCGATGGCGTCGGTAAAACCGACCAGTTGAACGTTGGGCAGTTTCGTGTAGGCAGACGCATGGGTGCGTCCCATCGTGCCCACGCCCACGATACCCACTCGCAGCATCTTGTCACCTCCCTGTCCAGGTCTCTTGTTCTGTGGGCAATTCGTAGAGTGCTTCGGGGGCGATGTCTGCCTCGTTTGGCCAGACCACCGTGCCTACCACGGGGTCTACCTTAACCCGCGCGAAGAAGGACGGGTCGCGTAGAGGTTCGAAAACCGCTCCCACTAACAGAGGTAGCACGTTCACACGCTTGCGCACCCCATTGTTGAATGTAATCTCTAGCGAATGGTTACCGCATACCTTGGCTTCTGTGACCCGTAAGATCATCTTGGTCACCTCCTAATCTAGCGGGGGAATGCGTCGTAACGGTTGTCCCGTTCTTGCCAGGTCCCAGTTCTCGCGCAGTTCTTCTTGATGCATTGCTGCCCACTCAAAGACCATCGACTGAACCCTTCTGGGCAGCTGCCCTTCCAGCACCCGAATCGGGTCTATACCAACTATCGCCTCATGTTCCGCATAAACGGCGTGGAAATGAGGCGGCGCATGGTCTCTGTAAAACATGCTGATGACAATCCCGTAAAACTCGGAAAGCCTAGGCACGTCGCAGCTCTCCTTCACATCGGATTAAAAACCGCTTTGAGGCTCTCCGCGATGTGCCTCAAGCCGAGCTCGGGGTAGTTCGGGTAGCCCTCTACCTCGGCGGTGATGTAACCGTCATACCCCACCTGTTTCAGCGCATCGTTCACCTTCGCCCAGGGCACATTGCCCTGCAGGGGGTTGCAGAAGCCGCTGATATTGCCGATGTGCGTCTTGAAGTCCTTCACGTGCACGCGATAGATGCGCTTGCCCAGAATCCGTATCCACTGTTCGGGATAGCCCATCACCAGCACGTTGCCCGCGTCGAAGTATACGCCCGCATACGGACTGCCCAGCTCGTCCACGAACTGTCGCATCTCCAGGGGGCTGAGAAGGAACTTGTTCCACACATTTTCCACGCCGATGCGCACGCCCAACCGCTCTGCCTCCGGCAGCAGCTCACGCAGTGCTTTATGAGCGCGTTCGTATGCCTCGTCGTAGGCGGTTTCTTCGTTCACCAATCCGGGCACGACCAGAATGGTGTCTACCCCCAGCCAGCTCGCAATCTGCAGCTGCTTGCGAACCGCTTGCATCCCTTTCTCGCGCACGGCGGGGTCTGGACTGGTGAGCGGGTACCGCCAGCCCAGTCCCGTGGAGAGACTGGACAGCTCTACGCCGATACGCTGAGCAGATTCGGCGAGCGCACGCACTTCGGACTCTTTCGCCTCGAAGCCGAGCACACCGTCTTCCGCCATGTTGAACTCGATACTGTCGAACCCGGCGTCTTTTGCCGCCGTGAGGCACCGCTCAAACGACCAGTCGCCGGGCATTGTCCATCGGTTGATGCCGATTTTCATCGGGGGAGTGCCTCCTTCGTTGGAGATATCGAAAAATTTATTCGCCACTGGCGAAGGTTTTCCTCTGGAGGTTCTCACCCGATGGCGGAGACTCTGGTACGTGAATAGCTTCAGACAAGACGTTGCGTGAGGCAAATCGTGGGCTTGCAGACGAATATACCGGAGGCGTATAATTTTGGTATAGCAGCGTGCACAAAGCATCGCGACAGGAGGGGCATCATGACCAGCTTAGAGCAAGCGATTATGCGAGAAATTGCCGACCTTCCCGAAGCACGGCTGCCCGATGTGCTTGCCTTTATTCGTTATCTTAAACTGACTCTTGCAGAGGAGCCGGAGATCGAGGAGAGATTCGAAAAAGCTCTGCGTTCGATGCGAGCCAAGGCAGAAAAGATGGACCTCATGGAGGAGGATATTGAAGCCGAGGTGCGTGCTGTGAGAGAAGGGTATGCGAGTCGTTCTTGACACAAATATCTTCGTCTCTGCTTTACTGCTTTACTGGGCGGGCGTTTGGGCGCCATCGTGGATGAGTGGAGAACAGGCAAGTTTACGTTGGTAGTCAGTGAACCCATCGTACGGGAGTACGTGGCTGTGCTTCAACGTCCGAAGTTCGGCATTGCTGTCGAAGAACTCACTGCGACAATTGATTACCTGTTCAAGAAAGCGCAGTTTGTATCGCCTACGCAGGCAATAGATGTTGTACATGACGATCCGAGCGATAACAAATTCCTCGAGGCTGCTGTTGAAGGAAATGCCGATTTCATCGTTAGCGGAGACACCCATCTTCTGGCTCTTGGAACGTTCCGCAATATTGCCATCGTGAACGGGCGAGACTTCATGGACAAGATAAAAGCCAGTTAATACACCCACGGCTATCGAAATCGGTTGATGCCGATTTTCATCGGGGGAGTGCCTCCTTCGTTGGAGATATTAAAGAATCTATTCGCCACTGGCGGAGGTTTTCCTCTGATAACCAGACAGCTAGACCGCTAAATGTATATCTTATACGTTTGCACATCCATCACCGCGCCGAGGATGCTCCACAGGGAACCCATCGTATAGTCGCCCAGTATCAGCCCGAGGAAGAAGGGCACGGCGATGTTGTGTGCGCGCATCCCGCCGTAGCGAACCAGCAAACCCTTAATCACCCACGCGATGAAGAAGTTGAACCAGAAGTAGTCCATCGCGTACGAGACCGCCAGCGCGTAGCCCGCAGGGTGCAGGGGCCACCACAGGAACAGGTTGCGCATCAACCGCAGGAAGACCACTATCAGGAAACCTCCCACCATATACCCGATACGGGTGCTCTCCTGTTTCACGGGCGCGTTGATCCAGTTGGTCAACCAGCCAAAGGACTCCCAACCCAGCCAGTCCTTGAACCCCACCGCCTTCGCGTCTGCCCCTGCACGATAGGTCACATGCAGATTCGCCCAGCAGGTAGCGACAAAACCGAACAGTGTGGCGACCACAATCACCCAGATGAGCCTGTTCAGCGACTTGGGATGCCCTTCAAACATCTTCATCGCTTCCAGCTGGTTGGGCATGGGATGCGAACGGTAGCCCCGGTTAAACCAGTAAAGGGTTTGAATCAGCGTCAGGTCGCGCGTGCCGATGTTCTGGCTACCGAACAGAGCGGTCATCATGCGGTTGGGGTTGACGAAGTAAATCTCGTGGGGTGTGCCCAGCTCGGCACGCACGCGGGTGATGG
Source organism: uncultured bacterium (assembly GCA_938027655.1). GTDB lineage: Bacteria > Armatimonadota > HRBIN16 > HRBIN16 > HRBIN16 > HRBIN16. The sequence continues at coordinate 22,218 of CALJAP010000014.1, read as the reverse complement.
TAATCGCCAGCAGGAAGTAGATGCCGAAGAAAACCGCGCCCGCCCACAGCGACAGTCCTATCTGCTGCGCAAAAATGATAATCACCACGAGGCACACCGCAATCAATCCAAACGCCCAGCGGAAGCGACGGCTCTCCTCAGGGTCGGTGGGGTTCTGTGCCCATGCCTGCCGCCAGGCGTTTACAAAGTAGCGCCGCGCACCGTATACCACCACGATGCCCAGAGCCATCCATCCTCCCGCCGCCTGTTCAGGGAAGAAGGGGAAGCCCACATTCGTCGGGGCATCCCAGCCGAACACCGCACCGACCACTTGGAACAGCTTCCGCGCCACGTAGAAGAACCAGCACGAGAACTGCAGGTCTAACGGTGTAAAAAACGCCAGCCCAATGCCAAAGGGATACATGCTGATAGGCGTCCAGCCTACCGCATCCCACGGGCGGTTGGTGATATGCTGGCGCAGGTCGTAGAGCTTAATGTACTGAATGTAGGGCACCGAGGGATACAGCCAGTGGATACCGTTCAGCCCGCTGATCGCCATGGCGAGAGCGAACCCCGCCCACATCGGCTTCTGGCGGAAGAAAGGCACTCCGCCGATATGCCCTGTCATCGCCATCGGCAGCTGCACGATAGGGAAGACCAGCCGTTCATGTTCCGTCCACGAGCGGCGCAGAAGGATGTTCACTCCTAACATCACGCCGATAAGCGCGAGTATCAGCACCGCCCACAGCAACAGAGGCTCCAGAAACGGCTGGATACGATACCAGCGATACGGCGAGACGTTGCCCTGGTAGAAGTCCTTCAACACCTCTTCATCGCGCACGAACAGCCGCCAGGGCAAATACTGGAACCACAACGCCTTCCAGTTGTTCTCGGGGGTGGCGAAGCGGACGGGATGCCCCAACACACCGAACATGTTCTGCAGCATATCATGCGCTGCCAGCGTGGAAGAGATAACCAGCATCACGTATATTGTCAGCAGCTCACCGGGGGTCAAAGCGGAGCGCGGGCTGAGCCATCGCCAGAACAAGTTCAGAATAATCAGCATGAACAGGATGAAGATGGGTGTAATGAACAGGGGTAACGAGGTGCCGTCCAGTGTGTACAGACGCACCTCCACGACAGTAATCCAGAAACAGTTGATGGCGATCAGCGGCAGCCCCAACAGCACTGCCCGCAGCGTGACCACGCGGGGCGCAGGCACTCCAGCTGGAACAACCTGTTCTCGTGCTCGTCGCGCGGCAATGCGGCTGGCGATACTATGCAGGGACAAGGCTTCCTCCCACAGTTAACACTATACTGATGCGTCATACTCATTTCGGATTAGGCGAACACCATTCCTGCGTTCAGCACAGGGAAAAGAGGAGGAAGGAAGTGTAATGTAGACTACTGGTTACAATTGCTATTCTGTGATATAATGGTCGTTGATGGCAGAGGATGCCCTGAGGCAGAGCACCTTTGCAACTGGAACCTGCAGTTGTTCGCTAGCATGTCTCTCTATAGAATCCTTTTCCCAAGAACGATACGGGAGGTTGTGTATGCGAAAGGATATTGTGCGCCTGCTCACAGGCGCGATGCTGCTCGCGTGGCTGGTAGCCCAGGCATCTGCCGATGCCCTGCTGCGGGCGTGGGCGGTGTCTGGCAACGAGTTTCCGGTAAGACTGTCCATTCAGGGCGCGCGCGGCAGATTCCCCTCCGGTACCGTGCAGACCGTGCGCTTTACCGTGCAAAACCCCGCACCGCGTCAGACGTTCCAGCTGCAGGCTTCCGCCACCTACACCACCAAAGACGGGCGACAGGTCACTACCTACAGTAACCCTGTGACTCTGGAGATCGACCAGACCGCCCGCGACTGTCGCATCTACTTTTATGTGATTAACGGCTTTGTGGTGGAGGATTCGCTGTCTATTCCGGGGCTGGATTTGCGCCTGCCGAGCCGCTCCTCCTTTGTGGTGGTACCGATTAACGAGATACCTGCTGGCACGGTGTTGAGTGGGCAGGTAAGCATCTTTGCGAAGTGAAATAATACCTTGTCGTACCTTGAGGGGAGGGAGCTATCATGAGCCACTACCGTATCGAACGCGATTCTTTAGGCGAGGTGCAAGTACCCGCCGATGCCCTGTATGGAGCGCAAACGCAGCGGGCGGTGGAGAACTTTCCTGTGAGCGGCATCCGCTTCCCGCGTGTATTCATCCGCGCGCTGGGGCTGATTAAGGGCGCTGCCGCCGAAGTGAACCACGAGCTGGGACTGCTCGATGAGCAAAAGGCGCGAGCCATCCAGCAGGCGGCGGAGGAGGTCGCCGAGGGCAAGTGGGATGAGCATTTCCCCATCGACATCTTCCAGACCGGTTCCGGCACCTCCACCAACATGAACGCCAACGAGGTGATTGCCAATCGCGCCACGCAGATTCTGGGCGGTGAAATCGGCAGTAAACTGGTGCACCCGAACGACCACGTGAACATGGGGCAGTCCTCTAATGACGTCATACCCACCGCTATCCACGTCAGCGCGTATCTGCAGGTGCAGGAGGTGCTGTTACCCGCCCTGCGCCATCTGCACGAGGTGCTTCGGAAGCGCGCTGCCGAGCTGGACGACGTGGTGAAAACAGGCAGGACGCACCTGATGGACGCCATGCCGGTACGCATGAGTCAGGAGCTGGGCGGCTGGGCATACCAGGTGGCGCAGAGCATCGAACGGGTCGAAAGCTGCCTGCCCAGACTGGCGAAGCTTGCGCTGGGAGGTACGGCGGTAGGCACGGGTATCAACGCCCACCCCGAGTTCGCCTCGCGTGTGGCGGCGAAGCTGGCACAGCGCACCGGCATCCCCTTTGTGGAAAGCGATAACCACTTTGCGGCACAATCGGCGATGGATACCGCTACCGAGCTCAGCGGTCATCTGAAGACCACCGCGACCGCGCTGATGAAAATCGCTAACGACCTGCGTTGGATGAACAGCGGTCCCATCGCGGGGCTGGGTGAAATCGCCCTGCCTGCCCTGCAACCCGGTAGCAGCATCATGCCCGGCAAAGTGAACCCGGTCATCTGCGAGGCGGTGATGATGGTGTGTGCGCAGGTGATGGGCAACGACCTGGCGGTATCCATCGGCAACGAGCGGGGCAACTTCCAGCTGAATGTGATGTTACCGCTGATGGCGCACAACCTGCTACAGTCTATCACCATTCTGGGCAACGTGGCGCGCATTTTTGCGGACAGGGCGGTAGCAGGCTTCACCGTGAACCGCGAGCGCATCGCCGAGGCGGTCGGCAAAAACCCCATTCTGGTCACAGCCCTGAACCCCGTCATCGGCTATGACAAGGCGGCGCAGATTGCCAAACGGGCGTATGCGGAGGGACGCTCGCTCAAAGAGGTCGCGCTGGAGATGACCGACCTCACCGCCGAGCAGCTGGACCAGCTGCTGGACCCGCGCCCCATGACCGAAGGCGGTATCGTGGGGAAAGGTGACGGGGGATAAGAGGTTGTTCTCTCCTGTGCCAGGCGGTATACTGTTTGTAGGGAAACCTTTCAAAATCACGGGTAGGGGAGGCAAGCGTACTCCATGGGTGCGCTTCCGTTGGAGTTGGCATATAACCTGGATAGCGGCGAGATTGTGGAGCGACTGGAGCGGCTGGGCAAACTTCCCGCGGATACCGACCCCAGTCCGCTGATGCAACTGGCACAGCATCCCAACCCCAAAGTGCGTGCCGCCGCTGCAAAGAACCTTGCCAAGCTGGAGAATCTGTCCTTGCTTGCCTTTCTTGTAGAGTGCGCCGGCAGAGAGCCTAACACGATGGCACGGCGTGAGTTCGTCTCTGCGATAGGACGGTTGCGCCATCCCTCCGCAATCCCCTACCTGATAACCTTTTTGCAAGATGAAGACCCCAAAGTGGTGCTACAGGCAATTAGGGGGCTGTTATGCTTTCGGCACAATGCCGAGGTAATCACGCATCTCGAAAAACTGCGTGGTCACCCTAACGAGCTGATACGTAAGGCGATCGGCACAGAGCTGGATGACAAACACGGTTCACAGCAGGAAAAGCGAGACCACGTACACAGCCCCGAATGGCTGCACAATGTGCTGGTAAATGCCGACGTGCTGGATGTGTTACGCCACGTCCCCGATGAATCGGTGCATCTCACTTTTACATCACCTCCTTACTACAACGCGCGAGACTACACCATCTACCGCAGCTACGAGGAGTACCTGCAGTTTCTGGTTCGCGTGTTTACCGAGGTGCACCGTATCACCAAAGAAGGGCGATTCTTCGTGCTGAACACTTCGCCAGTGCTGGTACCGCGCATGAGCAGGCAGCATTCAAGCACACGTTACTTGATCCCGTTTGACATTCATCCCCTGATTACCAAAATCGGCTTTGATTTTATCGATGACATCATCTGGGTGAAGCCAGATCCCAGTGCTAAGAACCGCAACGGTGGCTTTTATCAGCACCGCAAGCCGCTGGGGTATAAGGCAAACTCGGTAGTGGAATACGTTATCGTCTACAGAAAGCATACCAACAAGTTAATTGACTGGAACATGCGCCAGTATGACTCGGAAACGGTAGAAGCAAGCAAGGTGCTGGGCGATTACGAGAAAACCAACGTCTGGCGAATCGCGCCTTCTGCAGACCCTGTGCATCCGGCGGTCTTCCCTGTGGAACTGGCAACCCGCATTATCGAACTGTACTCCTATCGAGGCGACCTGGTATTTGACCCATTTGCGGGACGTGGAACCGTTGGTATCGCTGCGCTACAAACCGGAAGATTCTATTTCCTTGTGGAAAAAGACCCACAGTACGCCTCCTACGCCAAAGAGCTTCTGAGCGAAGGTACTCTGTTTGGAGGTAAATCTGTCCGAACGATGACACTGGATGAATTCACCTGTATCAGCGCAGGTTATGCAAAGGAAGAAGGATGACTGCAACTGATGCACTGGTTGGCAACATTATCCGCAAGCTGATATTCGGTGAGGACTACCGGTCAGAAGTGGTTGCCCTCATTGATGCGCAGTTTCTGGAGTACGCCATCGAGTTCTTCAAGCGCGTTGCTGAAGCGAAGATGCGGCATCAGCAAATCACCCTTGACTGGTATCGCCGAGAAATGCTTGCTGATAACCTACCGAAGGAAGAGATTGCAATCCATGCTGGGTTGAATATCAAGACCATCAACAATATGTATAACACCACTCGCAAACAAGTTGTTATCGAGGCATCCCTTGAGCACTACGAGACCCTTTATGATGCCATTCGTGACTTGACGAGCGAGACGGATGTAAACATTATTCTTACCATCAAGTTCAACAACGTAGCAATTGACTTGGACATCAACGAGAGCTTGATTGTCATCAACGCCCTTGCGGTTGCTCGTGCTGCCTTGCGTGGGGGTATCTGGAGTACCGCTGGCAAACAGGTGGAGAAGCCGCTGATGATGACGCTCTGCGCTTTGCATCAGGTGCCTCGTCGCTATTTTATGCTGTCTTCGCCACCCGGACACAAACGGGAAGTGGATTTTCACCTTGTGGACAAGACGGGCAAGACTTACCGCTGCGAGGTGAAGTTGATGGGTAAAGGCAACCCAGAGAGCGCAGATGCCGCTTTAGCCCGCGACGCGAACGTCTTCGTTGCGGACAAACTGTCGGACAAGAACAAGGCACAGTTGACGGAACGCGGTATATTGTGGGTGGAGCTTCGTGGCGCTGATGACCTCTCCCAGTTCGCGCACATTTTAAGCACGTTGGATATTCCGCACAAACCCGTGAAGAGCAATCTCAAAAGCAAACTGAACAAGGTGCTCCAGAAGGTGCTGGAGGAGGCAGCATCCCCGTCCACAAACCCCTTCAGCCTCTTGCGCGAGTCCGCCGGTGAGTACGAAGCCTCAGAGTACTTTGTGCAGTTTGAAGAGGGTTCGTAACCTCCTGCTAACTGTTTCAAGAGACCGTTTTCCATGGCTGCACCCCACGATTGAAATCATGGGCTATGAAAGGAGCAAAATCCGCCTGCGCGGATTGGAAAACTTGTGAAGACAGGTTTCTCCTCACCATAGCCCACCATTTCAATGGTGGGAGGACTGTTTTTCACCCTATTTTGTCACGCTGAGCGTCAGCGAAGCATCTCAGTATGTCGTTAAAGTTCGGCACGGTGAGGGCGTAAAACCGCCTTGTCTGCATCCAAATAATCAAGGTTGGCAGAGTAATACAGGATTTACTTACTGAAGCACGTAAATTATTCTTGTCAAACAGAGATTTCGTCAGGAGGTGCATCATGTCTTATCACCGCAAGCCGGTTACAGGGATGGCGTATTCCTCGCCGGAGGAGATGATTTTTGGTTCGGCGGCGAAGCCTATCGCCTGTGGTAATGGAGTACTCGTCGGAGCTGGGGAAGTGATACCCGAAGTGAACTTTACCCTGCCGCCGATGGCGATACGCGAAGAAACTCTGCCTGATGTGCGCCAGCGGTTTCGCGAGATGGTGGAGCGCATCCTCACCCGCGCCGTGCAGCAAGGGCTCTCTGCTCTAGTGCTGGAGTTGGAGCACCTGTACGAGCTGACTCTGCATCCCGACTGGGGCGCACTGGTGACAGCGGATATCAAGGCGTTGATGGAAGATTTTGAACAGCGCTACGGACTGCGTTCTGCCCTGCGTGTGACCGTCGCTGACATCCGCGACCAGCAGCGTCCCCCGCACATGCGCACCGGTGAGCTGTTCGCCACCATGCTACAGGCTTTTGAGCGATGTGCGGACGCCGGCGCGGATATCCTCTCCATCGAAAGCACCGGCGGCAAAGAGGTCAACGACCACGCGCTGGTGCAGGGCGACATGGAAGGCATCGCCTTCGCGCTGGGAGTGCTGGCGCCGCGCGACATGGAATCGCTATGGGAAGCCATTGTGGACATCGCGCATCGCTACAAGGTGGTGCCTGGAGGCGATACCGCCTGCGGCTTCGGCAATACCGCGATGCAACTGGCGTATCAGGGGTTACTGCCCAAAGTGCTGGCGGCTGTCGTCCGGCTGATGACGGTACCGCGCTCGCTGGTGGCGGTGGAGATGGGCGCGACGGGCCCGCTGAAGGACTGTGGATACGAGAACCCCGTGATCAAAGCCCTAACCGGTGTGCCCATTAGCATGGAGGGGAAATCCAGCGCGTGCGCACACTCCTCGCCGCTGGGCAATATCGCCGCGGCGGTATGTGACCTGTGGAGCAACGAGACGGTGCAGGACGTGCGTCTGCTGGGCGGTTACGCGCCGGCGGTATTTACTGAAATCCTCGCTTACGACTGTCGGTTGATGAACACCGCTCTCAAGCAGGGGCAGGGTCATACCCTGCGCGACCTGCTGGTGCTGTCTGACCACCATCGCGACCCGCAGGCGTTGATGCTTGACCTGCGCGTAGTATATGAGGCAGGAAAGCGTATCGTCGGGGCAGGCGAGGACCATTACGCTCGCACGCTGGCGATGGCACGCTATGCGACGGAGGAGATACGCCGCGCCGTGCGCGAAGGCAACATGACCCTGGAGCAACGTGAGGAGCGGTGGCTGGGCATGATAGAAGACGCCCTCGCCGACCTGCCCGAAGACGCCGACGCACTCCGCCAGCGGGCGGACCTCAATTACGGTTCATTGTATATCCCTGCGGAATATGGGTTGAGCACATGAACTCACGTGAACGCATCCGGACCACGCTGGCGCGCGGTATTCCCGATCGCGTGCCTATGCTCGATATCACCTTCTGGCCCGACACCCTCGTGCGCTGGCAACAGGAGGGCTTCCCCAAAGGGGCAGACCCGGTGGACTACTTCGGACTGGACGGGATCGAGCGTTTCGGCTTCGATGGCTCGCTGCAGCTGCCGGTGGAAATGATCGAAGAGACCGACCGCTGGCGTATCTACCGTAACGCCAACGGGCTGGTGGTGAAAGAGTGGAAGGATTCGTACGCACCCCCTGCCCGGCTGGAGTGCAGCGTGCAGAGCTGGGATGAGTGGTTGAAGGTAAAGCCGCGCTTACAGCCAAGCCTCGACCGTATCCCCGAATGGATGATTCAGAACTACCGTGACTGGCGCGAGCAGGACTGGTTTGTGGTGGCGGAGCCGGTCGAGCCGATGTGGTATGTGCTCGACCACCTGATGGGCTTCCAGAACGCCTTGCCCCTGATTGCCGAACAACCCGACCTCATCGCCGACATCCTGAACACCTATACCGATTTCCTGTTGGGGATGTGTCAGCTGTGCGTGGAGAGGGGTATCACCTTCGACGGGCTGTGGTTCTTCTCCGACCTGTGCTACAAGAACGGGATGCTCTTCTCGCCGCGCGCCTACCGCGAGCTGTTGATGCCCTGTCATCGCAAGGTGAAGGCGTGGTGTGAGGCGCAGGGGATACCGATGCTGCTGCACTGCGACGGCGATGTGCGGCGGTTCATCCCGTTGCTCATCGAGGCAGGCTTCGATGCCATCCAACCTCTGGAGGCGCGAGCAGGCAACGACGTGCGCGAGCTGAAGAAGCTCTATGGCACGCAGATTGTCTTCTTCGGCAACATCAGCGCGGATGTGATGGCTTACGGAACCGACGAGGAGCTGGAGGAGGAGATACGCAGCAAGCTTGCAGTGGCGATGGAAGGCGGCGGCTACATGTACCATAGCGACCACTCCATCCCGCCGACGGTCAGTATGGCACGCTACGCGCAGGTGGTGGATCTGGTACGGAAGTACGGCAGGTATGGGTAGTGCCGGGCAACCCCTTTCGCCCTGTTGAGCATGACAGGAAAAAGACGAGATGCTTCGCTGACACTCTGTTAGTTACATGCGCGGCTAGCAGCATGACAAAGTAGACCGAAACATGCCTCCGGACTCTATTTTTCTCTTCACATACAAACAAGGATAATCCCTGCTGTATCGGCGAAATCGTAAGTAGCACCACAACGGGAGGTGTTGCTGCAATGACACCGCGAGAACGTGTGTTGAAAGCACTGCGTCGCGAGGAGCCGGACCGCGTGCCTGTGCACGACGGCTTGTGGGCGGAGACCGTCCGCCGGTGGCAGCGTGAAGGACTGCCCGCCGAAATCCCCGCGGAAGACTACTTCGGCTACGAGATTGTGGGCGTCGGCTTTGACCCCTCGCCCATGTTCGAGGTCAAAACGCTGTACAAGGACGACCATGTGATTGTCCAGACCACTCCCTACGGCGGCGTGCGCAAGAACTTCCGTACCTACGCCAGCACGCCTGAGATTATCGACTGGGCGGTGAAGAGCAAAGAGGACTGGCTACGCATCAAAGAACGCCTGCGTCCGGACTATACCCGCGTGGACTGGGTGTCTCTGCGCCAGCGCTACCAGCAGGCTCGCTCGGAGAACAAGTGCATTGTGCTGACCGCGGCTGTTGGGTACGACCATCTGCAGTCCTACGTGAAGAGCGAAGAGCTGCTGGTTATCATGCACGATGACCCCGACTGGTTCCGCGATATGGTGCAGACCCATGCTCTGCTGGTGCTGGAGATGGCGCGGATGATTCTCGATTCAGGCTATCCGTGCGACGCAGCCTTCCTGTTCAACGACATGGGCTATCGCAACGGGCCGCTCTTCTCGCCAAAGATGTACAGAGAGTGCATTCTGGAGTCGGACAAGATGCTGTGCGACTTCTTCCACAGCCGGGGTATGCCGGTCATCTACCACACCGACGGCGACGTGCGCCTGCTGATACCGGGCTTGATCGAAGCAGGCATCGACTGCCTGCAACCCTTGGAGGCGAAAGCGAACATGGACGTGCGCGAGCTGAAGAAGCAGTACGGCGACCGCCTCGCTTTCATGGGCAACATCGATGCGCGCAAGATGGCAGACCCTGACCCCAGCGTAATCGAAGAGGAGATACGCAGCAAGTTCGAAGTAGCCATGAAAGGCGGAGGCTACCTGTATCACAGCGACCACTCCGTACCGCCCAGTGTGAGCTTCGAGCAATACTGTCGCACCATAGACCTGGTGCGCAAATACGGGCAGTACGGATAACGGTCGTGTAGGGGCAGACACACGGGTCTGCCCCTACGAAACACGTATCGGGCGAACAGGCATGCCCGCGCTGAGCGATAGCTGCACCTTCACCGTTTGACCGGCGTTCACCCGCGTCGCCGTCCATTGGGTATCCACGCTCACGGAGGGTATCCGACAGGGTAAGGGTGGCGACGACGTGGGCGCAGGCTCATTGGGTAAGTGTACGGGATATGCACGCAACCACCAGTCGCCCGCTCGCACCGACAGGCGGAACCGCCCCTGCCCATCCGCAAACGCACAGGCGAACGCTCTGCTAGGACGGATACGTTGCTGCAGTGTTCTTCGCACTCCGGCACAGGTGGTTACTTTACAGGTAATTTCTGTGAACCTTGTCTGCGCTTCCGACTGTTTCTGCTGACCTGCAACCAGCGCAAACGGTACCGGTTTGCCGTTAGACCCTCTCACCTCTCCCACCATGAACGCATCCGGCGCGCTGAGAGCGACCTCACCCAGATCCCAGCGCTCGCAGGCTGCCTGCACAGGCGGGCGTGCATCCAGTGGAATCAGGCTCGCCCACAACTCAGCACCGCTGGAGAAGCGACACAGCGTGGGGATGACCGGACCGGTGGGTTCGGGCGGAAGATATAGGGTAAACCACCCCTGTGCATCGGTAAGAGTCAGGTAGGCAGTGGGCACGCATTGGAAAAATACGTGGGGTTGTGTGTGCAATAGCACCGCTTCCCCGCGTAATGGCTGGTGGGTACGGGCGTCTACCAGCCTGCCGCGCACCTCTCGCGTGCCCAAGTGGTAACGCACACGCTGTTCACCGACGTTCAGAGGAACCGGTTCGTGGAACCGCCAGTGCATTCCCGCAGGCAGTTCTCCGCCCCAAGCCCAGTAGGCGGTAACCCCAACGGGCAACCCTACTGTGAGCTTGCCCTCTGCGTTCGTCTGCAAAATCGCCTCAGGCATCTGCGGGAGAGGTATCGGCGTGGCAATCTCGGGTATCCGCAGCTGAACGATTCGTCCCATCAGCCCCTTTGCGGGTTCACCGAAGCAGTTTTGCACCGTCCAGGTACATTGCCCCGCCAAAGCAAGGGTCAGCTTCATGTTCTGCAGGGCATCCTGACGGGCAACGCTCCACGCCCAACCTGCTTGCGGATGCCATGCCAACACCAGAAAGCGCAGGGGTGTCTGGCTTTCTCTGGCAACGGTGAGCAGTTCAGAGGGCAGGGGGAGCTGGGTACGCAATTCGCCGGTCTCAGAGGTGCTCCAGTTTCCCAGCAGAGGCTTCAGTGCGCCGGCAGGGATAATGCGCCACACCAGAATCTGTGCGTCTTTGACCGGTCGTCCCTCACGGGTAACAGCGCGAACGTGCAAAACCGGAGATGATGGCATTGCCGGATTTCCTCCTCTGTTCCCGCGTTGTTTTGCCTTTTAGACGCCCGGAGTGGTGGTACGGTTACCCCAGCGCCTGCACCGCCTCCGCAATGCGGGCGAGACCGTTGCGGATGGTGTCCAGCGAGCAGGCATAGGACAGACGGATGTTCTCATCCGCACCGAAGCCGCTGCCCGGCACGACCGCCACCCGCGCCACCTCCAGCAGATACTCTGCAAAAGCATCCGAGTTGTTGAGCACGCGGTCGCCCCATCGCTTGCCGTACAGCGCGGACACATTGGGGAAGGCGTAGAACGCCCCGCCCGGCTCGGCGCAGCGGAAACCGGGGATGTTATTCAAGCCGTCTACAATCGCCCGCCTGCGCTCGGCGAACGCTGTGACCATCTGCTTTACTGCGTCCTCCGATGCTTGTAGTGCCGCCAGCGCGGCTCGCTGCGCGATAGAGGTGGGATTGGAGGTGGACTGGTCCTGGATGCGCGTCATGGCAGCGATCAGCTCGCGCTCCGCCGCGGCGTAGCCAATGCGCCAGCCGGTCATCGAGTACGCTTTGGACATCCCGTTGACCAGAATGGTGCGCTTTTTCACCTCCTCGCCCAGGCTGGCGATGCTGAAGTGCTCGTGCCCGTCGTATACCATCTTCTCGTAAATCTCGTCGGAGATGATGTACAAGTCGTGCCGAAGCGCGAGGTCGGCAATCTCTTCCAGCCTCTGGCGGGGGAACACCGCGCCGGTTGGGTTACACGGGCTGTTGACCACAATGGCTCGCGTGCGCGCGGTTATCTTCTCGCGAATGGCGTCGATGGTAGGCACGAAACCGGTGCTCTCATCCGCGTACACGAACACCGGCACGCCGTCGGCAAGTTTGACCATCTCCGGGTAGCTCACCCAGTAGGGGGCGGGGATAATCACCTCGTCACCGGGGTCACAGATAACCTGAAAGGTGTTGTATAGCGCGTGCTTGCCTCCGCAGGTGACGATAATCTGGTTCGGTTCATACTTCAGTCCGTTATCGCGCCAGAGCTTGTCGCAAATCGCTTTGCGCAGTGGCTCGATGCCTGCGGTCGGTGTGTACTTGGTGAAGCCCTCTCGCAAGGCAGTGATGGCGGCATCCTTAATGAACTCGGGGGTATCGAAGTCGGGTTCTCCTGCCCCGAATGAGAGCACATCGATACCCTCCTCACGCATCTTGCGCGCTTTAGCGGTGATGGCGAGGGTGGGAGATGGGCTGGTGCGTTGAGCGCGTTGCGAGATGAACATGCGTAACCTCCTTATCGCTGAAAATAGCTGCTGGTATCGTTTTCAGGTATGGGCTCCACGCGGGCGAACTGTTCATAGACCTCGCGCAACGGCACGCCCGGGCGGAACCGCTCGCGATACTGGGCGAGCGCATAGCGGAAGACCTCCGCTATCAGCGGGTCCCACAGGTGGTATACCTCCTGCACGTCTTCCGGTGGTATCAGCAGGATGCCATGCGACTCGCTGCTATCGGGGATGGTGATGAAATGCGCCACCTCGCCGATAAACACCGGGGCGTACCAGCGGCTGCCGTCCGGTTCCTCCAGCGTATAGACGCCGAGCGGTTGAACCCTGTTCAGGAGGATACCTGCCTCCTCCTGTGCCTCCCGGCGTATTGCCTGCTCCGGCGTCTCGCCCTGCTGGATATGACCGCTGGGCACGCTCCAGCCACGCCCTTCGATGTCGCAGAGCACCACCCTGTCCCCAAAAAAGGCGAACAGCAACACCGCCTGCATCGGTTGAATGCCCTGCCACCGACGACGCGGACGGAAAGTGGCAAGCCTTTCACCCCAGCGTACAGTAGGGAATACCGCAGATGCCATGTGCACTCCTTTGTCCTTCTTACCCGCTTCTTTATTATCACCTGCAAGGGTAGCTGGCGTCAAGGGTGCAAGGGGTGTTGTTTGTGCGCTACCGGCAAAGAATTTTGAAATGTGAGCCAGTATGCTGTTAGACAGAATAGCAATGCCAGCATAGAGTAGGGATGGTTGAGCGAATAACCATACGCAGGATGGTTCTCATGCGGTGCAAAGCATTCACCTTGATTGAGTTGCTGGTTGTTATCGCGATTATCGCGATACTGGCAGCGATTCTGTTTCCCGTGTTCGCCCAGGCGCGGGAGCAAGCACGACGTACAATCTGTGTGAGCAACTTGAAACAGTTGACCAATGCCTTCCTGATGTACGCCCAGGACTACGACGAGCGCTTCATGTCGCAGAACAACGCCGACGGTCCCGACTTCGACGACAACACCGAAGCACAGGTGCTGTTGCAGCCGTACATCAAGAACCGCAACATCTTCTGGCAGCGGTGGCGGCGTTCTGGCAGGTTACGCGGGGGCACACTGGCGGCGCTGCTCTGGCGGAGGGAATGCGTCGGTTTGGCTTGCAGGTGGCAAGCATGCTGTTTTTGTTGTATGTTCTGAGCCTGCTGGCAACGGCGTAGGCAGAACGGCTGGCATCCGACGCGCTCCATCGGGTGGTGCACGGGGAACCGCACTATTATGCCCGGCTGCCGGGCACGAAGCTGCCCGATTAACGCCCTAGATACACCAGATGCGCTGGACAGGTGCAATCGCTGGAGCCAAAGCCGCGCGCTATCACCCGGGCATGGGGGAGAGCGAGCATCCGTCGGTTCAGGGCGCACTCGCTAAGCCCGCCGGCGGGGTATAGGCGGAACTCTTCCACAACGGCATGTTGCAACAGGTAGTCGATGTGCCAGTGCAGGCGTTTCTCCCGACGCAGGTGGCGAGCGAGCCGTTTGCGCAAGCCTCCCAGTGCGCTGCCGGTGTAGAGGTACTTGCCGGTAGGGAAGCGAAAAGTGCCCAGTGCGCCCACTTGCAGAGTGACCTCTTCCGCCAGAGATAGCACCAGCTGATACATGCCCGGCTCGTCGGGAATGGTGTTGAGGTCAAACATCTTCGGACGGACTCCTGAACCGCCTGGCTTCTCGTAACACACGCGCGGTAGCACGCGGATACTGTGCGGGCGTGGTCGCCACCTTCACCGAACGCACCAGCAGGTTCACCACGTCGGAGAGGGGCACAGGTGCTTCCACCATCTCCGGCTCTGCGCCACCCAGCCGCAGGATCTGTCCGCGCGCCTGCTCTACCTCTTCTTGTTGAGAAGGACGCTTCATCCAGACCACGCTCCCACCCACCCGGGCGAAGGGCAGGGTCCATTCCGCCAGCGCCCACAGGTGCGCTACCGCGCGAGCGGTCACCATATCGAACTCTTCACGCCACCGAGTCTGACGCGCTGCCTCTTCCGCACGGGCGTGAATGAACTCCACGTCGGTAACCCCCATTTCCAGGCACAGCGGGCGCAAGAACAGGAAGGGGTCGCGACGCGAATCGAGCAAGGCGAGGCGCACTTGGGGAAAGGCAATCTTCAGGGGCAGTGCGGGGAAACCTGCTCCGGTTCCCACATCCAGCACCTGCGCTCCTGCGGATGGCTTCCACGCGTGAACCAGCGTGAGCGAATCGAGGAAATGCCGAACAACCACCTCTTCCGGTGGCACGGAGGTGAGATTCATGTGCTGATTGGCTTCATAGAGACGATGGGCGTACAGCGCAAACTGTTCCAGCTGGCTCGTGTCCAGCGCGATGCCCAGTGCTTCCGCTCCAGTTCGCAGCAGGTCGTATGGAAACATCGTAGCGATTTACCAGTTTGGATGGCGTGTCTCCTGTCAAGCCGTTCCCCGCATCATGGTGAGGCACAAAATGCCGAAGCAATCCCCGATGGACGCGCGGGATTGCCTCGGTTGTTTCACTCGTTCGCAGTAACAACATGGGAGGGTTCTATCTTCGCCGTAGCAGCCACGCGAGGCTGGCAATAGCCGACAGCATCGATAGCGCAGTGCCCAAGTTGAATTGCTCGCGCGAACGTTCTGCCACCACAATCTGGTCATTCGGCTCCAGGTAGGGGTCGTCCGCTTTGCCCTCTTCGATTTCGCCGAAGTTGACCTTCATCGTCTGTCGCTTGTTAGAGCCGGGTACCGCCCGCAGGATTTTAATATCCCATTTTCTGGCGTATGGAGAAAAACCTCCCGCCGCGCCAATCGCCTCGCTCAAACGCATCCGCCCAACCAGAGGCACAGGCCCGGGGCGATTGACCCCACCGAACACCGAGACGGTTACCGCTTCCTGCACGGTAGGAACCAGAATGCGGTCGCCGTTCTTCAGCACCACCTGCTTAGCAGCATCCTGCGACATCGCTTCGGTGTAATTCACCGGAATCTCTTCGGTTTGCCCCTCGTGGCGAATGGTGATGCGCGAGTTATCAGCGTTGGGTTGCAAGCCTCCTGCCTGCAGAATCGCCTCGCGGAAGGTGCTACCTTCTTGCAGAGTCAGCGCTCCCGGACGCGCCACTGCCCCCGTGACAAAAATCGTCATCATCTGCTTCGCGGGCACGAGGATCACGTCGTCGGGCATTATCTCCACGTTGGCGGTCGGGTCGCCGAACTTGATGAACCGCTCTAGGTCCAGCGTCATCTCGGCAGGGGCGGGCTGTTTGCGGGTGAGCTTGATTCGCGCCAGGTCCGCGCCCTGCTCAGGCTCGGCGGCTTGAATCACTTCGATCAGACGGGTGGGGATGTTCTCGCGCAGCGGTATCTTCCCGCCTTTGCGCACCGCGCCGGTCACCGTCACGTAGCGTGGGAACCGCTCCAGAATCACCACTGTCACCACGGGGTCTACATAGTACTTCTTGAGCATCTCGGTGAGCTTTTTGGCTAATCCTTCTTCGGTCTCACCATCCACCTTGATAGACCCCAGCAACGGCACCTTGATGTAGCCGTTGTCGTCCACCTTGTACTGTCCGGTGATGTCTTTGTCGCCAACTAGGTTAATGCCCAGCGTATCCCCTGCGCCGATGCGAGGCGGTCCGTTTTGCGCCAGCGCCGATAGCACAGCGAGAGCTGTCATCAGCAAGATGAAAAGAATTGTCACGCGCTTCATAGGCGGCGGAACCCCCTTCTTGTGGCTTGCAAATGTGCACACAAACGTATTGTACCTCTCTTTGCCGGTGAATGTCACTCATGACGCTCGCGATATCGCGAGTTTCTGAAATATATTATCGGCAGAACCATGCGAATGATACATATCGCTGCCTACGGCTCGACTACTGCCCCCATGAACAGCACCATGCCGGTGCGGGTATCGCGGATGGCGAAGAAGAAGGGGCGGTCTACTATCATCTTGAACGGTGGGCGCGGTTGCTGTACCGAGGTGATGCCCACCTGCACAGAGGTCACAGCAGCTGCCTCTGTTCCTTCCTCGTTCACCTCTACCACCGCTTTGTGGTGCACCTTTTCGAGGAACAGGTCACGCTCGTCACGCATGCCCGTGAAGTCCGCGCGGTCAGCATCGAAGGCGACCGCCATGCCCAGCGACTTCAGGGCATCGTTCAGGATTTTGTCGTACTCTGTCTTGAAACGGGGCAATTGCAGTTCGCCATCGGTGGTAACCAGCTTCGATGTCCACTCCCTCCATGTCTTCGCGTCCAGCGACTCCAGCCACTCGTTCAGGCTGATACCCTCATCGGGTAGAACAATGACCATGCTCAGCCGACCTGTGCCGTAAGGCAGGCTCACCATCTGGAAACCCTCGCCCTTCAGGTAAGGCAACTTGCCGGTCTGCGCCATCATCGGCACGCGCTTCTGCTCGCCGTTCGCCAGATGGAAAGGTTTCTCCTGCGTCAGCGACTTGTCGAAGGGCTTCTGCCACTTGCCGTTAAAATAGATGGCGTTGATGAGGAACATGACCGTGCTCGCCGGGATGCTATCCACTATCTTCTTGATTTTGCCTCTGGTGTTGCCCTCCACCCAGCGGTTAATGGTCTGTGGTGCAGCGGGGTCGCCAAAGTCTAGCACGCTTACCTGTGCCCCGAAGTACTGGCGATTGGTTTCCAGAAACTGCTTTTTGAACGAGATTCCCTGCCGCGCCCAGAGCGAGTTGGCGATGGTGAGTTCCACTTTGGGGTCTGCGCTCTGCAGGCTCTGGCGCAGGTCCATCGCCGCCTGGTTCAGTTCCTCCTTGCTTATCCCTTCCAGCGACATCACCTTCGCCATCGCCTGCTCGGTTTCGCCTGCTGCGCCGTTATAGGTCATGGCAAGGGCGAGGGTGATACTTGTTGGTGAGAGGAACACGTTCTTCCGCTCGTCCGCTTCGCGCAGCTGATGAAGGAGCGCAAAGCCAAACCGGTTGTTCGCGTCTACCAGTCTCGGGTCCACCTTTCTGGTTGATTCGGTCATCTTGCCGGTGTTCGGTTGTGGTGGGGGTTCGTTGCCCACACCGGTGGTTGCAACATTGCCGCACCCTGTGAACAACAGGGCGAGTACCGGGAGAAGCCAATGTGGTGCTCTGCTCATGAGATTATCACTCCCTTGCCGTATCATCTCTTCTTTAGACGATATACGAGGTAATTGGTTATCGGGCAAAAGAAGTTGCCTTCTTAAAGAACCTTCGCCAGGATTCTACCGGGATACCGAGTAGATGCAGTTGGTGAAAAGAGTTTATCCCATCATCCATAATACCAATACGAGCGACACGCCCAAAATTACCTCCTCTATCTGACGCGGGGACATCGTTGATTTTTTCTCGTGCGCTGAGATAGTGCCTTGCTTCTGAGGGAGATGAAATCTTGGCGCTTTCTTCTGTCTCTCTTTTGTACTGCCACCAGCTATTCCGTAAGCACCGTCGGATATGATAGCGATAGGGGAGGGCCATTCGTCGTATAGGGTGGAAACATCCGCCCAGAAAATGCGTATTCCCTCTCTTTCGTACACGTCGAGTGATTCCAGAGCTTCACCAAGCGGGAGACGTGGTTTCGGCGCTGATGATACCCTATTCTTCTTAACGTTATGTAGAGCGGCTAGCTTACCCATCCGATGATCTCCGCGGAAGTGTATTCCCTCCGCTTTTTAGTATATCTTACTCAGCCATGAGTCTCAAACTTCTGCCACCGGGAATCTATCCCTTCGGACGCATCTGGGGGAAGAAGATGACATCCTGAATGGAATCTGCGCCCAGTATCACCATCGCCATGCGGTCCATGCCGATGCCTAATCCGCCGGTAGGGGGCATCCCGTATTCCAGCGCAGTCACAAAATCCTCGTCGTAGGGATGTGCCTCCTCGTCGCCTGCGGCGCGCATGCGCATCTGCGCTTCGAACCGCTCGCGCTGGTCGTCGGGGTCGTTCAGCTCCGAGAAGGCGTTGGCGACCTCCTGGCAGGCGACGTATCCCTCAAATCGGCGGGTGAAGCGCGGGTCTTGCGGGTGCTTCTTCGCCAGCGGAGAGGTCTCTATCGGGTAGTCGGTGACGAAGGTGGGTTCAATCAGGTTGGGTTGCACGAACCGCTCCAGCAACTTCTCGATGATACCGCCAACGGTATGCTCATTTTCGGTGGGCAAGCCCTTGCGCTCCATCGCCGCTTTTGCGCTCTCCAGTGTGGCGAACTCCTCCGGCTTGACCCCGGCGTAGACCTCAATCAGGTCGAGTAGGCGTCCGCGCTTCCACGGAGGGGTCATATCCACCTTCTGACCATTGTATTCGATGAACGGCTCCCCGCGCACCTCGAGGCACACGTGGTAGAATAACCGTTCCACCAAATCCATGATGTCTTCGAGGTTGGCATACGCCTGATAGAGCTCCAGCAGGGTGTACTCGGGATTATGGCGACGGTCCATGCCCTCGTTGCGGAACACGCGCCCGATTTCGTACACCTTCTCGATGTTGCCCACGATGAGGCGCTTCAGGTAGAGCTCCAGCGAGATGCGCAGGTGGAAGTCCACATCCAACGCGTTGTGGTGGGTGATGAAGGGGCGTGCCGCTGCACCTCCGGCGAGAGGTTGCAAGACGGGCGTCTCCACCTCCAGAAAGCCTTCGCTATCCAGAAAACGGCGCGTTGCCTGCACGATGCGGCACCTGTCCAGCAGCATTTGGCGCGACTCGCGGTTCACCAACAGGTCCAAGTACCGTCTGCGGTAGCGCAGCTCCACGTCCTGCAGACCGTACCAGTGCTGTTCACCCTTCTCCTTGCCGAAGGGGATGGGGCGCAGTGCCTTGGAGAGAATGGTGAACTCGCGCACATGCACGGTGATTTCGCCTGTTCGGGTGCGGAACACCTCGCCCTGCACGCCGAGGAAGTCACCCAGGTCCAGCAGTTTAAGCAGAGTGTATCGTTCCTCGCCCAGGTCGTCGGCGCGGAGGTAGATTTGAATCTTGTCGGAGCCGTCTTGCAGGTGCATGAAGCAGGCTTTGCCCATCAAGCGCATCGCGACGATACGCCCTGCGATGCGCACCGTTTTGCCTTCCAGATCATCGTAATGGTTCAGTATGTCGGCGGCGAGATGTGTTCGCTCGTATCGCTCCTCGCGGTAAGGGTCGTTGCCCATCTCGCGCAGAGCCTGCAGTTTCTCTCGCCGCCTCAGTACCTGGTCGTTCTCCTCGTGCGTCAGTTCCATCGTTGTCCGCTACTTTCGGATTTGCAGAATCTGGTATCGCACCTTGCCTGCGGGTATATTCGCCTCAACCACTTCGCCTACCTGATGTCCAAGCAGTGCCTCACCGATAGGCGATTCGTGGGAGATGCGGTCTTCGTCGGGGTCTGCCTCGAAGGGGCTGACCATACGGAACTCCCACTCTTCCCCGGTATCCAGATCACGCACGCGAACATACGAACCGATGCTGACGTGATCGGTAGAGATGTCTTCCTCTTTCAGGATGACCGCCTGGCTCAGGATTTGGCGCAGCTCCAGAATCCGCCCTTCGATGAGAGCCTGCTCGCTCTTGGCGTCCTCATATTCAGCATTTTCCGTCAGCTCGCCGAAATCCTTTGCTTCACGGATGCGGTCGGCAACCGCCTTGCGCTCCACCTTGCTCAGGTGCTCCAGCTCCTTTTCGATGCGCGCATAACCTTCCGCGGTCAGCACTATCTCTTGTCCGTTGAAGGGGACTGCTTTCATCGACGTTTGACGCTCCTTTTTTGGCTTCTCGTGTCGCGCAGGACACGAAGCTCATCGTGATATGATATACGTAAAAACGGACGCACGTTGCGCCCGCGCCGGTTACCCGTATTTCCCTCTGATATTGTGCCATAGGTTACCCGTATTCCTGCTTGTTTTATAAGGGGGCGGTGTAAATTATCCGGATGTGAGGATGCGGATTGTCGCTCCGTGTGCTTTTTCCGAAGGACACGGAATCCATCTCACACTTAGCGAACCCTTGTATCAAGAGGAGACGGCGCGATGTTCAGGCGGATACAGCACTGGTTCGGCATAGCCCGAAAAGCCATTCGCGGCTGGCGAGAGCATGATGCCCCCTTGCTGGCGGCGGCTATCGCCTTCTACGCGATGCTGTCGCTATCGCCTTTGCTGGTGGTAGCGGTAGCGGTCACTGCGCTGGTGGTGGAACCCGATGTGGCGTCGCAGTATCTGGTCAACGTGGTAGGGCAAGCGGTCAACGAGGAGACCGCGCGTTTCGCCCAGGAGGTGCTGCGCAACACGCAGCGTCCTTCCAGCGGTTTTTCCGCAGCAGGTATCAGCCTCTTGCTGATGTTGTTCGGTGCGGCGCGCCTGTTTCGCCAGCTCAAAGCGGCGGTGAACATTGTCTGGCAGACACGCACACCGGCGCAGGGGTTGCGAGCTACCATGCGCGAACATCTGCTAGCGGTACTGATGGTGCTGCTTGCAGCGATGGCGCTCGTGGTGTGGTTAGGTGCAGATGTGGTGCTCTCCGCCCTGTCTGCGCGGTGGATGCCAGCGCTGGCGGTGTGGCGATGGCTGAACTTCGCAGCGGGATGGGCGCTACTTACCCTGCTGTTTGCGACAGCCTATCGCCTCCTACCCGACGAGCGAATACGCTGGCGCGACGTGTGGTCCGGTGCGATAGTTGGGGCGTTCCTGTTCGCGTTGTGCAAGCTGCTCGTGGGCGTTTATCTGGGGTTAACGGGGCTACAATCGGCGTATGGCGCGGCGAGCGCGGCAGTAGTGCTGCTGCTATGGGCATACTTCTCCACACAGGCTTTCCTGTTTGGGGCGGAGTGGGCAAGGGTTGTGTGGGAAGAGGGGCAGGGGACCCCGCCAGAGTAGCGGCTACCACCCCTCCGGTATGGTCGCTACACAGACGTTTGGGTTGCCCAGCCTGTGTGAAGTGAAGACCACCCGCTTGCTGCGCCGGTCCCAGCCCACATGTGGATGGTCACCGCCTCCGTAGGTGCGGTGTGCTGTGGTGAGCAGATACATGCGGGTGGTTTTGGCGTCGAAGAGCGCGATGTCACCGTGCCAGTTATCGGCAGCAACCCATCTCCCGTTTTCGTCGCCTGCAGGATGCCACCAGTTGACCTTAGCGTACTGCGCGGGGGTACCGCCCTCCCACCACGCTCCCGCACCGATGATGCGCACCTCACCGGTAAAAGGGCTGATAATCTTCACGTGCGATTCGCCGCCGCGATGTCCGCCAAGGTTGTGGTCAACAGTGCGCCTGCACCGCGCAGCAATTGGCGTCGGCTCAGACGCGGAGAAACAAGAAGAGATGTATCCCTGTGCATCAATGCATTCCTCGTGCTCTTCTGGTAAGATTCAAAATGCCCCTGGGAAGGCATTTCCTCCCCAGGGGCAAACCACCGGGAAGAGATTACTCGTCAGGATAGACGCGGTTCGGCTCGCGGAACCACATCTTAGCATGCCCATCGCGGAAGCAGATGTTCACCGCGTAAATCGCGCCGAATTGCCCGGTTTGCGGTGTCAGGTGCAGAGGCACATCCTCGCGGAACATCTGGATGCGCCCCGGTTGCAGAGGCTTCATGTTCGGGTTCGAACAGGATGGGCTTCCCCAGCC